>CAZOBL010000034.1:0-18741 GCA_964578185.1 uncultured Thermoplasmatales archaeon
TCAAAAATAGGCTATTTCTCATGATCTGCATAGATACATGCATAAATACCTGCTAATAAATTATTTAAATAAACTTGTTATCTATTTTTACGGTTAAAGTCATTAGTTTGACATAACTAAATTGGATGGGATGTAAATAAAGATGGGTATAGACAAAAAAAAGATACTTGCATCACTTGTAGTGTTAATGCTTATTTTTACATTTTTAATGAATAGTTTATTTGCAAATATAATACTCGGACCTTTTGTATTAAACACAAAAGCAGGTGGCACATCATCTTCTTGGCATAATAGTACATGGTTGAATGTTACTATTGAGGCTAAGCGTCCTCGTATTTTGTGGTATGATTTTCAGAAGTGTACTTCTTATTCGGGTTCTAGCCCTCCGGCTTTAGGTGCTCAGACTTGGAGTTCTAGGCGTAATAATATGACTGAGACTGATAATGAGACTTGGTATCGTTTTATTGTTAATATTAGTAGTGATCAGGGTTGGGATAATATTGATTATATAAACATTACGTGTTGGCATGATAATGGTTCACTTGAGACGGGCAGTGGTTATAATACATCTAATAATTTGGGTGCTAATCGTAATTTTTATTTGCAGTATGAGAATACTACAGGAACTGCTGTTTATCGTTTGATTTATCCTTCTAATAATAGTGAGGTTACTAAGGGTAATTTCCTTGAGTATAATGTTACTGACTCTTTAGGTGTTAGTTCTACGGAGGCTCATAATTTGTCTTTTGTTTTTAAACCGGGTTATCAGTTCCGTTATGCTTCTGGTCCTGGTGAATCCTCAAGTTGGGTGAATCATTCAGTTAGTAATAGTGGTGGTGTTGCTAGTGGTGAAGGTTATAATTCCAATACTTATTGCTGGGAGTCTTTTAATAATACTTGGTCTTGGAATTTTAATATTACTGTGGAGAATCATGGTGAGAGCTGGGAGGAGAGTATGTATCGCTCTTGGGTGAATGATGAGTTTGGTATTTATGCTTATACTGAGATTGTAAGTGCAGGTAATGCTGCCATTCAGGGTGCTCCTGGTGGTCGTTATTCTACTAACAGTAGCAGTCATTTTAATCAGGTAGCTTATGGTGGTGATGGAGCTTCTCATAATGTTAGTGTTCGTACGAGAAGTAATGGTAATTATAGTATGACTGTTAATGTATCTGATTTGGAGCATGTAGCGGATAATAGTATTATTTTGGATAATACTACGATTTTTATCCGTGGTGGTACTCGTACTTCTGCGATTAATTTTTCTGATAGTGGTCAGAGTGTGATCTTTTTGTATGGCTCTGGTACTGGTGATGGTACTGTGAGTGGTCGTGAGATCGCTGAGGTGAATGGTACTTGGAAGGATACTGGTGAGGCTGGTGATGATGGTCTTACTGAGTTGTATCCAACGGGTTATAGTAGTAGTAATTTTAATAGTCAGAATAGTTTGAGTCATTATGTTGAGTTTAATTGTGAGATACCTTTAGGTCAACAAACTGGTAAGTATACGACTCATGTGTTTTATCATCTGAGAACTCAAACCCATCAATAATTATATTATTCCAAACTTTTTTAATAATTTTTTAAAGTTATTGCATTCAATAATTTCTCTTTTTTCTTGTGAATATTCATATGCATATACAGCTGCAAAGAAATTATATAAACAATATAATCATCTATAAGATGAAGCACTTTAACTATAAAATTTCATCAAATTTACAACTATGGGATGTGAAAAAAGGATGGGAAATACTAGAAAAAAAATGCTATCTTCACTTGTAGTGTTAATGCTTATATTTACCTTTTTAATGAGTAACTCTGTTACAAAAAATGTTTTCAATCCATTAATATTTCAAACACTAGCAGATAGTAATTGTGCTAATAACGCTTCTTCTTGGCATAATAGTACATGGTTGAATGTTACTATTGAGGCTAAGCGTCCTCGTATTTTGTGGTATGATTTTCAGAAGTGTACTTCTTATTCGGGTTCTAGCCCTCCGGCTTTAGGTGCTCAGACTTGGAGTTCTAGGCGTAATAATATGACTGAGACTGATAATGAGACTTGGTATCGTTTTATTGTTAATATTAGTAGTGATCAGGGTTGGGATAATATTGATTATATAAACATTACGTGTTGGCATGATAATGGTTCACTTGAGACGGGCAGTGGTTATAATACATCTAATAATTTGGGTGCTAATCGTAATTTTTATTTGCAGTATGAGAATACTACAGGAACTGCTGTTTATCGTTTGATTTATCCTTCTAATAATAGTGAGGTTACTAAGGGTAATTTCCTTGAGTATAATGTTACTGACTCTTTAGGTGTTAGTTCTACGGAGGCTCATAATTTGTCTTTTGTTTTTAAACCGGGTTATCAGTTCCGTTATGCTTCTGGTCCTGGTGAATCCTCAAGTTGGGTGAATCATTCAGTTAGTAATAGTGGTGGTGTTGCTAGTGGTGAAGGTTATAATTCCAATACTTATTGCTGGGAGTCTTTTAATAATACTTGGTCTTGGAATTTTAATATTACTGTGGAGAATCATGGTGAGAGCTGGGAGGAGAGTATGTATCGCTCTTGGGTGAATGATGAGTTTGGTATTTATGCTTATACTGAGATTGTAAGTGCAGGTAATGCTGCCATTCAGGGTGCTCCTGGTGGTCGTTATTCTACTAACAGTAGCAGTCATTTTAATCAGGTAGCTTATGGTGGTGATGGAGCTTCTCATAATGTTAGTGTTCGTACGAGAAGTAATGGTAATTATAGTATGACTGTTAATGTATCTGATTTGGAGCATGTAGCGGATAATAGTATTATTTTGGATAATACTACGATTTTTATCCGTGGTGGTACTCGTACTTCTGCGATTAATTTTTCTGATAGTGGTCAGAGTGTGATCTTTTTGTATGGCTCTGGTACTGGTGATGGTACTGTGAGTGGTCGTGAGATCGCTGAGGTGAATGGTACTTGGAAGGATACTGGTGAGGCTGGTGATGATGGTCTTACTGAGTTGTATCCAACGGGTTATAGTAGTAGTAATTTTAATAGTCAGAATAGTTTGAGTCATTATGTTGAGTTTAATTGTGAGATACCTTTAGGTCAACAAGCTGGTAAGTATACGACTCATGTGTTTTATCATCTGAGAACTCAAACCCATTAAAATCTTAAATAAATTTTTTAAATCTTAATTTTCATTTAATTGATTGATATTAATTTAATCAAATTAATTTTATTTTTTTGTAATTTTGTCATTTTGAATTTTAAACGCCATAGCTTTTTATATTGCAACTTGAAAACATTAGTCATGATAATATAACGCATGGTTAATGGAAGGTAATGTATATTGCAATGGAAGGAAGCAAAAGTTAAAAAAACTATTTCAATAACTTTAACAATTATCCTTTTGACTAGTTTAACAAACATATTTTCCTTAAATTTTTTTATATTACCTTCTTCTGCTGAAAATGGAGATATCTCCGAAGCATGGCATAATTCAAGTATATTAACAGTTTCTGTAGTTGCACTCCGACCTCAAATTGTTTGGTATGACTTTCAATATTGGAATTATAGTAGTGGCTGGGAATCTAGATTAAATCAGCAAATTGATGTAAATAACAGTGCAAGATACAGATTTGTAATAAATATAACCAGCTACCAGGGATGGGATGATATTGAATATATTAACATAACAAGCTGGTATGATCAAGGCAACGAAAGCAGCTATTATAACCAAACACAAGGCGGTAATTACAATATGTTCCTAAAATACGAAAATACTTCAGGCACGGCTAATTACAGCCTTTTATGGCCTCATGAGGAAGTAAATCTAATAAATTACAACGAAAGAGTTGTAATAAATCAGTATACCGATTGGCCTGACGCAGAATCACGAAATATTACAATCGAATTTAGACCAACATATCAAATTAGATATGCCCCCGGACCAAATGGTGGCTGGGATACAACCAACGGTGGGCTTATTTGTACAAATGAATCATATCTAAATAATAAATATTCCTGGAATTTTAATATATCCGTTGAGGATAGCGGTGAAAATAATTCCGGTATATCTAAAACAGGTTGGGTAGCTGATGAATATGGGGTATATGCATATTCTGAAATTGTGAGTGCGGGAAACCCAGTTATCTATGGAGAACCAATCAATCAATTTTACTCTGTTACGGATCAAAATGGTAGTGGGAATGTAACAATTGTAACACGTTCAAATGGTAACTATACTCTATCCTCAAATCTTTCGGATTTAACACATAGTGCACATTCAGCATTTACCATATCTAATGAAAGTGTATGGGTGAGAGGAGGAAATAGAACAACATTTTCAAACTTCAGTAAAGGTTCAACAAAGCATCCTGTATTCTTATATGGTGGCGGATACGATTCAATGCCAAATCGTCAACCGGCTGAATCTAACGGTACTAATAAAACTACAAATAATATTGAATATAGATGTTTTATAGAGTATGGTAAAATGCCTGGAAGTTATACTTCTACTATTTACTACAGACTTAGAACATTTAGATAATATATCTATAAAAATATTTCATCTCTAATCTTTTTGGTAATACATTTTTTATCTTTTATGGAAAAACTTTAATATGCTTCTTTTGATAGATATTATTTGTTGGGTGTAACTCTAAAAACATATAAATTCAAGAGGTGATGGGATGAAAAAGATAATTTCTATTAATTTGACCCTAATTTTTATGCTAGTTATAATCTCTTCTTGCTTTACTGTTTCGGCGAATGAAAATGTAAATGTTCAGATATCTGCGGCTGGCGCAGATCCAAATTTTGAAGATGATAAATTGGTTCTTGTCTCAGGTGTATGGAATTATATAAATGTATCAATGAACTCAGAACAACCTCGTGATTTAGGGCTTGTTTTGTATAAAGGCGATGAATTACCTAACGATAAAAATCGTACAAGTTATTATGAATGGATGTACGATCAAGATAAAAGTAACCATTGGATAAGTATGATCCAATATAATGATTTTAATTACATAGACACATCTAAATGTAAAAAGATAGGTAGTCTGTATAGTTTTTATATTGGTATATCTGATTTTCTTCCAAATATCCCTTTTTATAAAGAAGAATGGACCTTAGACATATATGAAAATAACCAAAAGACATATTCTGAATGTTTTTATCTTGAAAAACCAACAAAAGGAATTGCTCATAGTCATGGCGATGTAATCTATTTTTACATAGATCCATTTAATGAAATGGATGCTTCTGGAAATGACTTTTTTACTTTAAAAAACACTGGAAATGTGCCTTTAGATATCTCAGTTAGTTATTCAGATCTTGAATATTTAATTGAATACACACATTTTACAAAAAGAATCGCCCCTTCTAAAAGTGCTAATTATCATGTGTCTTTACATTCTGGTTCTTGGCCCCCACAATTAATCACAGATATGGGGGAAGGAGTAGGAAAAATTCCTGAAGAATATATAATTGATGACACAGATGCTTTTGTCTATCTTAAATCAGCGTTAGCAATTGGAGTACCAGATTTACGGGTATTTGTAGGTCATAACAAATATGAATTAGTGGAAAATCTATTTGATATAGGTTTATCTTTTCAATATAAAAAAAGCTTAAAAATGGATGAAGGAGAAATAAAGGATTTAGATGTGTATATCTCGGGAGATGGACGATTAAATCTTGATATTTGGACAGATGACACTGATAATATTCGTATTCTTAAAATATTAAAAAACGGACAAGAAATAAACTCCCCATTTGATATATATTCAACTAGTTCATCTGAGCAAAAAATTACGATAAGAGTAGAGGCAATACGTGAGAGAAAAACAGGTGATATAAAATATAAACTAGAAACATTAGACGGTCGAAGTCAAACTTATAGCACTCATATTGAAATTAACGCCTTGGATGATGATTCTTCTCTAAAAAAACTTGCAGAAGACAAAAAAGAATCATCGCTTGGTGCAAATACAGTTGTAACAATGATTGTTGTTATCTCAATTTTTTTGGTTTTGGGATATATGATAGTATCTCAATTAAAACATAAAAGGAGGTAATTTTTAGTCTAATGAATAAATGTAGATTATTTTTTTGTTTATTTTTTGTTTTTCTTTTATTTTGTATTTCATTGCAGGGGGTAAATGCTAGTTCTGCAGGGGTTGGTGTTTTAAATGTGCCACCAAAATATGGTGAAATTAGAGTAGTACAACAAAATGAAGGTTTCATAAGAATTTATCTTACTGTTTCTGATTATAATTCATGGGGAGATATATACAAAATTAGTGTAATACTTGAAGATAAAGAGACTGAGGAGATTTATGCAAGCTTTGTATATCAACAGTATCACAATGTTGATAGTTTTGAAAAAGTTGACTGGTTTAACGAATCTGGCGGGCAGAATCTATTAGTTAGAGAAAAATGTTCATTTGAAACTTCTCCGATTAAAGATTCAGTGGATGACCGCTGTGATATAGAACTTCTTTTCGTTTTCAAAAGCACTTGGTTCACCCGTTTAAAAATAGTAGTAGAAGATCGAGAAGGTTCACAGTCTATATCAGAGATAGATTATCTTCCTTCAGATGTCATACCACCTGAAGAATATAACCGGGATGAAAATAACATCATAATTCCCTGGTTTAATGGCCCAATTAATGTAGTTATTCCTCCATTTTTTCCAAACTTGTTGGCAGTTATTGCAGGTATTGTTGGCGCAGGGATTTGTTTTAGAAAAAAAAGGATTAGTGCTAGATATAATGTGAATTATGAAAAATAACTACAGATTTTTTCCTTGGTGTTTCCCATGCAACTTTTTTATGTTTTTAACTTTCTTTCTATCAATCAAATTCATTTTTATCTTTTTATTTAACAGTTTTTTTGAACCAGATTTTATATTTGATCTAACACCTTTTCACATGCTTGAAGGTTTTGGTAAACTTCAGCTTTTGTTTTTATCTTTAACATTTGTATTATTTGATGCATATCTTCATTATAATAATACCAAGAAAAATATTCTAATTTCTTTCTTTCCAACATTTTTTTTAATAACTGGTATTGGCTTGGCGATATCCTATGAAGAAATATCTATGGTAAATATTTTTCATTACATTATATTTTTATGTTTACTTTTTGTTGTTTTAATAGATCATAGATATCTATTGGAATATCATGAGGAAATTATTCCTCAACCAGATGTAATATCAGAGCAACCTACTAATCTTAGAACAAAGCTTCCCGCTGCAAAGATTTTTGTATCAGATCTAAAAGCCCCGCAGAAAAACATTCTAAGCTCTTTTTTGGATGCAACAGAGCTTGAAATTCAAAGAATTGATTTTCTCTTAAAAGATTTAGAAAGTAAGAAAGATAAATCTAATAAGTTAGAGTACGAAATCAATCAACGAAGAAAAAATCTTGTATCTAAAGAAAGTGATTTTGCTGCTCGACTTTCAGAGTTAGCAGGTTTATCAGATGTTAAACTTTCAAAAAACACTGAAAATAATATTGAAGAAAATCAAAATGATAAGAGTTTATTTGATGGGACTGATGATGGTGTAGTAATGCTGTATCGTGGAAGAATGAAGGAGATGAATGAATCATTTGCTAAACTTCTGGGGTTTAATATTGATGAGATTATTAACAAAAATATTATTGATTTTATTGTGCCAGAGGATTTAACAAAAATCGAGAAATATTATTTTAAACGTTTGAAAGGAAAACCAGTTTCTTATTTTGAAGCTGCATTTTTATCAAAAAATCATGAAAAGATACCCGTTGAAATCACAACAGAAGATAAAATCTATAATGGTAAATTAATGAAAATAATTATTGTAAAAAAGAAAAAAACATCAGATAAAAATTAATATATATTTTAAAAATTGAAAAGAGATACAGTGGAATGTTTTTCCACTGTTTGTAGGTTTTATTTTTTTTATAATTCGACTACTCTTGTGTCAAATGCGTTTGGTGCATTGCATAGAAATATTCCTGCAGCTCCTATTTCTGGTACAAATCTGCCCAGTAGTTCTTCACCAGGTTCCAGGCCACCGGTTTCTGGGAATGCTGCTGTTAAATTTATTACGATCATGCACATATCCCCTGTTCCAAGACCATATGTATTTTCAACTGAGTGATCTGAATCTCTTATTCCTATTACTCCAAAGTCTGTTGCAGTAATACAGCTGTTATTTAACGTATGAAATATTCCATCTCCGCTGACCGTTGATATAACCGTGTCTGTACCGTTCCAGTAATTTAGCGATAGAACTGTTAAGTTGTCATATTGCAAATATATTAAAGTTTCGTTTAAATCGATATCATATGATCCTGCTCTTGGGCGTATACTAATAGCTAGATATTGTATAACTGTTTTATTTTCATCGCAGTATCCCATTTGATCGACTATTTGTACACCACTTGATACTTCACGTATTGTTTGTTTACCTACTGCGTATGCTCTGTTTTGCAGGTTTTCTGATGTTTGTATTATAACGCTTGCTGCAACTGCTGCAACTAAAACCATCGCTATGAAAACAATTAATGTTCCAATACCGATTACTGCGTAATCATGTTGTTTTAGGCTTTTTTTCTTTTTGTTTTTGTTGCTTGGTTTTATTGCAACGATGGTGCTTATTCTAAGTGCTCCTAATCCTTGTTCAGAGTCAACTAAAATAAATCCATCTTCATAATCAATATCTTCTAAAATACCTGTAACTACACTAGCGCGGCTTTCGCCGGGTTCTTTTGTAACTATTTTACAGTACTTGCCTACAAACCTATCCATATATTTTTTCTTCATTCTTTTCTCACCCTTTCATCTTTTTATCACCTTCCATTTCGTTTCGTTTCCCACGACATATTATATCGTGGTATATTTTATCGTGATTAAGGTTCTCAAGTTTATGTTATTTAAAGATTTGTTGTAAAAAGGGCCAGAGTGAAAAAAGCAAGTTTTTGTAAAAATTACAATTTTTTTAACTTAATATATATAAAAAATAATTGACAAATTAAAAAATTTAAAGAAAAAAGTTTTAGGGGAAATATATCCCTTTGTTTTATTATAGATTTACAACTCTACTGTCAAACGCATTTGGTGCGCTAACCATAAAGATTCCTGCTGCTCCTGTTTCTGGTACAAGTCTTCCGTAGAACTCTTCACCTGTTTCAAGCCCTTGTGTTTCTGAGAATGATGCTGTTAGGTTTATCACTATCATGACCATGTCGCTTGTACCCAAACCATAGTTGTTAATGATGGAGTTATCTGAATCTCTTACTGCTATTATTCCAAAATCTGTAGCAGTTAGATAGCTATGGTTTAGTGTATGAAAGATTCCATCTTCTGAAACTGTTGCACTTACAGTACCAGTATCATTTTCATCAACTCCATTGGCATTTGCGTAATCTAATGATAGTACTGTTAAGTTATCATATTCTATGTAAACAAGTGTTTCGTTTAAATCGATATCATATGATCCTGCACGTGGTCTAACACTGAGTACTAGATATTCCATTCTGGTTTTTTCTTGGTTTGTGTATCCTGTTATACCTATAATGTTTACACCGCTTGAGACTTCTCTTATGGTTTGTTTTCCTACCGCATAGGCTCTGTTTTGTAGTTGTTCACTGGTTTGTATAATGACTGTTGCTGCGACTGCTGCGACTAAAACCATTGCTATGAAAACAATTAATGTTCCAATACCTATTACAGCGTGGTTTTCATTTTTTATTTTTCTTTTTGGTTGTCTTTTACTTTTTATACCTGGTTTTATAGCTATTATAGTACTTATGCTTAGACATCCTAGGCCTTGTGGTGAGTCTACTAAAATGAATCCGTCATTGTAGTCTACATCTTCTAGGGTGCCTGTTACTACACTTGCTCTTTTGTCACCGGGTTCTTTGGTGACAATCTTACAATATTGGCCTTTAAGCCTTTCCATATACTTTCTTTCCATTTCCTTTCACCTTCGTTTCGTTCCCCACGACAACAAGTGCCGTGGTAATACTTATCGTGTTAACTGTTCCCAATCCGCAATATATAAAGATTCCCCGTTAAAGTGTCGGAAACGAAAAAACGGCAGAAATGGCAAAAAAATCAAAATGACATTTTTACAAAAATACCCTAAATTTTTTAGAATTATTGCAAAACAGTGGTGCATTAACAAATTAATTTCTTTAGTAATGCATATTATATGATAATAATTGTATAATAACCTTTAAATATAAACTAGGGGTAAATTTATTACTAGAGGCAACCAAAAAGCATGAAAAAAAGAGACAGGCAAGCAAATTTAGCCATAACTTCAATAATCCTACTGATATGTTTAATGCTGATTCTTATAACTACATTTACAGTTTTATCTGAAAATTCGGAAGGGGATACATACTCAGAAGACGAACTCATTCAAATACTTGAAAAAGCAGCAGATGAATCAGTAGATGAAATAACAACCTATCTAAAAATTCCCTATAGAATAGGTAAATATTCAGGCACTGCTCATAATCAAAAAATTCAACAGCTAGCCCTTATGATAAAGCCACTTCTCTCAAAAGATATCAACTTATCAGAAATTACAATAACAATCACCAATGGTGAAAACATTAAAATTAAAAATTTCAATGGATATGTAAACAAAACAGAAAATTACCCCATATTCGAACATCCCATCTGGAATAATGTAACAAATAACGATTTTGCCATTATTTCCACTCATGACAAAGATGATTCAATACTAAAACATAAAATGTTTAACAAAAACACAGATCAAATCTTTTTAATATTAAAATTATCTGAGGATTTCCAGATGAAAAAAGGAGATGAAATTATACTGAGACTATCACCAGCATCAGGTATACATAGAACTATAACACTAAATGCTCCACTTCCAATGAAAAAAATAGTAGAACTTTAAAAAAAATCTATGATTATAGATCTTCAAAATCTTCATCAGGTGTTTTTTTAGTTTTCACATTTTCTGTTGATGTTTCGATTTCATGGTCCAAATCATCAAAAATTTCAAGTTGATCCTGCAGTTCACCTGCAACAGCTCCTTTTGGTTTTTTAGCTGCATGAGACATTTTTTCTTGTTTTATTTGTTTAATTTCAAGCTCCTTGTTTTCAAGTGCCAATCGGAGATTTTGTATATCTAAATCCTTGTTTTCAAGTAATTTTGTTTTCTTTTCTAATTGCTTTTCTATATTAAAAAAATCTTTTTCTTTATCCTTCAGAGTTTTTTGTTTAGATTTTAATTCATTGTTTTTATCTTGCACGATCTCTTCTAGATTTTTTATCTTATTTTGTTGTTTTTCTAGTTCAGAGTTTCTTTGTTGTAAGAGCATTTTATTTTCTTTTAACTCTTTGTTTAACTCATCTGTTTTATCTAAAGAAAGGCTTTTTTTAAGTTTATCTATCTGTTCATTGCGCTCATTTAGTTGTTCTTTGAGTCCTTTAAATTTTTGTTCTTTATCATGGAAATCTTTTTTCAACCAGTTAAGTGCTGATTTACTAGCTCTTGCTTCACGACTTGTTTCTTCTATTTCATCTTTTAAAGTTTTGATGGTATTATCTTTAGAATTCATTTGTGAACGAAGTTTTTCAACTTCTGTTTGAAGGCTTGTTAATTCATCTAATTTACCCTGAAAATCATTTTCTGTTTTATCCCATTTATTTTCTAATTTCTTAAAGTCTTCTTCTTTTTGATTTAATTGTTCTTGTGTTTGTTTTAATGTTGTGTTTTTTTCTTTGAGTAGTTCTTTTGTTTCTTGTAGGTTTTTTTGTATCTGTTCTTTTTCGTCTAGTGTTTTTTGTAGTTCCTCTTGTCTTTGTGTTAGTGTGTCTTGTTGTTGATTTAGTAGTTGTTTGAAATGGTTTATTTCTTGTGTTTGTTGTTGTATTTGTTTTTGTGTTTGGTTTATGGTAGATTGTAGTTTTTGTTCTTTTTGGTTTTGTGTTTGTATTGTTTTTTTGTTCTCTAAAAGTTCTTTTTGTTTTTCTTCGTATTGTTGTTTTATGTCTTGTGTTTCCTGTTGTAGTTTTTGTATAATATTTTCTTTTGCCTGTAGCTGTGTTTCTTTTTCTTCAAGATTTTTAAAACCATGTTGAATAGCTTCTTGAAGTTTACTGATTTCTTCTTCTCTATTATTTAACTTTAGCCTGTTTTGTTCAAGTTGTTGTTTTTGGATATTTAATTTATCCTTAAGTTCTCCAAGAGTATTTGCTTTTCTTAAACGCAAAAGTTGATTTTCTGAAAGTTGATTTTTTACCTCTTCAATAACCTTATTTCTCATCTCAAGATCTTTTTGTAAACTGTTGATATCTTCTTTTTTATTGTTTAACGTCTCTTGTAATCTGTTGATCTGATTTTCTCTTTTTTGTATTTCACCTTTTTGAATTTGGAAATCTTGTATGTTTTCATCAATTTCTCGTCTGAGATGATTTAGTTCTTCGTCTTTACGATTTAGATCAAGATTTTTAATTTCTAACTCTTGATTTTTTTCATCTAAATCTAGTTTTAACTGGTTGATAAAATCGTTGTTTTCCTGAAGCTCTTTTTCTTTCAACTCAAGTTTTTCCTTTAATTTGTTTATTCTATCATTAGTTTTATTTAACTCACTGTCTCTATCTTTTAAATCGTTTTTATGATTGTTTAACTCTGATTTTAAAACCGCTACTTGTTTTTCCAAATCTGCCATCAAATCTGTTTTTTGAGTTATTTGCTCTTCTCTTTGTTTAATTTCATCTAATAATTTATCATGTTCAACTTCTTTTTCCTCTATAAACTGTTGTTTAAACTGTATTTTATCTGTTAAATTTTTTATCAGCTCTTCTTTTTCGTTTATCTCAACATTTTTTTCATGTAATTGCTGACATTTGTTTTTTAACTCATTTTCAATGTCAAAAATCTTTGTCTTATTTTGTTCTAAACTATCCTGGAATTCTAAAAGTTCATGTTTTTTAATTTCAAGTTCCTTGTTTTTTTCTTGCAGAGTACTCTGAATTCTTTTCGATTCTTCTTCAAGATTTAAATTTTTATTTTTAACAAGCTCAAGTTCTTGTTTATTTTCATTTAAAGCTTTTTCTAAATCACCTGCGATATTTATTTTTTCAGCAAGTAAAACCTGTTTATCTGAAAGTTGATTTTTAAGCGAGTTAATTATCTCATTTCGTTGCTTAATTATCAACTCTAAATTGTCTTTATCCTCTTGCATCTCACTTAACTCAGTATTTAACAGAGTAAATTCTTTTTTTTGTTCTTCTAATAAGTTATCTTTTGTTTGTAATTTTTCTGTAAAAATGTCAATTTTTTGTTTCTGCTCATCAATTAAACTATTTCTACTGTTAAGATCTTCACATCTATATTTTAACTCTTGTTGAAGTTGATCTAAATCATTATCTTTAATTTGCAACTCACGTTGTAATTTTTCAATATCTTTATCTTTTCCGCTAAATTGGTCTCTAAGGTTTCTTATTTCATCTGTTTTATTTAAAAGATGCATCCCTTTTTCGTTTAATTGATCTTTTAGATTAACTATTATCTTACTTCTTGACTCAAGCTCGTTTATCATATTTTCAATATCTTTTTCTCTATTTTTAACTTCAAGTTGTAATTCAACATTTTCTCTAACTGTATCCCCAAGATTTAACTCAACTTTTTTAAGTTCATTTCTTAAAAACTGTATTTCTTCTTTTTTGGGTCTACCAACTTTTATTTCCTCTTCTAGCTGTTTTTTTATTTTATCAAGCTCAATATTTTGTTGTTCAAGAATATTTAGACTAAAAGAGAGTTCTTTACTTTTTGAATCAAGTAGTTCTTTTGTTTCTTCTAACTCTGTTTTAAAATTAATGAGTTCATTTTCTTTACTACTTAATTCTTCATCTTTAATTTGTAAAAGATCTGTTTTGTTATTCAAATCTTTTTCTAGCTCACCTATTTTATTGCTTTTCTCCTGTATTTCCAGACCTGCTTGCTTTAAAAGATCAATCTTTGTTTTTAAAACCTCCCTTTTTTCAGCTAGTTCCTCTCTAAGGTTTTCAAAATTATTGT
Source organism: uncultured Thermoplasmatales archaeon (assembly GCA_964578185.1). Taxonomy (GTDB): domain Archaea; phylum Thermoplasmatota; class E2; order DHVEG-1; family DHVEG-1; genus JAZKSG01. The sequence continues at coordinate 14,053 of CAZOBL010000034.1, forward strand.
TAGTCACTTTAATCTTCATCTGGTTATCTGTTAGTTGTTGCTTTAAATCAGAGATTATTTTATCTTTACATTGTAGATCTTCATTTAAAGAATTTAAATCATTGTCCAGCCTAAAAATGGTATCTTTATTTTCTTCTAAATCAACTGTTTTTTCTTTTAACTCAGAGCTAATTTTTTCAACCAATTCATTTTTAACGTCAAGCTCATCTCTTAATTTTGTATTAAAAACACTTAAATTAAAAAATTTATGCTGATTTTCGTTTAACTGTTTTTTTATTTCACCTAAAATATTATTTCTTGATTCAAGCTCTTCTGTAAGTTGTTTGTTATCAGATCTAATTTGTTTTAAATCTAAACCTAATTTAGAAGCTTTTTTTCTTTCTTCTTCAAAAGCTTTGCTTTTGAGAGATAAATTTTCCTTAAGATTATTAATTACGGCTTTTTGTTTATCTATTAACACATTTCCATATTTTAGATCTCTAAGTTTCCCTTGGAACTCATCAGATAAAAAATCAATTTTTCTATTAAGAATCTGAAGATTATTGTTTTTTTCTTTCAAATCAATCTGTGATTCAGATAGCTGATTTTTAAGATTTTCAATAATACTGTTTTTCTGTTTGATATCTTTTTCTAAATCTGCCATATCATTTTTCAGATTCTCTGAAAATAATTTTTCATCAGCTATTTTATGTTGAAGTTTACTTATTTCCTTTATTTGTTTTTCATGGTTATTATTTATATCAAAAAATTTCGTCTCCCAATGAATTTCTCTAGACAAAGCATTTTTTAAATCCTGCTGTAATATATCAAAATTTGATTTAGTTTTTTTAAGTTCATCTTTTAACCCGATCATATCTGCTTGTCTTTTATCAAGTAAACTCCGTAAATAATCCGCTTCTTGATTTTTACCTTCAAGTTCTTTCTGAGTATCTAACAAGTTATTTTTCACTATTTCAAAGTCTTGAGAGACTTCAATAAAATTATTCTTTTTTTCTTCCAATATACTATTTAACTCTTCTATTTTATTTGTTTTAAAATCGATCTCAGAGTCTTTATTTGACAACTCTTTATCTTTTTCTTCAATCTCAATTTGTTTATTTTGAATAATGCTTTGAAGATTTCCAATATAATTGTTTTTTCCCTCTATCTCTTGTTCAGTTAACATTAATTTAGATGTTATCTCCTCGATTTCACGTTTATTATCGGCTAGTTTTTGATTACTACCTTCTATTTCATCTTTTAAAAATTCAACTTTATTTAATAATTCAGAATTTTCTTCATTTTTAATATTTAATTTAGTTTTAATATCAACCAATCTTTGAGTTATATCAGTTAAATATCTATCCCGATTATTGATGAAACTCTGTTTTTGTTTGTTGTCTTCTTTAAGTTCTTCAATTCTTAAATCAGATTTTTCTAATTTTCCCCTTAAACTATTTATTAACATCTCGTTATCCGAGATTTTTTCTCTATCATTATTTATTTCTTTTTCTAATTGTAGAATTCTGTTGTTTTTATCTTCCAGATTTAGATTAATATCTTTAATTTCTTCATTTTTTTGGTCTATAATACCTATATTTTTTTGATTAAGCTCTTTTAACCCATCAAACTCAATATTTAATTTTTCTAAATCAGTTTTCAATAATCCTATTTTACAATCTTGTTCATCGATTATTTCTTTTTTTTCTTCAATTTCCTGTATTTTTTTACCTAATTCAAATTGAGTATTTTCTAAACTTTGTTGTAATTTTTGAACTGCCTCAGTTTTCTCCATTAAAAGATTTTGATAAGTATTAATCTGTGAAGAGATTTCTTTAATTAAATTATTTCTAGACTCAAGCTCCATTTTAAAAGATTTTATATCTTGGTTTTTTTGTTTAATATCCTGTTCTTTGCTTTCTAGTTGACTCTGTAAACCTGAAAAGTCTTCTTCTTTTTGATTTAGTTGTTCTTGTTGTTGATTTAGTAGTTGTTTGAAATGGTTTATTTCTTGTGTTTGTTGTTGTATTTGTTTTTGTGTTTGGTTTATGGTAGATTGTAGTTTTTGTTCTTTTTGGTTTTGTGTTTGTATTGTTTTTTTGTTCTCTAAAAGTTCTTTTTGTTTTTCTTCGTATTGTTGTTTTATGTCTTGTGTTTCCTGTTGTAGTTTTTGTATAATATTTTCTTTTTCTTCAAGACTTTTAAAAATACTTTCTTTATTTAATTCAAGATCTTTAATCTCTTCATTTAACTCTACAAGTACCTTATTTCTGTCTTCTAGTTCCTCTGTTTTATTTTCTAGTTGAGTTTGCAGATTTATTAATGTCTGTTGATTCTCATCTAACTGTTTTTCTTTTTCTAAAAGTTTTTCTTGCCAGTTATTTTTTTCGCTATTGAAAATCTCTGCTAGCTGATAAAGTTCTTCCTCTCTATTTTTAAGATCGCTGTTATTTTCTTTTACAATTTCTTCTAAAGATTTTATTTCTTTATTTTTCTCATGTAATTTTATCTTAATATCATTTAATGCATCTTCTTTTTCATTTGAGTTATTTTGGATTGATGCTATTTGTTCATTTAGACTGTTAACAATTTCATCTTTTGAGTTAATTTCTTCTTTAAGATTTTCAATTTTTATCTGTTTTTTTTCAAGGCTTTTTTCTAAATTATTAATTATTCTATTCTGGTCATTCAATTCTTTTTCGTTTTCAGTTAAATCTTCTTGAGTTTTTAGAAACTGTTCAACTTGTTTATCAATTTCTTGCCTTAAAATATCTAACTTACTTTCAGTATCTTCAATTTTTGCCTGCAGACTGCTAATAGCATCGTCTTTTCCATTTATTATGCTATCTTTAAACTCAATATCCTGCTCTTTGCTTTGTAATTCTTCTCTTAAGTTTTTAATGTAAATATTTTTTTCTTCTATATTTGCAAAATTAATGTTTAATCTATGTTTAATTTCATCTAGTTGATTTTCTTTATTTTCCAAATTTTTATTTAGCCTATCAATCTCAGCTCTTAAATTATCTGCTTCATTAGTCCTTTTTTGTAAAGTTAAATTGTTTTTATTAAGTTCTTTTTTCAAGAAGATGTTTTCTTGTTTTAAATCATTTAAATTTTTATATCTCTTCTCAAGTTCAAACCGCATTTTTTTAATGTCTTGACTCTTCTTTTTTATATTATTAAGAGTATCTAAAATTTTATTTTTATCAATTTCTGGACCTATTTTATTTTCAGTACTTCTCTCTTGTTTTTCACTAAATTTTTTTGTAATCGGGGAAATTTCTTTAATAATTCCAATTTCCCCTGTTTTATTACTTGAATCAATAAAATGAGGTTTAGTTTCAACCTCTAAAGAAACAACATCGCCGTCATCATCAAAAACATCCAATGTATAGTAAGGAACGTTTTTACCAATTAACCTGGAAACATGTCTTTTCATAGCTTTGCGTTTACCAGAAGTTGTAAGAAAAGAAAGATCAGCTAAAGTTTTACCAATAACATCTTTTTTTGAAACATCAAATCTGCTACAAAAGGAATCATTTACATCAACAAGTTTACCATTGCTATTTATCAAATAAACTGGTTTATCGCTCTTTTTGAGGCTTATATAAGATTCCTCATCTTCATTAAAACCATTATCTGCATTATATGGCATAATTGTTTTTCCTCACCCCGGCCACATCATGAAACTATTATCCTTAAACTGTTAACATCCAACTCTTTTTTTTCTGGCATATCCCCTCTGCCGGTTATATAACGTATAACATACCTAATTATTAATCTTTTTTAATTAAATGTAAGATTGTTAATAGAAAAAAACCAATAACTACAAATTTTCTTTATTAAAAAGTTTTTCAACAGATGTTTTCAATTCTTTATATCTTCCTTCCAATTGCTCGAATTCATCTTTTAACTCATAATATTTTTCTTTATATGGTGGCTGTAGATCCTCTTCAATATTTACATTTTTATCAAAAGCATCTGATATTTTTTTATTTTCAAAAAATAAAGATTCCTCATCTGTTTTTTCTTTTTCAAAAAGATTTTCTCCTATCACTCCAAAAGATGTGTCATTTAGTCTTTTTAAAAGATTTCTACATTTTTGAATATTTACATCAAGAATATTTACTTTTTTTCTATGTTTCATTACATCCTCAGCGAATTCACGCCGGTCGATATCTTTAATCAATCTTTTCTCTGTTAAATCCATTAAATCATCTTTTAAACCAACTCTTTTCTTTTCAAGAATATGTAGGTGATTGCTCAACATATTTTTAAGAGATAAAGCCTTTTCAATATAGTCGGCCATTTCATTATCATGTTTTACAAATATTTCATAAAGATCCTTATTGGATTTTCTATCATCTGAAAGCAGAACAGTAAGCTCTGGTGAGATCCGATCTTTAAACTCAAGTTTTTCAACAGTTTTTAATGCTTTTGTATACCAGCTAGGAACAAAAATAAGTCCATTTTTATCCTCAATGAACTGATCAAGTGGAAAACTAAGGACAGCCTCTGATTTATTATCTTTTATCTTATAACCTGCAATTCTATCGTCCCTATCTATTATTGGTTTGTAAACAACCCCTAATTTTTCCCCTGTGTCTTCAAGATATACTGGTTTTCCAGTTTTATCCTGATTTAACAAGCTACTTTTTGTTTTCTTAGAAAAAAGAGTTTTATCTTCCTCGTCTTTATTTTTTTTCAAAA
>CAZOBL010000035.1:0-18704 GCA_964578185.1 uncultured Thermoplasmatales archaeon
TCTTGATACAGATAAAACAAGTGTTCGTTTTATTGGCGAAACAATGAAACTTGGAGTATCAAAAGATCTTTTAGGTCGAGTTTTTGATGGCACTGGTAACCCGCTAGATGATGCACCACCAATTATTCCTGAAGAACGTCGTGATATAAATGGAAATCCAATAAACCCTTATTCTCGTGAGTACCCTCGTGAGTTTATACAAACAGGTGTATCATGTATAGATGGTTTAAACACACTTGTTAGAGGGCAGAAACTTCCAATTTTTTCTGGTTCAGGTCTTCCACATAATGAATTAGCCGCTCAAATTGCTCGTCAAGCAAAAGTACTTGGTGAAGAAGAAAAATTCGCTGTAGTATTTTGTGCAATGGGCATTACAGCTGAGGAGGCAAACTTGTTTAAACGTGATTTTGAAAATACAGGTGCTCTTGAGCGTACTGTTATGTTTTTAAATCTTGCAGATGACCCCACCATTGAACGTATAATCTTGCCACGTCTGGCTCTAACTTGTGCTGAATATCTAGCATTTGATCTTGACATGCAAGTTCTAGTAATTCTTACAGATCTTACCAACTATGCTGAAGCACTCCGAGAAATTGCAGCAGCACGAGAAGAAGTACCAGGTCGTCGTGGATACCCTGGATATATGTATACAGATCTTGCTATGATTTATGAGCGCGCTGGTCGAATAAAAGGTAAAAAAGGCACTATTACACAGATTCCAATGCTTACCATGCCCGATGATGATATCACTCATCCCATACCAGATCTTACAGGATATATCACTGAAGGACAAATTGTTCTTGATAGAAGTATACATAAAAAGGATATTTATCCTCCAATTGATGTACTCCCATGTCTATCTAGATTAATGGATAGAGGTATAGGTAAAGATAGAACCCGGGAGGATCACTCTGGTGTTGCAAATCAACTGTATGCAGCATATGCTGAAGGTGTTGACCTTCGTGATATGGTTTCAATTGTCGGGGAAGAGGCTCTCTCTGAGCGGGATAGAAAATTTTTACAGTTTGCGGATAAATTTGAAAAAAATTTCGTTGCACAGGATAAAAATGAAAACCGTACAATAAAGGAAACATTAAATATCGGTTGGGAACTTTTTGCAACACTTCCACGATCTGAGCTTAAAAAAATAGATGAAAAATACATAGATAAATATCATCCAAATAAAGAAGATAAAAAAGAAAATAAAAATGAGAATGAAAAGCAAGAAAAACAAAAAGAAAAAGACGAGTAGTAAAACATGACCCAGGATAGAATAGAAGGTGCAAAACCTACAAGGATGCAACTGCTTGAAATAGGAAAAAAACTAAAAATAGCAGATAAAGGGCATAAAATCCTTGAAGAAAAAAGAGATGCACTAGTTGAAAAATTCTTTAAATTTATCGAAAAACGTGACGAGCTTACAGATAAACTTGATGAAGATTTCAAAAGAGCCTTTCTAGCTCTTACTCATTCTCAGATGATACTTGGTGAGCAAAAAGTAGAAGATATATCTTTTACAACTCAAGATATCGGGGAAGTAGAATTCTCAGAAGATAACGTTATGGGTGTAAAAATACCTAAAATGGACACAGAAAAAATTGACACTGAAATTAAACCTGTTTATGATTTTTTTGATACTACAGCAAGACTTGATGATGCACAAAGGGAATTTAACGCATTGGTTTCAAAACTTATTGAGCTTGCGGATTTAGTAGGTGGAATTAACTCTCTATCACTAGAGATTGAAAAGACAAAAAGGCGTGTAAACGTACTTGAAAACAATCTTATCCCTAAACTCAAGGCTACTCAAAGATACATAGAAATGCAGCTTGAAGAACGCGAACGAGATGATTTTGTAAGACGAAAACGTATTAAAGCACTTATGGAATCAAACGAATAGGAAAATATGACAAAAATTGAAGATGATCCGATACTGGGTCGTTTTTTTGATACAGCTGATAAAAAAGCTAAATGGCTTATAAGAGTTAAAATTGGTTATATTCTTTGGATAATTTTTATGATAGTTGGAATATTAGTTTTTCTAATTTGGTTTTTACTAAAATAAAAAAAAGAAAAAAGAGTTATAATTTTTAGTTTTTAGTCTTTTCCCATATCATATATCTGTTTTATAGCAAGAATTCCTACAGCTGGTGCTACAAATATTGAAAGACTAACGGATATACCTACTAGTAATGATCCTATCCAAGGTGTCATAACGTACATGTCCTGGATACCCCAGAATATACTACCCATAACAAGTAGACCAATACCAGCCATTAAAAAACCTGGTGTTTCACTCTTTGTTATAGTTCCTTTGCCCATAACTGCAAGCACGCCAATTACTGCCCCAATTACAGCAAGTCCCCATGCAGCAAATGCGCCATTATCTGTTCTAAAAAAGATATCATCTGCTTTATCCATTTGATCCATAGCATTTTCTTCAGCGTAATAATCTTCTAGTGTTACGGCTTGAAACAAACCGACAATTAGTGCTATTACTATTCCAATTATAAATGCCCAGCTTCCTATCTTGGCTAACATATCATTTTGCGCCATATTTTTTTTTCTCCCCCTCAAAATTTATATTTTGTAATAAGATTAATTCATCATTTATAAAGGTTATGCTTTTTTCTTTTTTTTCAAAGAAAAATTGATATATATGGTTTAGTTATTCCAAAAAAACTATTACTGCAAATAAAATATAAGAGTGTTAATCGTGACATATAGAGATCTTTCAGATAGAGTTGATAAAATCATCCATGAAAATGAACAGACTAAAAAAGAAAAGGATGATTCAAATGAAAATTTACCGCATGTTCAGGAATGGATAAAAACCCAGGATTTTAAAACAACTGAAGACATTAAAGTGCCTGATCTTTTATTAGATCAAGTTATAGGTCAAGATAAAGCTGTTGATATAGTCCGTAAAGCATCTGAGCAGAAAAGACATGTTATGCTAATTGGTGATCCTGGAACCGGTAAATCAATGGTTGCTCGTGCAATGACTGCTTTTCTACCAAAAGAAGAACTTGAAGATATAATAGCTTATCCAAATAATGAAGATTCCAATACTCCTCATATACGTGTTGTACCTGGTGGTAAAGCAAAATCAATTGTGAAAGCACAGCGAAGAGAAGCAAAAAAGAAAAAAGAACAACAAAGCAGTATGATCGTATCAATAGCGATTATGATTTTGTTGCTCTCAGCTTTTGCAGCTTTTTATCCTTTGATTACTGGTACTGGTGGAGAGGTGCATATTGAATATCTTATATTTGGTGCAATAGCTGCATTTATGATATTTTTGATTTTTTCAAGAGGTTCACTTATGCAGCGTAATTCATTGCATAATGTCCCAAAAACTTTAGTTGCTCATGATAAAGATGATATGCCGCCTTTTATTGAGGCGACAGCTGCTCATTCTGGTGCCCTACTGGGAGATGTACGTCACGATCCATTTCAATCAGCAGGGCTTGAAACACCTCCTCATCAGTTAGTTGAGGCAGGTGCCATACATAGAGCTCATAAAGGAGTTTTGTATATTGATGAAATAAACACCCTTAGTTTACCTTCACAGCAGCATCTTTTAACAGCTATTCAAGAGAAAAAATTCCAGATAACTGGACAATCTGAACGTAGTTTTGGAGCTATGGTAAAAACAGAACCGGTACCATGTGATTTTATTTTAGTATCAGCAGGTAATCTAGATGCTTTAAAAGGAATGCATCCTGCTTTGCGTTCACGTATCCGAGGTTATGGATATGAGGTATATCTGAATAGTGTAATGGATGATTCAGATGAAAATAGACATAAATTAATTCGTTTTGTAGCTCAAGAAGTCAAAAAAGACAATAAAATAGCACATTTCGATCGCGATGCAGTAGCAGAAGTTATACATGAAGCTCGACGTCGAGCTGGTAGAAAAGGAAAACTTTCACTGCGTTTACGTGAATTAGGAGGCCTAGTGCGCGCATCTGGAGATATAGCCTATGAAAAAGGAGATAAAATAGTTACAAAGGAACATGTAGCTGAAGCTAAAAAAATAGCGAAATCGCTAGAACAACAGGTAGTAGATCGAGCAATTGAACGCAGAAAAGGATACCGCTCTTTTAAAACTTCAGGTGAAGAGATAGGAGTAGTTAATGGACTAGCTGTACATTCAGCAGATCCATCCATGAGTGAATTTAGTGGACTTGTTCTACCTATCGTAGCTGAGGTAACCCCTGCTGGTTCTCAATCCGAGGGAAAAGTAATAGCAACTGGTAAACTAGGCGAAATTGCAAAAGAATCGGTGCTAAATATATCTGCTATAATCAAAAAATATATGGGTAAAGACATTTCAAATCATGATATACACATCCAATTCATTGGTACTTATGAAGGTGTAGAAGGAGACTCTGCAAGTCTATCAGTTATAACATCGGTCATATCTGCAATGGAAGGAGTACCGGTAAGACAAGATGTAGCTATGACCGGTTCACTTAGCATTCGAGGAACAGTACTACCTATTGGTGGTGTGACCGCAAAAGTTGAAGCAGCAGCTGAATCAGGTATCAAAAAAGTAATAGTTCCAAAGTCTAACCTAAAAGATGTCATGGTTGAAGATAAATACAAAGAAAAAATTGAGATAATACCTGTTGAGACTTTAAATGATGTAATAGAAGTTGCATTAGTAGGAAAAGGCAAAAACAATCTTCAAAGAAAACTAAAATCAATGAAACCATTAAACGTATCTGGAAAAGTAGATCTTGAATCAGAAGAAGAAATGAATGCAAGACAGGATTTTAAAAAGGATAGAAAAGTCGAGCAATCTTCAGTAAAACCAGAGGAAGAATAAATACCTTCTTTTTTTTTAATAATAAAAATGTTTCATTAAAAAATAGAAAAAGTTATAAGTATGAATTATAGTTAAAAAATATAAGATACATTAATTGTAATAGATACAAGATATACAAATTAGAGGTTATAACAATATGAGAAAACAAAAAGACGAAGATACAACCTTTGAAGTACGACTATTATGTAGAAATTGTGAACATGATTGGATCGAAGAATTAGATAAAGGTTTACATATAAGATATGAAAAAGATAACAACTATATGATTCAAGCAGGTGACTCATATAAAAATCGTAAATATTTTACTTGCCCAAAATGTGGTGCAAATAAAAAAATAGCAAGACTACCTGTAAAAGATTTTAGAACCTAAAAATATCTTGGAGGAGAGGAAAAAATGGCAGAAGAAAAATCAGATGAAGACGTAATATATGTTGGTAACAAACCTGCGATGAGCTATGTACTTGCGGTGGTAACACAATTTAAAAGCACTGACGAAGTAATCATAAAAGCACGAGGACGTGCAATAAGCCGTGCTGTAGACACCGCAGAAATTTCTAGAAACCGTTTTGTCACAGAAGCCAAAATTAAAGATATAAAAATTGGAACAGAATCTGTGACAAATGAAGAAGGAAAAGATATCAACGTTTCTTCAATAGAGATATATCTTAGTACAAAAAAATAAAATAAACTACGTTAAAAATTTAATAATTTATTCGAATCTTTTACTATTTTGAATTATAAGTTTTTTTTCCATTTTGACTTTTTGACACGATGGGTATAAATAACAAGTTTTTACAAAAATCTCAATAAGACTTATAAAAAAAATTTGAGGTTTGTTGATAAAATGAAATATATATTAAAAAGGGAGCATGAAAATAAGTACATAAGATATTTAAATAGACGATATGGGGAACAACGAGTTAAAAAATTTATTAACAGCTAAAGAATAAACTTTTTTATCATTCACATTTTTTAAATGATACATTTAATTTATTGGTTCTACATTCATAGTTATAGTAAAATATGGAATATAACAAAGCTTTATTTATAGGTCGTTTTCAACCATTTCATATAGGGCATTTAAAAATTTTAGAGTATATTAAAGAAAAATTTAACCATATAATAATTGGTGTTGGCTCATCTCAATATGCTCATACCCAACAAAATCCTTTTACCTTTGAAGAACGCAGAGAGATGATAAAGATAACTCTTAAAAAAAACTCTTTTCCAAGCTTTGAAATTGTAAAAATACCAGATATACACAATCCGTCTCTGTGGGTTGAACATGTAAGATCAATTGTAAAAAATTTTGATGTCGTGGTAACAAATAATGATTTTACAAAAAAACTTTTTGAAGAAAAAAACATCGAAACAGTTCAAACTCCAAGATTTAAAAGAGATCTTTTTTGTGGAAATGAGATAAGAAAACGAATTATTGAGAAAAAAAACTGGAAAGATTTGGTACCAGAACCTGTCTGTAGATATATCAAAGATATAAATGGTGTAGAGCGCATTAGAAGTTATTCAAAATCTTAAAATTTTTCTTCTAAGTGTTTTTGGCCATTCATCAAATTCAAAAGAATCAATTATGCCTGTAACAAACGCTATTAAACCCGCTATAAAACATATATAAAAACCAATTCCCAGGCCCCAACTCGCTGGGACTAAAGTATTTGTTTGATCAGGAAGATAAACATTTAAATTTCTACTACCAAACAGACTACCTACGGTAATATCACATATTTGATCCATGCCATAAATAAAACCAATTGTTATTAGAATTAAAAATAGTATGCCGGAGGCCATTAAAACACGTCTATAATGTTTTTTTAACAAAATATTAGGTATAAAACTCAACCCTATTAGTATAATACCTGAACAGACAACTATAAAAATAAAATTTAAAAAATTGGTAAAAATCTCAGGTATATTTGCTTTTTCTGAGTATATATTTCCTTCATATTCTAATGACTCAATCATAGTCTGAGGGTAAATAAATAAATCAGTAGTTTTTTTTACATCACCTGTAGCTGTTTCACCTGATAGACTCCACCATGGTAAAAACAATGATATAAAAATTAAAGACATAGCAATTAACTTTAGAAAACTGTTAATTGATATCTTTCTCATTATCACTAATACAACCATCTCACCCATGAATACTAATGCTAAGCCGATTGCCAAAATTGTAAAAATTGACCCTTGAGTTGTTACAATATCAACGGTTTTACTATTTTTTAGATTTAAAAGCTTTATACCAATTAATTCACCGTTATTAGAATACACTTTTAAGGTGTATATTGCAGGTGGTAAAAACATTGTTTCTTTTGGGTTAATACCACTATAAACAACTCCTCCATCTCGTACTATATCTAAATAATGCTTATTATTTTCTAAGTCTTTTCCTTTTTTATCATATAAGTTAAAAGATAGTTTATAAAGTGCTGAAAAATCTATATCAATTTTTTCTAAATCTGATGGAATATCAATATCATGAGTTTTTCTGTAGCTAGCATAGGAAACATGAAATTGATAAGTGAAAGAAGGGAGATTTTCGAATTGAAACAATTGGTTATTGCTATAGACAGGATAAATTTTAGTAAACTTGCTGGCGTTCATATTCTTACTTGTAAGAAATGGTTTTAATTCAACACCAGGTTTCATATCAAGTCTATCTTTTATTTCAACATTTAAATCATGTAATTCTAAATCAAGATTTACACTATTTTGCAACAATGGTATTTTCTTTTCATAGACTTTAAAACCTTTATAAAAACCATTTAAAGTTACGGAATTAAATAGGTTAAAAGGATATTTTAGATTAATAAAACCATCTTTTTTAGTGGTATTTTTTGAAATAACTGTATTGTTTTTATATAAAAACCATTTAGTATCTTCTATTCCTTCTCTATTTTGATCAAGAGTTTTCACTGTTAAACTTTTTTGCCATGTGCAATATACAGCAATCCTTTCATCATCATTGATTTGAACTGATTCAAATCCAATGAATTTTTTGTCAAAATTCAAGATTTTTCTAAAAATTTTGATATTATAATTTCCTGCCTCTAGATTATTAAATTTAATACGGGGAGCACCAATAAAGGGTTTAGTAGGATGGCCTACATCGATCAACTTTCCATCTTTGTAAATCTCTCCCCATATTTCTGCGATATTTATACCTGTAATATTAGAGATGAAAGGATGAGAAAACAATCTCGCTGTAAATCTTGGTACAACAGTAAGGGTATGAATTTTTTTACTACCCTGAAAACCTGAGCTGTCTTCTTTATTTAGAGAAATTAGCTTTTTGTAGATAGCTGCCTCTTTTCTAACCTCATGATATCCTCCCTCTTTGGAATAAAAATATTCAGCATCATATTCAACAACTAAATCATCAGGGATTAGCCTTTCATGTTCTCCGTTTTCTCGTTCATATGAATTTCTGCCAAAGTTAATAATTGCATAGTCAACTTCAGCCCCTATTGCATCGAAATATTCTTTCTCTGCAACCTTTAGTTGAATTCCATCTCTAACATTTGTTCCTGACTGAACTATATTCTTATTTGATGGAAAAATCATACCATATGCCTTTCCCTCTTCACCTTCATCGTAGGAAAACCATGATTCACTGCCAAGATCACAATCATCGATGTATGATACAATCCATTCTCTGCTGCTACTTTCAGGATTGGTAGTTAGTTCATATTCTCTGATATCATCAGTTTCAGAATAAAGATGCATATATGGTAAAATATCACCAAATCTCATCTTTTTTAAACTTTCACTTCTTGACTCAAAAGAAATAACTGCACCATATCTGCCATCTACATTTGTTATCCCTGTAACCTCTCCTTCTTCTAAAACTTCATGTTTAACATGTACTTGCATTCTTTTCTTAGCCGTTGGACAGTAATAATATCTATAGATATTCGTGGTTTTTAAACTACCGTCTGTAGATGAACTTTCAATACCGAATTTAACCATTAAATTTCCGTCAACAAGTATATCTTTAGATACAAGTTTTTGATCAGAGGAAATCTCATCATCCTCTTCTGTGCCATGATGATAGGAGAAACAAAAAGTGGCAATTGGATGTGTGTCAAAACCGCTAAACTTTTTAGCTAAATCTTTTTGACCAACGATGCATTGGGAAAGATGCCTATTGATAGCTTTTCCTTTCTGGCCAACGCCATATATGACATATCCATCTTGTTTTATTTCATAATAATTAGCTTCGGCATTTATTTCAGATATAGGTTCATAGTAATAATATTCATCTTTTACACTAACATGATCCTTATAGTCAACAGGGGATTTGCTACTATCGTCGTAGAAAACAAAATATCTCTCAGAACCATCTACAAAATCAGGGGTTAAAAATACAACTCTACAGCTTCTAATCCTTATATTAGATGTAAGCTCTAAATCATATATTTGAGATTCAAGTTCCCTCCAGTTGTTATTATACCAGCAACATACCCTAACCGAATGATGACTTTCATTTATACCCCAACAGGGTCTATTGAAATTAACCTTTAAATCAATCGGTTGATTATTGGAACAATCTTTGGAGGTATCAATAGGTAAGTCTAATTCAATTCGATAAGACCAACCTTCATCCCATTTTGTTAGATCAGTATCTGCAGATCTACAGCTACCGCTATCATAAACTGAAGAAAATATAATGCATATTAATAACAAAGATAGCAAATATATTTTTCTTATACTTATTTTTCCCCCTATTCTTTTTTTGTATATTATTATTAGTTTCTTTTAATATTATAATAATATTATGTCCAACATATTTAAATAAATATAGATTATTGACATAACTAGTATGGGGAAAGATAAAACTAGGTTAATTGGCACAATAATAACCACTTTAATTTTACTTACACTTATATTTTCAGGATGTATTCAAAAAGAAAATAATTCTGTTGATACCCCTGAAAAAAAATATGATAAAATCTATCCATATGCAGAAATAGAAACCCCTGACACGATATATTTTAACAAAAATATTACAATAAAGGCAAAAAATCCATATGATGACGGAGATATCATATCATATAAATGGTATTTTCTCAACGAAAAACAACCTAAAGAAGGACAGAAGATATCACATATTTTTGTAAATAAATATGATAAAATAGAGAATTACCCAATTATCCAACCGGTTTTTCTTTTCTTAACTGACAATGACAATAATTTGAAGGTAATAAATCAAAACGTAGAGATATATCCAGACAAATACAGCTTTTATCTAGGAAAAAATCAATTGACGTTAAACAAAACAAAACAAACATATGATCTAATAAAACCTAGATTAGATATAATAAAATCAACAGAAAGAATAAAATATGAATTTGATAAACCCATAAAGTTATACCAAAATAGATGGCAAGCTAGCATATATATTAACAAGCCTCTATTTGGTTATCTTAAATCCTTAAAAATAGGTTTTTTTAATGCTGAAAATGAAGTATTAGATGAGCAGGAATATATTTTAAAAAATAATTTTTTCTGGAGATCAAAAAAAATAGTAATTAGCGGTACAATAAAAGAAAGTATTATTGATTATGTTGAAATCTCTTTTAAAGGGCTAACTCTTTTTAACAATATAGCTATTTTATATGATGCTGAGCATTGTAGTAACATTGTATTTAATTTTACAAAACCGTCAACTTAGGCATCAAAAATTTTAACTAATAAAATTTTATCCCCATCATTATAAGGTTGAATTATTATGGATGCAATGAAGGCTATATTGACCAGAAGGAGTATAAGAAAATATACTAAAAAAGAAATTGATAAAAAGACGATTAATGAACTACTTGAGGCCGCTATGAGTGCCCCTACTGCTGTAAATCAAAAACCATGGAGTTTTATTGTAATAGATGACAAAAAAATTCTTAAAGAAATTTTAGATTTTCATCCTAATGCAAAATTTTTAACTCATGCAGATAAGGCAATACTTGTATGTGGAGATTTATCAATTGAAAAACTAGAAGGTTACTGGATTTTAGATTGTACTGCCGCTACTCAAAATCTACTTCTTGCTGCAAGAGCAAAAGAACTAGGGGGTTGTTGGCTGGGAATATATCCTCGAGAAGAAAGAATGGAAAATATTAGAAAACTTTTGGGCATCCCAACAAATGTTGTGCCACTAGCACTTATATCCCTAGGTTATCCCGCGGAAAAAAGTTTTAAAAAAGATAGATTCGATGAATCAAAAATACATTTCAATAAATGGTAACAATTTTGTTTTTTTTTATTCACCTACTATTTGTACTATAATGTTTCTTGATCTGTTTCTTGTATCAAGTTCAACAAAAACTATCTGCTGCCACGTTCCATGAATAATTTTTTCATTTTTTAGAGGTATTGTAATGCCCGGTCCCATTAAACTTGCTTTGACATGGCTTCGACCATTATCATCATGCCAGGTCTCATGATGTTTATAATACTCGTTTTTTGGTGCAATCTTATCTAAAGCTTTTGGAAAATCTTGCTTCAGACCAGGTTCATATTCGATTGTTGTAACTGAACCTGTGGAACCTGGTACAAAAACACATACGATACCATCTTTTAGATTAGATTTTTTAACAATTTCTTGGATATCATCTGTAATGTTTACAATGTCTCCTTCACCTCTAGTTTTGATATTTATTTCCTCAAAATAAACTCCCATAATACAAATTCACCATTTCATATTTTGATTTTTCTACCAGCAGCATCCCTTTTATATTTCCCAAAATCTTCAATATTTTTTAGTTCTTCACCTGTGAAAATTGGTCCATCTTTACAAACTCTTAATCCCTCACCTACACAGCATTGGCCACATATACCACAGCCGCATTTCATATATCGCTCTAGTGAGGCTTGCATATGAATTTTTCCACTAAGTTCATATATTTTTTTCATCATTATCTCTGGGCCACAGGTTAGAATATTTGAAATATCTTTTTTTTCAAGTATTTCTTTTACTAAATCTGTTGCATATCCTTTATGTCCTTCACTGCCATCATCGGTTGATATTAATACGTTTACATCTAGTTTTTTAATCCTTTTTTTGAAAAAGAGTTCTTTTTTGTTTTTTACACCAAGTATCACATTTGATTTAATTTTTTTACTTGATGCTATCTCTATTGCAGGTGCAAGCATTGCTATACCTGTTCCTCCTCCAACAAAAAGTATATGTTCACCTGTTATATCAAATCCTTTTCCAAAAGGTCCACGAACACCTATTTTATCTTTGGGTTCCATATTGAAAAGAGCTTTTGTTGCATCGCCTACTTTTCGGAATGTAAATCCTTTAACTTCTTCGCTGATGTAGGATACACTCATTGGTATCTCATCGATTTTTGGTATCCATATCATATAAAACTGTCCAGGTTGCACATCGCCAGGGTAATTAAATGTGAAAGTTTTAACTTCGTCGTTTTCTGATTTTATATTTTTAATTTTTACTATTTTAGGATAGTTCATCGGTGTGCTACCCCTATTATATCGGTTATTTTTTCATATTTGTTTTCTTTCATCCATTGCTTTATTTCCATACATATTTTGTTAAAGGCTTCTAAATTTCTTGAATATATGGCTGTTCCAATTTCTACTGCTGTTGCCCCAGCCATAAAATATTCTATTGCATCCTCTCCAGTTGTGATTCCCCCGCAGCCTATAACAGGTATTTTGACTTTTTCATATATTTCATATACACATCTCATACCAATTGGTTTAATGGCTTCTCCTGAGTATCCTCCGATTTTATTTGACAGTACTGGAATTGCAAGATTTGTGTCAATTTTCATTGCTTTTACAGTATTTATTGCGACTATAGCATTGGCTCCTCCTTTCTCTGCAAATTCTGCTATTTCAACTATATCTGTTAAATTAGGGGAAATTTTTACAAAAACAGGGATTTTCACTTCTTTTTTAATTTCTCTTGTAATATCTTCTACAATTTTTTTATCAGATCCAATTTCTAACCCATATCTTTTAGCATGGGGGCAACTCATGTTAAGTTCAAGAGCGTTTGCTCCGTATTTTTGCATTTTTTTTGCAAGTTCTACAAAGTCTTTAGGTTTTTCCGCATAAATACTTGCTATTGTTGTAATATTTGATTTTTTAAGTTTTATTATTTCCTCTTTAAAATTATCAATACCTGGATTTGGAAGTCCCATAGCATTTAAGGTTCCATGTTTTAATTCTATAAATGTAGGGTTTGGATAACCTTCTCTTGGTGTTAATCCTATAGATTTGGTAACAACTGCTCCTGCTCCAGATTTAATTATTCTCTTCATACTCCCTGCATCTTCATCCATTAAACCTGATGCAAGAATGGTAGGATTATTTAGTTTAATATTTCCAATTTTTGTAGTGATGTCGATCAGTTTAGCACCTTAAATAAGAAGATAAAAGTAGTATTTAAAAGCATTTTCGAAAAAAAGAATTTTTAGGCTATCTTAATAAAAATATTTATATTATTAGCTATATAATATTTTATTATAGTTTTTAGTGGATCAGATGAAAAAAAATATTATAGTGAAATCAACAGCAATATTAGTAATACTAATCGTGATTTTTTCCTCTCTGAATTTAATTACTGCTAAAGAAACTATAATCAAGAATTTTATCCCTAGTGAACTTAATTGTAGCGATACAAATGAGACCCAAGGGAAATATGCTGTTTTAGTTGTAGGACTTTATTTTGGTGTATGGCAAAAAGGTCGATGGTTTTTGATGCAGGATATAGTACAACAGTATTATACTTGGTACTTAAGGGATACAAGCCGGCTTTATAGGATGTTAATTGACGATTATGGTTACAATGAAGAAAATATTACTCTTCTAGCAAATATACTGCCAGAAAAATTTCAGGTCCCTGAAGAATTTAATGTTTCTTGGGTCGATGGTCCATCTACAAAAGAGATGCTAAAAAATACTTTAAATCAGTTTAAAACAGGGGAAGAAAAAGAGTTATCTGAAGATGATACATTATTTTTTGTTTTTATAGACCATGGTTATGCATATAATGATGGTGGATTAAATTGGACTAAACCTAAAAACATTGTTAAAAACAAATGGAATAAAGAGACTTTTTCAATTGATTATGATAAAAGAACTGCTGCACTCTATAATGAAATATTAGATAACGCCTGGACAGATCAGGCTCTCATTTTAAAATTCAATAAATCTAAAAATATTAAAGGTTTTAGAATTAAGGCAGGAAAACCCACCTACTTAAATAATTATCTAGATAAACTGGAGGTTTCATTTTATAATAATTCAGAATTAGTCAATAAAACAGTATTTACAAGCTGGATTCATAATCAATGGGAATATTTTTCCTTTAGAAAAAATGACACTCAGGATATTTTAAGCTATGAAGTTGACACTGTCAAAATTAGATTTCATGAAGTATTACCAGTATTTGGTTTCAAGATGATTCCAGCAAAAGTTTTTGATTTTGAGGTTTGGGAGGAAAACAATAGAACCAATGATATAACTAAATCTTTTTTTGCTTTACCATTTCACAAATTAAGCCAATTTATTATCTATCGATTATTTGGAAAAGGAATGGACAGGCTGTATGATTACGAACTAGGATATTATATGCAGAATATATCAGCAAAAATAATTTTGATACTTCATCCTTGTTTTTCTGGTGGTTTTATTGATGATTTAAGTGGTGAAAATCGCATTATTTGTACTTCTTCAAGAGGTTTTGAAAAAGCGGATAGTTGGATCGGTCCATTTAGAAGTGCTTTAGACAAACAAGTTGAAGCTGATTACAATTCAGATGGAAATGTTTCAATTGGTGAGGCATATGAATATTCAGTTCATTTTGTTAAAAACAGATATGGTGAAATGTTTCATCCAATGATAGATGACAATGGAGATAAAGTTGGTCATTATCTCAATGAGAGCGGCTATAATTCAGATACACCCGGTATGGATGGTTATTTAGCAGCGCATACCTTTTTATAAGAAAAATTAATTTTTTACTATGGAAAAAAAATGTTTTATCTTATAACAAAATGGTTTGGAATTTTTCTTTTCGAAGATGAAAAAATTGTAAAAAAAGAAATTTTTCCACGTGATAAAAAGAAATTAGCAAATATACTTTCAAAGATTAAAAACAAGGAAATTTTGTCAGAAGAAAGGAAATTTGTAAAAAATTTAAAAAATGTTTATGTCTCAGAGAAAAGACTTGAGAGAATTGGTGAATATAAACCAAATGATGATTTTTTCAAAAAAATAAATTTAGCCCCTCAAGATTTTGATTTTGATGATGAAATTTTACATGAATCTATGATTTTATTGTCTAAAGAAAAAATAAATGAGAAACTAGGAGAAAAGGATTTACAGATTGTTCAGATGGTAAATGCATTAGATGATTTAAAGCAGACGTCTAATCTTCTTAGTGAACGTGTTGATATCTGGTCAAATATTTCGTCTGATAGCAAGGCTTTAGATAATTTATGTAAAACACTTGAGTTTATTAAGGAAGAAATTGGTGTGTTAGAGGATCAGATTAAGGATTCTATGGTGCTAATTGCTCCCAATATTTCTGATGTTACTGGTTCTTTGATTGGAGCTCGTCTTATATCTTATGCTGGTGGGCTTGAGAAGCTTGCTATGATGCCTTCTTCTACTATTCAGGTTTTGGGTGCTGAAAAGGCTTTATTTAGATTTAAAAAAGAGGGTGGAAAACCTCCTAAACATGGTGTAATATTTCAAAATAATTATATTCATAGATCTCCTAAAAAATTTAGAGGTAGAATTGCTAGGGTGCTTGCATCTAAAATTGCTATAGCTGCAAATGCTGATGCTTTTACCAAAAATGATATTTCCAAGGAGTTAAATGAGGAATTAAAGCAAAGAGTATCTGAGATTAGGAATAAATAAAACTATAAGTAGTTGAATTTTTATTTTATCCATAGAAAAACGAACTTAAAATTTAATTGTTGATGATTGGTAGGGTAGGGTTATGAGCGATCTTAGAAGTGTTCTTAGAAGTCTAGGTGGCATTTTTATTATAATTGGATTTGTCACTCTTATTGCTTTACTTGTACCTATCTACTTTGGTGAATATGGCCCTGATGCAGCTGCTGATGGTATTGGGCCGATTTTAATTACTGCTGCGGTTTTTTTCGGGTCTGGTCTTCCCCTGTATTATGTTTTCAGAAATGCTGATCCACCTGATTTTAAAAGTGCAATGGTAACAGCTGCTCTGAGTTGGCTTTTTATTTCTTTGATAGGTAGTATTCCTTTTTGGTTAATCCCTTATGACCAAGTTAATTCCATGGATTTTCTTTCAGCTTTTTTTGAATCTATGAGTGGTTGGACTGGTACGGGTCTTACAATGGTTGCCAATGAAGCTGCTCTTCCTTATACACTTATGTTTTGGCGTTCTCTTATACAATGGGTTGGTGGTGTGGGAGTTATTGTTTTAACTTTATCAATTCTTGCACGTCCAGGTACTGGTTCATTTGTTTTATATAAAGGAGAAGCCCGTGAAAAAAAGATGCATCCGTCTATTATTTCTACTACCAGGACTATTTGGTGGATTTTTTTGCTTTATTCAATTATTGTAGTAGCGGTATTAATTATTATAGGTTTTATAACATCTGATGCTTATGCTGGGCCTTGGGAATCACTTAATCATGGTATGACTGGTCTTGCAACTGGTGGTTTTTCGGTTACAGATAATAGTATAGCTGATAATAATGTATATACTCAAGTTGCAATAGTCGCATCAATGCTATTGGGTGCTATAGCTTTTGCAGCTCATTATGATCTACTGAGAGGACGAGTGAAAGATTTTCTTTCAGATGCACAGTTTCAAGCGATGATGGTGTTAATTGTCCTGGGTGTTTTTGTTCTAACTTTTTTAAATCTAAAAAACGGTGCATTAGGTTACAATGGAAATATTCTACTTGCCCTCAAAGAGGCAGGTTTTCAGTTCACCTCAGCTATTACATGTACAGGTTTTGCATCTATCAATAATTTACCTGAGTGGACTGAATCAGCAAAGCTGGTTATGGCTTTTGCAATGATTATTGGTGGGGCGGCTGGTTCAACTGCTGGCGGTATCAAATTATTCCGTGCGATACTTCTGTCAAAAGGAGTTAGCTGGAGGATAAAAAGGGCAATCTCAACCCCTAGACGTGTTTTTGTACATAAACTTGGAAACAAACCTTTGTCTAAGGATGACGCGATGGATCTTATAAATGAGGCTGCTATTATTTCATTTATGTGGGTGTTAATACTCTCTGCTGGGATAATCGTAATAGCTACAATCTTTCCGAAAGAAACATTGGGAAATGTAATATTTGAAGTATGTTCTGCTCAAGGAAACGTAGGTTTAACAACAGGTATAACTAAAATTGAAATGGCTGATACATCAAAAATAATGCTTATCTTTAACATGTGGATAGGGAGGCTTGAAATCATTCCAATAATTGTACTTATAAAATCAATGTTTGGAATAAGAAGAAATATAATATAAAAAAAACAAAAAATCTTTAAAAGTTACTCTTCCTCTTCTTGATCTTGTTCTTTAAGTATTTTCAACTGTTCATCCTGAAATTTCTTAATATAACCATCTATTTGATGAATAGCATTTAAAAGTTTGTAGATTCCCTCATCTTCCGGACTTGGAGGCACAGTAGAATGAGGATGCGACTCTTTTCTTTTATGAAAATCAGTTTCAGTATATTCTTCATGTAAGATCTCTCGTGCATTTTTTAGTGCTTTAATTTTTTCACCTAATTTACTGAAATCATCCATATATTAGTTCTACCTCCTGTTTTTCATGAACTTTTAATCTTATATATTTTTTTATTGTAATAAGACAAACAATATAATACTTTTTATGAACCTATATAAAGTGATTTTAAACCAGTTTTATCATCTATGGTTCTGGATAGATTTAAATCTGTTTCTATCAGAAAAATTTCATTAGTTACCTCAATTTTACCTTCTATCAAGTGTCCTCCAATTGTTTTTTTATTTTCGTTGCCCAATACAGCATGAAGATGTAGAAGATACTCTTTATCTTTTTTTACTATATTTCCTGATAAATTCAACAATTCATGTGGTTTATCAAAAAACTGTGGTGAATAATCACCTTTTTCTTTGAAGTAACCTAGTTGAAAATTTTTTAGTTGTCCTATTCCAGATAATACAACACCTGTATCAACTAAGTATTTTTTACAGGCTTCTTTTATCATATCATGTATTTTTTCATTGGGGTATAATCTTAAAACAATTATTTTTCCCTCTTTTTTACAATCCATAAAATTCTTCAAACCTCCAAGATTAAATAATAAAAGATAGAATAAAAACAATACATATAAAACCATTTTACTATTGCTCTTTATATATGTCTTATAAATTGCTTGATGCCATCAACGAGGAAATAAAGAACTGTAGGAAATGTCCTCTATGGAAAACAAGAAAAAATGCAGTACCAGGTGAAGGATGCGAAAAAGCAGATATTGTATTTATTGGTGAAGCACCAGGTAGAAATGAAGATATAAAAGGTAGACCTTTTGTAGGTAGAGCTGGTGATATTTTTGAAGATTTATTAAATGATGTAGGTCTTAGTAGAGAAGATATCTACATTACAAATATAGTTAAATGTAGACCACCAGAAAACAGAAATCCCTTAAAATCTGAAATTAAAACATGTACACCATACTTGGATAGACAATTAAACATTTTAGAACCAGAATTAATAGTACCACTGGGGAGTTTCGCTTCAAGTTTCATATTTGAAAAGTATGGGAAAAAATTTGAAAAAATAAGCTATATTCATGGAAAAAAATTTACTATTAATACCATTGAAGGTAATTTAGATATT
>CAZOBL010000036.1:0-18009 GCA_964578185.1 uncultured Thermoplasmatales archaeon
TATTTTAGTGGGGGAAGAGGTTATCATTGTCATGTAAAAGATCCTCTAGTGTATGATCTTGATAGCAATGAAAGAAGAGAAATCGTTGATTATATAACTGGTAGAGACCTACAGGATTCATTAATATTTAGGGAGAAAGTTACAGATACTATAAAAATACATGGCAAAAAAGTTCCAAGTTCCAAATCTCTAAAAATGCCTATGCCAGATGATCCGGGATGGAAGGGGAGAATAAGTAGAGGAATAATTGAAATAATTAATGAGATAAAAAAAAGTGATGAACCGTTAGAAAAACTAAAGGAGTATGGTGTAAAAGAAAAAGATGCTGAAAAACTTCTTGAGGATCTTTCAGATGATAGAATTAAAAGGATAAAGGAAGGTAATCTTGATCAATCTAAAACTATTAGAAAGTTTTTTTTAAACAATGCTTTGCGTAAAACAGCTGTATCGACTGCATCAGGTGAAACAGATGAACCTGTTACATGTGATGTAAAGAGACTTATCCGTCTACCAGGTTCACTTCATGGTAAAACAGGTTTTAAAGTTCTAGGAATTAAACTTGATGACCTTGATGATTTCAATCCACTTGATGAGACAGTGGTATTACCCAATAGTAAAGTGGAGATTGATATGAACCAGAAATTTCAAATTAATCTAAAAAATAAAACATTTAAATTAGAAAAAGGTAAACAAAAAGTGCCGACTTATTTGGCTATTTTTTTAATTGGTAGAAAGCTTGCAAATGTTTTATAAACAGATTCCTTTTTTGTATTTTTTGGGGAAATAAGATTTTATGGAAAAAAATGAGTTGAGTTATAGAGAGTTAAGGCGTGTACAACAATTAGAAAAAAACTCTCCAACTCTATCTAAAATAACTCCTGAATTTTATGAAAACTTGTTAGATTATCTACAAAGTCTTAATAGTAGACTTGAAAAAGAAAAATCTTCCCAGAAACAAATGATTTTAAGAGATGAAATAGAGAATACAAAAAAAATTGCTTTTAATATTTATGAAATAAGAGAAAAAAAGATATTACTTGCAGCTATCTCTAAAGCAAGAGGCGGATCACCTAATATTAATAATTTAAGCGATGAGGAAAAAAATGTTTTTGATGATGTATTAAATGTTTTATTAGATTCGAGAAAAAAAGTTTTTGAAGATAAAGAAAACAACCAGGATCATAGCGAGGAGAGGCAAGAAGAAAAAGAAGATAAGATTGAAAACAATGAAAAAGGTGAAAAACCTAAAAATCTTAAATCTAAGGATTTAAAAAAAAATAAAAACCCAGTAATTAGAGTTATAAGGGATGTACCAGAGTTTATGGGAGAAAATAGTAAAAAATATCATCTTAAAAAAAATGATGTTTTATCTTTGTCAGATGACTTGGTTGAAATACTTGAAAAAAGAAAAATGGTAGAAAAAATAGATAAATTGTTATAAACATTTATTTTTTCATATGTGAGGAAGGGATGGCTGAAGAGGAATTTAATAAAAGGATTTACTCAACTAATCAATTAAAGATTTTCATATCTTGGATTTTAAGGCTATTTTTAGTCTTTTCAATAATTTGGGAATTTAATGAGGGTAGATGGACAGTCTTTGTAATTAACATTTTAGCTTTATTTGTTACATTTATGCCTTTTTTATTGAAGAAACTATTTACTATTAAACTCCCTTTTGGTTTTGAGTTTTTATTTTATCTTTCAATTCTTTTATCAGTTATTTTTGAAAAACTCTTAACTGGTGTTTTTGTTCAATTATTTCTTGGTGTATTTTTTGGTTTTATAGGGCTGGTTTTAATGTTTGTTTTGTATTATAATAGCAGTGTTAAAACAAGCTATGGGTTAATTGCTTTTTTTTCATTTTGTTTTTCTGTTTCATTGGGTGCTGTTTGGGAGGTTTTCAGGTATCTTCTTCATTTGTTTTTTGAGTTAAATTTTGGTGTTTTTAATGTTTCCTATACTCCTCAAACTTTGATTTTTACTATGATAGGTGCTTTGTTTTCTTCATCTGCAGGGTTGCTTTATCTTAAGTATAGCAAGGGTGTTTTATTTCATAGATTTATAAAATCTTTTATGAAGATTAATCCTCGTTTATTTGATAATTATTCTAACTCAGCACAATATATACGTAATTTAATTGAAGATGGTGAGAATGAGAAAGTGGAGTTTAAATCAACTTTTAGAACTAATCTTCATACAAATAAACATGATAAAAAAATGGAACATTCGGTTTTAAAAACAATAACTGCTTTTTTAAATAGCCAAGGTGGAACACTTTTAGTTGGTGTTACAGATGATGGTGAAATTATTGGTTTAGAAAAAGATGGTTTTGGAAGTAAAGATATGTTTTATAGACATTTTACAAACCTTGTTAAAACAAGAATTGGCAATCAATTTATGCCATATATAAATACAAATATCGTTAAAGTTGACGGCCACGAGGTCTTAAAAATTGAATGTACAAAAAGTAAAAGAGAAGTATTTTTAAAAAATGCTGAAAAAGAAGGGTTTTTTATTAGGGCAGGTCCTACAAGTGTTAAACTTGAGGGAAAAGAAATGCTTCAATATGTTAATCGAAAGTTTAAAAAGTGATAAAAAGAGATTATACTTAATTATTATGTAAAAGTGTTGATTACCTTTTTATATAAGCTCTATGTTTACCCTTTTTACTTTAATAAGTAGTTATAAATATATTATAAGAGGTTTAGTATGCAAAGACCACGTAAAATCAAAAGGTATTGCCCTTTCTGTAAGAAACATACAGAACATGAAGTTCATAAAGTAAAAAAGAGAAAAGCTAGTGAGCTTAAACAAGGTCAGAGACGTTTCAGACGTGTTATGAGAGGTTACAGAGGTTTTCCAAGACCGAAACCTGAAGGGCGTGAGAAAACTAGTCGACGTGCTAACTTAAGATTTAGATGCACACAATGTAAAAAGAGTCATCAGCCTCCATCGCAGAGAGCGAAAAAAGTTGTAATAGGTGAATAAAGATATGGTTAAAAAGCCTGAGAGCAAATTTATTAAGGTCAGATGTAAAGACTGCGAAAACGAGCAGATATTATTCAATAAAGCAAGTACTGTTGTATCTTGTCATATATGTGGTAGTAAACTTGCAATACCAAATGGTGGTAAAGCAAAAATTAAAGCCGAAGTATTAGAATTTATTGAATAAAAAAAACAATTCATTTAAATTATTTCTTGAGTGGGAAAAAGCATTATGTCTATGGAAAAAAAACAATATCCTGATGAAGGGGAGCTTGTAGTAGGAACAGTTAAAACAGTACGGAATTTTGGTGCATTTGTAACTCTTGATGAATATCCTGGTAAAGAGGGTTTTATTCATATAGCTGAGATTGCTACAGGTTGGATTAAACGTATAAACAGACATATTAAAGAAAAACAGAAAGTAGTATGCAAAGTAATGAATACCGATCCTGAGAAGGGGCATATTGATCTTTCATTGAAACGTGTAAATGAGCATCAAAAAAGAGATAAGATACAGGAGTGGAAAAATAATCAAAAAGCAGAAAAACTTATGGAGAGGCTAGCAGACCAGATAGTTAAAAGCCTAGATGATTGTTACAAAGAATTTGGTAATGATTTGATAAAAAAATTTGGCTCCATTTACACGGCTTTTGAAGAAACTGCATATAACCCAGAGATACTGAAACAAGAAGGTTTTAAAGGAGATTGGATTGAGGCCTTCAAAAAGATGGCTCAAGAAAATATTACCATTCCTTTTGTAAACATAAAAGGTTATTTTGATTTAAAATGCTGGCAACCTGATGGAATTGAATACATAAAAAAAGCTTTAAAATCTGCTGAAGAAACAGAATTTGAAGATGTTGAAATTCAAGTGAAATATGTCGGTGCACCACACTATATGATAACAGTGAGAGCACCAGATTATAAAATAGCTGAAAATGAACTAAAAAAAGCAGTTGATAAAGTTGAAGATTTTATTACAAAAAATGAAGGAGAAGTTCAATTTCATAGAAAACTTGAGGAGTAAAAAATAAAGTGTCAGATATTTTATTTTGTAAAAAATGTGAAAAATATACCCTTCATAATGTTTGTAAAAAATGTAGGAGCAAAACTGTTACAAAAAAACCTCCAAGATATTCACCACAGGATCCTTACGGCGAATATAGGAGAAAATTAAAAAAACTCGATAAAGGAGTATAAAATAATATGGATTTTGTTAACGTTAGATATACAGATAAAAAACCTAAGCTTAAAAAACCAATTTTGATAGAAGGTCTACCAGGCATTGGAAACGTAGGCAAACTAGCAGTGGAACATCTTGTAGATAATCTAAAAGCAGAAAAATTTGCAGAGATACACTGTAAAGATTTTCCACCACAGGTTTTTATAAATACAGATGGAACAGTAAAACTTGTAAACAACGAAGTTTACTATTGGAAGGCAAAAAAGAAGAATCAAAGAGATCTAGTTCTTTTAACAGGTGATTACCAAGGTCTTTCTTCACAAGGGCAATATGAACTGGTTGAAAAAATACTTGATATTTGTGAGGAAGCAGGTGTAGAGGAAATGTATACACTTGGTGGATATGGTCTGGGGCATGAAATTGAAAAACCTGAAGTTTTATGTGCCACCTCTGAGAAAAAATGGGTTAAACGTATGAAGAAATATGGTGCAGTTTTTAAGAAAAATGAGCCTGGTGGAGGGATCGTAGGTGCAAGTGGACTATTATTAGGTCTTGGTCAGCTTCGAGGTATCAAAGGCGCCTGTTTTATGGGCGAAACACCAGGATATCTAGTAGACCCTAAAAGTGCAAAAGCTGTTCTTAAGATTTTGATGAAGATTACAAATGTTGATGTTGACCTAAAAGCTCTTGAAAAGAAAGCAAAGGAAATTGAAAGTATTGCTCAGCAGCTTAAAGAAATGGAAAGTATGTCTTCTAAAGATAAATCTGAAGAACTAAAATATATAGGATAAAAAAGGGAAAATATTTCTTTTTTTATTTTTCTTCAAATTTTTCAACTATTAAGATTATATCATTTGGATCTTGTACTGTTGTTGTATCTTTTTTGATTTCACCTGTGAATTCGTAAGGTGTAGTATATACTATATTTGATGTGTTAATGTTATTTTCATCCATATCAACCTTTAAGATTTGGTTTCGTGTAGCATCGTCATAGTTATTAGGAGAAGTAATGACCTCATAGTAACTATTATAGTATCCTTTAATTGTTATAGTCTTATTGATAAAACCTAAACCATCATTTTTTGCGTAAATATCTTCTATATCATAGACTTTTTCTGTATCTTCAGTGCTGCTAATCAATAAATAAACCCCTCCAGCTATTAACAGAACAATTAAAATATAAATCAGTGTTTTTGTCTCGATTAATTTTTTTCCTCTACCTTTACCTTTAACAACCATAAATCTAAACTCCTCAATACTTATAGTCAAGCATGATAATAAGAACTCTTATTTAAAACTCTATCCTTCTAATTCAATGTCATATGTTTTTTCAGGGTTTTCTTTATGTATAACTATAATTTCATCCTCAGTTAGAATTTCTTTATCTAAAAGGTCATGTGTCCTTTTTGGAACTGTTTTAGGACCTAATACCGCCCCAGGTCTTTTTAAATCATCGATATAATCTGTTTCCATTAGAAAACGAGTACCTTTGGAAGCAGCTTTTAAAATATTTTTTTTACTAGCAAGAACCGAGGGCATTAAACCAAAATTCTCATTCTCTTTAATCAATGGAGGTGAATAATGTTTAACAATTTTATCAGTAGCTAGACCCACTTTTTGACCCATTTCTACAAATTCCTTACAATTCTGAGAAGTTGTACTCTCAGTATGCAAGACTACTGGCACATCCACTTCTTTGGCCTTTTTCATGGCATAATTTAAAATTTTATTGCTATCTTCAATAATATAATCCTTAACATTGAAATGAGGGCGTCCTATCTCACCTATTCCAATACATTTTCCCTCTTCACATAAAAAAGCAGCTTCATCAACTCCTTTTTTCATAATTTCCAAAGTCTCTTCTCTTCCAAATTTTTTTTCAAGTTTAATATAATCAACAGGATAAGGCCCAACTGTGACAAAGACTCCAACATCTAGCTTTTGTTTAATTTCCTCAGCCATTTTAATAGTATGTTGATATACTAACTTGTAACTCTTATTTTTTATAACAAGTTCAGGCATCGGATATTGACATAAAACAAAATGAGTGCCTCCTGCGTTAATAAAATCCCTAACTGCCTCTAAAAATCTTCCATCACGTCTTAAATGTAGATGGTTATCAAATATTATCATACAGCGATGATAAGATATAAAGGGTTATATAATACTTAATATCTGTATTTTTTTTGTTTTTTACTGACATAATAAGAGAGACGATGATCCTTATCAGAAGTGTTTTTACCAGTTATCATCTCAATTACACCCTGAGCTAATATCCATCCAAAATAACCCATAAAAAATGTAAAAAAACCTGCTATACTATAACCCACTATAAGCTGAATATAACTATCTCCACCAGTTAAAAATAACATAAAAATACCAATAGTCATAAACAAAAAAATCAATACAAAAAGCCATCTTAGGGCATGAATTGTAACCTTCATAGTTTTAACTGGTAAATCTTCCAAAGGTATTTTCTTGTCCATCAGCTTGGATAGCGTATTCTGATTATCTTTTCTTCTTGGCATAATTTTTCCCCTCCTAAAAACTTAAATTAATTCGAAGAGCGATCCCATACAAAAGTATGTAAAAAACATTATAAAAAACTAATTCGCAGATACATATGCAGCTATAAATTAGATACATATGCATATTACAAAAACTATTAAGAAAAGATATTATATTGTTTATTTCAAAAGCTTTAATAACAAAATTAAGGTTTATAAAATAATTAAGCCTTGAAGGGATGAAGGAGAGTATATGAGTCATATCTTCGATGACAACAATTCAGACAATGATTTTTTCAACAGACTAGATAGTAAAAGAACAACAAAAGAAGATTTATTAGATGAAAACTTTAAAAGAGCTTCAAAATACCAGAAAAATACTTCATCAAAAAAAACCAATAGAAAAAAGAGGCCTTTTCTAAAATCAGGTATTTTATTGTTAATTACAGCGATAATATGTGCTTTTTTTGTAAGTCAGTTACCCTGGGCTTATGTTAAATGTGAAGTAAATACTCAAGATGGGGAAATTGAGGAAAATGTATATGCATACGAAGATGAAGATGATTTATCTGAAAAAGATGTGATACAAATTTTCCAACATAATGGAACTGATTCAGCAAAGAATGCTTCTCAATATAGTTACAACTTAATTGGTTTAAATGTAGATGATTTAGATTATACTCCAAAAATAACAACCTATGGTTTTATAGTTCTTGCTATAGTCGCAATCTTTTTGATAATTTTTCAGATTGTAGATAGAATGAAAAATTTTACTGATGATATTTTTTTATCAGTACATTCTTTTATAATATGTGTGATAGTAGCAGTTTGCATATATATTTTTATATATCTTACAAAGTTTCTTAGTGCAAATATTTTGATTAATTATAATTACATGATATTGATACCCAATAAAGTACTTTTTATTCCTGTTGCGCCAATAATTTATTTTGTAATTTTAATAGCAATAACTAAAATTTCATTTAGTTTACTTAGGAGTAATTTTCAAGAGATGCACAGAAGGAAAAACTTTGGTGAATCTTTGAATACATTGGCTTTTTTTAGCTCAAAGGGAGGTGGGAAAACATGAAAAAGTTATTTGCACAAAAGATTAGGAAACTAACGGGCTGGATTATTTTCCTGGCTATATTAAGTTTGTTTCTAACTCATTTTCTACCTATAATATACACATCTGTATCAGTAAATGGAACAAAAGAAGATCTTCACTTTAATTTTAATATGATTAAAAACTCAGATAACAATAAAATTCAAAAAATTGCAGAACAACTTGAACTTGTTAATCATTCGTTATGGGTTATAATAATTTTTGCAATACTTATTTTACTTGTATTAATTATTCAAAGGTCAAAACAACTTGAATTATTTAATCAAACTATTCTATTTTTATCAGGATTTATATTGTCAATATTTAGTATTTTCTCGATAATAATATTCTTTTTAATATTCGAAAATATATTTGGATCAAATGGTATTTTTATGCCGGATTTATACTCTTTTATAAAAATACCATACATTATGTTATTTCTAAATGTCTTTATCTGCATAACAGCAATTTCATACAACTATATCTCTGCAAGTACATATATTTCATACCTAAAGGGAGTTATTGATAAAAGAAAAATTAAATCAGAAGAATCAACTGAAGATATATCAGATGTTGAATTTTATAAAAAAGATAGCAATATTACAGATGAACAAAAAATTGAAACGGATGTAGGTTTGAGTAGGGAAGCATTAAAAATTTCTTCTGATGAAAAACAAAAAGAAGATGAGATAAATAAATGGTTAAGTGACTTAACTAGTGAAGATGAGCCAAAGATTGTAGAAGAAGAAGATCAAATTGATTTAACATCAGAAAAACAATTTGATAAAACAAATGAAGAAGAAAAAATTGGGTCGGAAAAAGAACCAGAGAAAAAGACGATAGTTGAGGAAGAGCAGCAAATAGAATATGAAGAAAAAATTGAGCCTGAAGTAGAAATCTCAGATATTTCAAAAGAAAATGAGGAAATAAATTTAGAAGACAATCAAAATATTAAAGAAGATATCAATAAAAAACCAACCCATAAAAACGTAGAACCACCATTTAAACACATTGTTAAAGGTAAAGAGGTATTTCCATCCAAAAATAAATTGGATAAAAACACCGAAGGTGAAGATAGTAAAACTCCACCTCCATCTCAGGAATTTGAAAAAGTTTTATCCTCCGTACTTGATAAGAAAGCTGAGGAGAGAAAGAAAAAAGGAATTTACAAACCACAAGAAGAAAAAAATAAAAAGGAAGAAAAACCAGTTGATAATGAAACTGATGAAAAAATAAGCGTAAGCTGTCCACTTTGTAAAAACGTTTTTTATATAGATAAAAATGAAGATTTAGCACAGGTTATATGTCCAAGATGCGGTAAGAAAGGTGCAATTAAATAAAAAAATTATTTTTTTCCTGCAACTATTCTGATTACATCACCGTCTTTAAGTGTATGATCAGAACCGATCACTCTTTGAGTTCTCGCATCTATTGCTCTAATGAAGTTATCACCGATATCTGTGTGAACTATATAGGCTAAATCATGTGCGGTACTACCTTTTTTAACTAAATAAGCATCAGGCAGTATACGGTTTTGTTTATCACATAAATGTGTTTCGTCTTCAACTGGATATACAACTATTAAATCTAGCATCTCAACTGATTTTTCAATACATTTTTGAACACCTGTTGAACCAAACTTTTTTAAAACATGTGTTTTTATATAATCAAGAGCTTTGAATTGATTTTCAGATAAACCTTGTTTATCCAAAATATTAAAATCATCTGAACCTGGTTTATATTCTATAAGACCTTTTTGAGCAGCATTGGTTAATGCAAGCTCTGACTCAGCACTGGTAGGTACCACAGTGTAGCCTAGGTTTTCAATTTCTTTAATTTTATCGATTAAATCATCTGATGCTTTGTCAGATTTGTTGTAACATATTAGCATTGGTTTACTTTTTTTTCTAATCATTTCAGATAGATCTAATATCTCCTCATCACACCATTTTGAAGGTTTTTCTTTATTCAAATCTGTTTTTCTTATCGCATCAAATATTTGATCTTCTTGAACACCAAGTCCAGTAAGTTTCTCAGCAAGCATCCTGTCAACTTTTTTACCCTCAAGTTCACATTTTCTTGCAATTGACTCCCAGCTTTTTTTAATTATATTATTCAACCAATAAGTTATTTCTTTTTCAAGAAATTCAACATCATTTAGTGGATTATATGTTCCCTTCCCACATGGATTCCCTTCAGCATCGGTACCACCCGAACCATCAACAACATGTATTAATGCATCTGCTTGTCGTAGTTCATCTAAAAATTTATTTCCAAGGCCTTTACCTTTGTAAGCATCGGGCACAAGACCTGCCACGTCAATTGCTTCTATTGGAACAAATCTTGTTCCATTTAAACATTTTGAGTTGTGAGGTGTGCAGGTTACATTAAAGTTTTGACACGGGCATGGCTTACGTACATACATCACACCATGATTTGCATCAATTGTGGTAAAGGGATAATTTGCAATTTCTGCATGTGCTTCAGTGGCAGCATTAAAAAAAGTAGATTTTCCGACATTGGGTTTTCCTACAATTCCTATTTGCATACCCATAATTTTTACTCCAACATATCTTCTACTTCTTCTACAACATCAACATTTTTTTCAAAACGTTTAACTTTTTCTTCAACATCTATTTTTGAAGGATCTGTAAAGGTTACACCTTTTTTTGCTAATAATTCACTTTTTACATTTGCTTCTTTTGAAAGGAATATTTTTTCTGCAGAAATTTTTCCCTCAACCTCTGTTTTTTCTTCAATTCTTACTACTCCATTTGTACTGATATTACCTTTAACTTTGGTTTTTTTGCCACAAAAAATATCACCAGTCGTTTTAAGGCTACCGTGGATTTCTGATTTTTCATCTATGAAAATAGCACCCTTTGCTTCAAAATTACCTGTAACTCTAGATTTTTTGCCTATCCTCATATTTTCTTCTATTTTTGATTTTTGATTTCCGATTATCGAGTTATTTGGTATGTAAAAAAAGGTTTCAGATATAGGTATTGTATCTCCTTCGTTTTCCTCAAGTTCCTCAAGTATTCTATCTATTTCTTCACTGTGGCCCATTTTCAAAAGCTGAGCAAGGTATATAAAAATATATATTACTACTGGAATAGGGTTTCGAATATTAATCCATCCTTTTGCTTCAAAACCTTTGTCAATGTCAACATTGTCGCCAACGTCTAAATCTCCATCAAGTGAAAGTTTACCTTTGATATGGCATTTTTCACCTAGATATACATTACCACCACTTTTGACATTACCGCCAATTTCAGAGAAAATATCTATACGAATATCCTCAGTAGACTCTAAATCTCCATCAATTATGGCATGTTCTCCAATAAAAATTCTTCCTTCAGTTTTGATACCATATCTAACCAAGCATCTATCTCCAACTACAACATCGCCATTGGTAACAACTGTATGCTCTTCAAAAACAGTTCCATCTGGTATAACTAGAGTTTTTCTATCAAACACCATAATATATACATCCCATATCAAATAAGTAGTTATAAATGCAACTCAAAGTAATATTTAACACACAATATAAACTATTCTGTCAACCATTTCTCATCTATACGTTCATAATCAGCGATTTCAGACCCATCAAACCATAAATCAATTTCAAACTTGGCAGTATCCTTACCATCTGAACCATGGACGATATTTCTACCTATGAATTGACCGAAATCTCCTCTAATAGTACCAATTGCTGCTTCCTGAGGATTAGTTTTCCCCATCATACCCCGGACCATGTTTATAACATTTTCACCTTCTAAAACCATTGCAACTACCGGAGAGGAAGTAATATATTCTACTGTTGGCTCAAAGAAAGGTTTGCCCCTATGAACTCCATAATGTTTCTCAGCAATATCTCTACCGACAGATACCATTTTCATAGCCACAAGTTTTACTCCTTTACTTTCAAAACGTTTAATGATATCTCCAATTAGTCCTCTTTGAACTGCATCAGGCTTAATCATAACAAATGTTCTTTCTTTTCCCATAACTCCTATTCACCTATGAAAATCAAATTTTATAAATATCAGCATGCATAAGTCCTTTAAAGAATTAACCCCATTACTAATTGGTTACTTCATATTAGAAAAATTGTAAGGCTAATAAGATTAAAAGTTGTATGAGCAACAATCGAAGCATAAATGTTTTTTGTTTCATAAACTAGATATGCCAGAATTATCCCTATAATAATAATTAGAATTACAGGGTATACTTTATCATATGTTAGATGAGCAAATCCAAATAATATAGCAGTTACAAATATCGCAATTTTTTTGTCATATAAATATTCAATTTTTTCAAGCAAAAATCCTCTAAAAAATATTTCTTCTGTAAAAGGTTGCAGTGCAAGTAATATTAAAAGTGAAAAAGGAGAAAAAATTCCAGCTAAATCTTGAATGTTACCTAATTCTTCAGCATTAAAACCGGATCGGATTAAAATGCTTTCAAAAAGGAAAAAAACTGCCGATAAAAGAATTGCAAAAGTTAAACCAAGCATTATTGCATCGTCAAGGTCAGCAGAATTGAGTTTTAGCGAAAAGTAAATATCTTTAAGTTTATTTTTATTTACCAACTTATACCACATGAATGGCACTATAACAAAGAGGAAAAAAATAAAAGCAAGTTGCAAAACTAATGAAAAAAACTCAATGATAATTCGTACATTTTCCGGATAAGTTTTTATTTTTTCAATTTCTGAAGAATCCAAAGACGGATATATGCCTATAAAACTTAGCACAGGTGTTATTATCAATGTTGTAAATGTTAATACAATTAAAAACAAAGCAATGATATGTGTTGGGTTTTTGTAATCAAAATCCATTTTAAAGCTTGTAAAGCATTTTTATTTCATAAATTTTAGGATTTAATAATCTTTTAGGGCATCTTTTTCTAGCAAATGTTAAATAGAGTTTTTTAGTTATCCAACAAAAAAGTTTGTATGGGCCCGTGGGGTAGCTTGGTTTATCCTCGTGGCTTTGGGAGCCATGGACTCCGATTCGAATTCGGGCGGGCCCATTTATTACATAATTTAAATAGGAATCTTTTTATTGTAAGAATTGTTTTTGGTTTATGCATGTAACTGTGCAGGCTGGATGGGATGAAACCAGATTTAATTGTGAGGGGATTTATAGTTTGCTTACTGATTCTAAGTTTCTTTACCATTTTTAACTATGTCAATAGTGGAACCTGTAGCGTTTTACCAAAATTTTATGTTGATGATGATTACAGCAGCAACACACCAGGTTGGCAGGAAGATCATTTTAACACAATTCAAGATGCAATTGACTCACCAAACTGCACCAGCGGAGATAGAATCATTGTTTATCAAGGCACCTATAACGAAAACGTTGTGATAAACAAAAGTATAGATTTGTTTGGAGAGGATAAAGAAAATACAATTATCGACGGAGGTAATGGCCCAGACGTTTTAATAACTGCTGAAAATGTCGATATTAGTTCTTTTACAATTAAAGATAGTTCTGCAGAAAATTCACCTTGTATACAGGTCAATGCAGATAATTGTAAAATTATAGACAACATCATCAAAAGTTGTGAAATCGGAGTTTTTGTAAATGACTCAAATTTTGTAACTATAGCATACAACAGCATAA
This sequence comes from uncultured Thermoplasmatales archaeon, assembly GCA_964578185.1. Taxonomy (GTDB): domain Archaea; phylum Thermoplasmatota; class E2; order DHVEG-1; family DHVEG-1; genus JAZKSG01. The sequence continues at coordinate 13,417 of CAZOBL010000036.1, forward strand.
CTGATAACGACGAAGGGATCTTTTTTTCATCGTCTAGCAGGTGCATCAACAACAGGATTGAACATAATAACATCTACAGCAATAGTAGAAATGCTATTTATATGAATGATACCTGCAATTATAATGTTATTTCAAATAACAATATTTACAGCAATGGCCATAATGGTATTTTTTTACAGAATCATTGTAACCGAAATAACATATCAGAAAACTCTATTTACAGCAATACCATTACAGGCATTAGAATTGATAATTGTAGTTCAAATGTAATCTATGAAAACAGTAAAATTAACACTAACTCTTATTGTGGTATAAGTATCTCAGGTTCAAACAACACAATAGATGGTAACACGATCTCTAATAATGATAAACACGGTATTTTTTTGATAGCAGATGATGATACAATTGTACGAGATAATACTATTTCCAGTAATGATTATGACGGTATTCGCATTCATAATTCAACAAGCAATATTATAAAATCTAATAGAGTAACTGAAAATTCTAGGTATGGTATCCATGTTAACTATTATGCAATTCATAATTTAATCTATAACAATTTTTTTAGTGACAATGATGTTAATGCAAGGGATATAAGCTCAGGTGAGAATTTATGGAATGTGAGCAGTAGTGCCGGTTCAAATATAATTAATGGAGCATATCTTGCTGGTAACTACTGGGCAGACTATAGTGGCGAAGATGATGATAACGATGGTGTAGGTGATTCAGTTTATTCTATAAACGGTGCAGCAGGTATTGACTATCTCCCTTTAATGTATAGACTGCCTATAGCTGACACAGGAGGTCCGTATAGTGCTTCAACTTTTGAAACTATACAATTCGATGGATCAGGTAGTAACAGCCCTGATGGCACTATTGAAACTTATTCATGGGATTTCGGTGACGATGAAACAGGTAGTGGAAAAACAGTAAGTCATTCATATTCCTCTGCAGGCACATATACTGTTACTTTAACTATTTACAATAATCTTGGTGGAACTGCTACAGATTCTTCAACTGTTACAGTTACAAAAGATAGAACACCGCCCGCTATATCTATAAATCAAGCTGGTAGTTCAAGCGGTCTTTCAAATGTTTATACATATAGTGCATATGTTACAGACAATGTAGCAGTTAACAGCGTATGGATGGAATACTGGTATAACGGTAGCAATGGACACATAACTGCTTCAATGGATAACACTCGAGGTAATCTTTACAAAAAAGTTGTAACTTCAAGAAATACAACTGATAGAGTATATTGTATTATGTATGCAAATGATAGCTCAGGAAACCAGGCAAATACAAAAAGTCCATATGCAGATATTGGTGACCCATACATTGGATATCAGGTTCTTGAAACAATAGAATTTAACGCATCTGAAAGTTATGACCTAGATGGAAATATAACAGAGTATAGTTGGGATTTTGGAGATAGTAAAACAGATAATGGGCAAATAGTAGAACACACTTTTTTTGCAGATGGAACCTACACAGTTACTTTAACTGTAACAGATGAAGATGCATACACAGATACAAAAACAACAACAGTTAATATCAACCCCATGAGCAACGTCACAGCTTCAAGTCAAACTGTAAATAATCTTGAGAACGAGTTTAATATAACATTTACAGACCGTTTTTGTGCTTACGATACAGATGGAGATGGAGCAGTTGATACATTCTCAGACCCAAGCAACATATTATCAGCAGTCAGATCAGAATCCTTTGATGTCAATGGAAATATTTCATTTTTACTTAAAGTAAACAATGATTTAGAAAAAATATTTATCTGGGATGTGCAAGGCGACAGGATAATAAATGCAACATACCAAAAAGCCACTATAACTCATGATGAGCCTGATGAATCGACAAATAGAAGATTGGTAAAAATTCAGGTAAATAAAGCTGAATGGACATACATTGAAGTTACAGATAATTATCCGGATGATGAAATAACATCAGTTGTACGATCAAGTAATACACAAATACCCAATGACATGATAAAACGTGAAAACAATAAAATCTATATTTTAGATGACCCCTCAACGATCTACAGAATATACTATAAATATACACCTCCACCTGTTAGCTTAGACAGTATAGAATTTTTACCCCAAACAGGTAGCACAATAAGCAATGATAACCCTTATATCAGAATTTCATTTGATGTAGCAGTAACAATTGAAACAGCAGAGATATACATTGTTGGAAACGACCAAATCCCTGAGTTTGTAGAACACTTTAAAGATAAACTATTAACCTATGACAATAAATCTTTCACATACGATCCATCTCATCTCAAAAATGGAAATTATCAAATATATATTACAGCAAAGGAAAAAGATGCAACAGACACTGTATCGGATTCAGCAAGCTACAAGATAGACTTCCCCAGATCAGCTGCAACACAACAACAGGGATTTCCATTAACAACAATCATAATATTTATAGTTGGTACTATAGGTTTAGCCGCTGCAGTATACTTCATAATGAAGAAGAAAAACATAACATTTGAAAGCTTTATATATTTTAAAAACCGTAAAATAATACCATTTTTCAAACCAGTAGTATTCGGACCAGTAAGTTTAAAGATAGACGATGAAAAAATAAGTAAAGCTGAATTTTACATAAACGGGAAGCTAAAAGATACAAAAACTAGTGCTCCATACACATTTATGTGGGATGAACCAACCATGATGAAACATAACTTTGAAACAAAAGTATATGACAAAGATGGAAAAGAAAACACAACTGGTGAAATGACATTTTTTGTATTCAACCCGCCAAAGTTTTTCAAGTAAAAAAATTTATTTAAACCATTTAACATCCACTTTTCTCATAGAACTATGAAAATCAAATGTATAACTGGAAGAGGATATGACTCAAATATATATCTAATAGATGGAGAGAAACCCACTATTATTGACTGTGGAACAGGTATTAACCATCAATATGTAGTCAAAGAGATAGAAAAAAATATATCGATAAGAGATGTAGAGCAGATAATCCTTACACATGAACATTACGATCACGTAGGTGGAACCAGTAAAATAAAAAATTTAACGCCAAAAGCAAAAATTTTCTCACACGAAAAGGCAATTGAAAAACTAAAATCCGGTGAGAGCATGTTTGCAACAATGATAGGTGGAGAAATGCCAAAAATTCAGATCGACAAGATATTAAAGAATAATGATGAAATATTAGTTGGTGACAATAAATATAATATTATCCATACACCCGGGCATACACCCGCAAGTATATGTTTGTATTCAAAAAAAGATAAAACACTTTTTTCAGGCGATACAATTTTTTCTCATGGATCATTTGGTAGATATGATCTACCAGGTGGAAATCTACAACAGTTAAAAGAGTCAATTAAAAAAATATCAAAGTTAGATGTTGAAAATATTTACCCAGGGCATCAAGCTTATGTTGAAGGAGAGGCAAACAAACATATCATGAGTAGTTTTAGAAACGTCAATAGTTTATATTAATACCTAAAACATTTTTTTATATAATATGCCAAATCCAAGAGATATTCTAAATGAATTAAAATGGCATCATAAAAAAGATTTAGACAAAGCTAAAATATCCTACATACATAGAGGAGCACCAAAAGATACAAAAATTATAACAGGAGAAAACATAGAAGACATTGGAAGATCTTTTATGAAAACATCAAAAGCTATGATACCTTTTCATCGCATTAAGGTAATTGTCTATAAAGGAAAGGTACTTTTTGAGAGGAAAAAATAAAATCTTTTTATCAATATAGTTATTTAAACGAGGAAATACTGGAGGTATAAAATGCAAATAGAACCATTAGCATCTGATTCACTAGGGGTACGATCTATGGCAACATATGTATCAACAAACGATTGTAAGATACTAATCGACCCTTCAGCAGCATTGGGTCCAAAAAGGTATGGCCTGCCACCATCAGACAAAGAAGTGGAAACTCTGAAAAATATAAAAGAAAAAATACATCAAAAGGCTCAGAAATGTGATATATTGACTATTTCACATTATCATTATGACCATTATGATCCACATGCGGAATTTTATAACGGCAAAAAAGTATTTGCAAAAGATATAAAAGAAAATATTAATAAATCACAGAAAAAAAGAGGAAATGATTTTAGAAAATTAGTCAAAGAAAAATGTGAGCTAAAATATTGTGACAATTTAGAGTATACATTTGCAGATACAAAAATTTCTTTCTCTCCACCATTTTATCATGGACCTGCTAATGTACGTTTAGGTTTTGTAATAATGACAACAGTTGATGATGGTAAACAAAAAGTTACACATGCATCAGATGTCCAAGGACCTGTAACAAAAGAGGCTACAGATTATATTATAAAACAGAACCCTGATGTTTTAATAATGGATGGACCACCAACATTATTTCTGGGATGGAGATTTAGTCAAGAAAACCTAGATAACGCTTCAGATAACCTAATAAAAATAATTGATGAAACAAAATGTGAAGTAATACTTGACCATCATCTCCTAAGAGATTTAAAATATATTGAAAGATATCCAAAGCCTTATAATTTAAAAGGCGAAAAATTGAAAACTTTCGCAGAA
>CAZOBL010000036.1:18019-18677 GCA_964578185.1 uncultured Thermoplasmatales archaeon
AGAATATTTAGGTAAGAAAAACAATACACTTGAAGCTCATAGGAAAAAACTTTGGGGTAAATAGAAAAATGAATGCAATTAAAAAATTTGAAAAAAGAATTGAAAGACGGCAGAAACAAATAGAAAAATACAAAGATAAAATCGAGAAATTAAAAGAAAAACTAAGTGATGGAAAGTTGTCTCGTGCAAAATTCAACCTCCAGAAAAAAAAGATCGAAGAAAAAATAAGAGGTGTTGATGCGAAAATACGTGTTTTAAAAGGCGGAATTATCAAAGAAAAAAAACATATCGAAGAAAAAAAGAAACAAAAAGAAGAAAAGAAAAAATAACTCTAGTATTTTATTGTAAAATCTTCGTATTGATCTGTATTTAAGTTTTTTTCTATATCTACATTGTCGACTTTAGCAAGTGGTGGACCGTTCTGACACCACTCAAGCATTTCTTTAACATATTTTTCTTCGCCTTCAAAGATTGCTTCGACACGGCCATCCTCTCTATTTTTGACCCAACCTGTTACACCTAGTTGTTCAGCTTTTTGTTTAGTGTTTACTCTAAACCAAACACCTTGAACTTTACCTGAAATTACCACATGTACATTAGATTTCATTTCCAATGTTTCACCTATATTTTTCAATTATTGATATTTTTTTTATGGTTT
>CAZOBL010000037.1:0-13458 GCA_964578185.1 uncultured Thermoplasmatales archaeon
TTTCAACAATTCTTCTTTTGTAACCTATGTAAATTCTTCTTTCATAAAATTTTTACATTCCACGTATTTTTTTCATATGTTGTATTCTTTTGTTTATTAGATCATCTTTTCCAATATCATGGCGAATAAAAATATGCTCTCCTTGTATGTATCCTAGTGCCTGTTCACATATCTTTTCAGCTTTAGGTAAATCATCAGAAATTCCTACTACCGCAAGGGATCTAGATGAGGTAGTTGAAACATAATTATTTTCTTTGTTGACAGAAGCATAGAACAGACGTGAACCAGTGTTTTTTATTTGCTCTTCGTCAACTGATATTTTTTCCCCTACCATACTTTGATTTCCGTATCCTTCAGGTACTACATATTTACAGACTGTTGATTTTTTTTCTATGTCTATTTTTTTTGTGTCAAGTTTTCCTTCAACCATGGCTTGACATAATTCAATGAAATCTGATTTAAGCAATGTTAATATGTTCATAGCTTCAGGATCTCCAAAACGAGCGTTTATTTCAATTATCTTGGGTCCATCTGAAGTTAGCATAAATTGTCCATATATCACACCTATATAGGGGCAATGTTCATCTTTGAGTGCCTCAATTATTTTTTGTAAAATATTAGCTGCTTGTTCATAATCTGTTTTTTCCATAAATGGAAGTAATCCATCTGAACATGAGTAGGCACCCATACCACCTGTGTTAGGGCCTTCATCGCCTGGTAATAACCTTTTATGGTCCTGTACTGAATGAAGCGGAAGGATAGTGTTTCCATCTGAGAAAGCTTGGAGAGTAAATTCTTCACCTACTGCTTTTTCTTCTATTAATACCTTTGATTCGCCACCGATTTTTTCATCTAAAACTTTTTGGACATAATCCATTGCTTCGTGTATACCATTGAAATGGTCACCTGCGACTTTTACGCCTTTTCCACCAGTTAGTCCTATTGGTTTTATTGCTATTTCTGCGTTTAAATCTTCGATGAATTTTTTTGCTTTTTTTGGTGATGTAAAAGTTTCAAAGCGTATTTGCCCTGGGATGTTATGTTTTTTTAGAATGTTTCTCATCCATTCTTTATCAGTTTCAATTCTTGCTGCTTCTTTGGTTGGTGAACACACTGATATCTTTTGTTTTTTTAGTTCATTTGATAGACCGGCTTGTAGTGGTGCTTCTGGTCCAACAATTGCTAGATCAATTTTTTTATCTAATGCATATTTTATTACAGCATCAATATTTGTTTCAACTTCTTGTAAAAAGTCCTCTGACATTTTTACGATTCCAGGGTTAACATTTTTCATAACTGAATAGAGCTCTGTGTTTTTAGAACGTTTTACAGCATCACATATAGCATGTTCTCTAGCGCCTCCTCCGACAACTAAAACTTTCAAATTTATCATTCCTCCCTAAAAATTTTTAAAACTTTTTATTTTATTCTTCTTTTTTATCTAAAATTTCACTTACAGATATTAAGGGTATAAAATTTACATCTAAATCTCTAAGTTTTTCTTCTGCACCGCTTTCTCTGTCTACTACCACTAAGACTTCGTCAATTTTTGCTTTCTTTGAACGTAGAACTTTTAAAGTTGTAATTAAAGAACCTCCACTTGTGGTTACATCTTCAATTACTAGTACTTTTTTGTTTTGTACATCTTCACCCTCTATTTGTTTTGTAGTTCCGTGTTCTCTTTTTTCTTTTCTAACTATAGCATATGGTATACCTGTTTCTAATGATAGAGCAACTATTAGTGGTACTGCTCCAAGTTCCATACCGGCTATTACATCATATCCTTCTGCGTATTCTTTCATTTCTTTGGCTATTTCTTTTAAAACATTTGGATTTGTACTTGCTTTTTTAATGTCTATATAGTAATCACTTACAGCCCCAGATGTAAGTACAAATCGTCCAAATTTAATTGCTCCACACTTTTTAAGTGAATTTATTAACGTTTCTTTACTCATGTAGCAATCTCGTAATATGTACAAAGAATTTTAAAGTTATGTATAAAAAAAAGAATGTTTTTAGTATTTTACATATCCTCTATTGTTGTTTTCCCAGTTTCCGTTTTGATATTGCTCTGATTTTCTAAAATATAGTAGTTTATCAATTTTATTGATATATTTTTTTGTTGTTGAAACTAGATAAAAACAGGTTACTATCAATGCGACTATCAATATTATGATAATTGATAGGGCTATCCATAGAGCCATAAAAACTGAATTCATCATGTTTTGAACATCTTGCATCATTTCATCGTCGTAGACATATTGTGTTTCTGCATTTACCGTTGGGACAAGCATCAACGATATTAAGATTAAAATTAGTATCGAGATTTTTAGTTTCATATTTTCTCCTCCTAGTTGATATGAGATTTGGTTGTTTTAGTTTTTTTGTAATTTTTTTAATACAATCATTGCCACGCCTAAGCTTATTAATATTATTGCGAAGTCGAATCCGGGTGTTGAATTTTCTTTGTTATCTGTTTGTGTGGTGATTGGGGTTATTGGTGTAATTGATGATGAGGCAGTTGCGTTATTGGTTATAAAATAGGTTTCATTGTCGTATTCGAATACTACTTGTTGTCCTGCTGATAATGTATCTATTAAGTCACTGTTTTTTAGTAGTTCAAAGTAATCATCTGAGCCGAATTCTATATAATTAGTTATATCAAATGTATCATTTATCCATTGGTGTGCTGTTTTTCCATCAAGATTTATACTGGATTGATTTCCAATTATTTTTAAATCTATTTGAATGTCGTCTAAAGCTGCGAATAATTTACTACCTTTTTGTTGTATGTTTGCTCCTGATGTACTGGATACATGAAAACTGTCAAGGTATAACTGATTTGCTGTCGATTGTTTATTTGATGCTCTTCCTGTTGGTGCCAATGCATCTGATAGCCCATCACCATCTGCATCTTCCAGGTTTTCACTCATGCCATATGTAATTCCTTCTTGTTGTTCTTCTATTAGAAATGAGGTGTAAGGTGTTACTATCCCGTATTTGGTTCCTAATTCTTTTACTTCTTCGACTAGCTCATCGGTTTCTCCCTCTATTTTTATTGTATCCATCAACTCCCCTATTCTTCTTGTAGCCCATATACGCGGGATAAAGCTTTTTGTATCATCTGATTCTAAGGAAAAGTTATAATTTAATTCTATAATGTTTTCACCTTTCATAGCTTGTACCTTAACTTTTACATCTTCCTCATCTGAGTCAGATAGAGTGTATTTTCCTACTAGTACTATTTCACTTCCTGCATATAAATTAGAAATAGTTTTTGGGTATATATCATATGTTTCAATTTTACCTGAAACGTCTATTGAGATTTGTGTGAGTAGAGGATTTTGTATTTTACTATACAGTTCTATAAGTTTGGATTCTATGCTTTCATCTGGGTCGACATATACTCTTTCACCATGGTTATTGTTGGCTAGTTGATCGAGTAGATGAGTGTTTACATCGTATCCTACTCCGAAAACATAGATGCTTGCATCTACACCGCCTTCAATATTTGCATTGTTGACATTTGATAGTATGCTTTCTGTATCCGTGGTTCCAACTGTTGCTTGTCCATCTGTTAGGAAAAATATTATACGTGGACGACTTGTCTCTTCTAGTGTTTTAAATAAATCACATGCTTTTAACAATGCATCATTAATATTTGTTCCACCGTTGGCTTTTATTGAGTCTACATAATCTATTGCTTCCGTGACTTTAGTTTCATCTGCATTTTCAAGGTTATTTGAAAAACATCTAACAGAACTATCAAAATTTACAATGTTGAAGCGATCCTGGCTGCTAAGTTTGTTTAAAATCCATTTTAGGGCGTCTTTTGCCTGAATGATTTTATCATCCCATGACATACTACCAGAGTCGTCTAAAACAAAAACTATGTCTTTTGGTAGATAATCTGTTGTTTCAGGGTTTTGTATGCTGCTTTGAAAAAAAAGCATAAAAAATTTCTCATCATCTTTATCAAATGTTATAAGTGAAGCCCCAAAGTCTTCATTTGTACAAGAAAAATAAAGCTCGAAGTCTTCATCGGGTCTACTGTTATGTTCAGAGTATGATATAGTTACATGTTTTTCAGATATTTGATTTGATTTGATAATGTGTGTAGGAGAATATACCATGTCAATATTTTTATCATTGGTAATATCAATATTAATTGATACGTTCTCTATATTTGCTGCTGAGAATTGCTCAGTACTAAGTATATATTTGTATTTGTAGAGACCGTTTTTAAGTGATAATATTTCATCATATTCAAGGGTCATCTTAATAGAAGAGTTAGCTGGTATTGATACTTCACATGATAAAAGATCATTGTTAGAATATTGCAGTATTGCTGCAGTCTGCATGTTTAAAACAGATTGTTGGAAAATCTCCTGTGCTTCTTGCGAATCCATTATTTTAGCTTCTTTCTCTTTACCATCTACAGTTATTTTAAAATTGGATATAACTGCTCCTTGAGGTATTGGAAATATATATTTTCCAGTCATTACATAATCATATGGATTAAAAAATTCTTGATCTACATGTGTTTTACTATGATGACTATCTATTGTTATATTTACATGATGATATTTTACTATTGGAAATTCTAATGTGGCTGATTCATCTGGATTTGGATAAGGTACTACCATTCCATCTGCTGATGCTGTTTTTACACATGTTATAAAGAGTATTATTATCAAAAAACTTGCTATTAATCCTTTTTTATACATTTTCATAATCAACTCCAATTCTATTTTTTTAACCTGGAGGATATTTATTGTGCTAATTTATATATAAAAAGTCGTAAAACGTTTGGAATTTCCCAAACAAAAACAAACACTTTTTAAATAAAAGACGATTAAAGTATATATTGGGATAAATGGCAAAAGTTACACTTGATATGAATGCCTTCAAGGCTCTTGCATCAGATACACGTTTATCTATTTTGAAAGTTCTTGATGGTCGCAAGATGAGTCTAAAGGATATTTCAGATGCTACAAGTTTAAACAAAGCTACTCTTCATGAACATCTAGTAAAACTCAATGAAGCAGGACTTGTCAAAAAAAAGGAGCGTGATGGCCATAAATGGGTATACTATCGTCTTAGTTGGAAAGGCGAATGTCTTCTACATCCTGAAAATGCAAAGATTGTTGTAATGTTTACTTCTACTTTGTTTGTATTATGTTTAGGTATAGTACAGTTTATTAATTTTGCAAAAGGTAAAATTGTAAATAATAAGGTTATTACCAGCTTAGGGGACGGTGGGGGAAGTTACAGTCCTTCACCTGGAGCAGGGGATAGTTTAGCTGCCGATTGTGCAAATGAAGGTCTTAAAAATTCATATGGCTATGATAGTGGTTCGGAGGGGTCATATTATATTATTTCATCCACTCAAGAAATTGTACATAACCAAACTCTGCAATACATTGCAATTGCCTGCATAGCTGTTTTCTGCATTCTTCTTGTTATCACTATATGGAGATATAAGAAAAACAAAAATTTAAGTGTATAATTTTTTTCCCTCCCCATAAATTCCTTTTTTTGAATTAATTACTTAATCTAAAAATATTAAGAAATATTTTAATGGACATTTTTATTCATTTTATTTATATCATTTTGATCTTCTAAAAAATCAAATAGTGTTTTTTGCATCCGCATCACCTCTGATTATTAATGTGTATGTAAGAAAGTAGTTATATTTCTTTCGATTGTGTTTATCAATTAATTATAAAAACTTGTATGATATAGTGGTAAAAGTTGAGGAGTTAATGAGTAGTATATTAGCAAATATTAAAGATTTATTCATTGAAACATATCAATTATATTCAGATATAATTGGTTTAGTTTTAACTTTCATTATTGCTTTTATTATTCTTTCAATTATTTTTAGGTTAATAAAAAGATATGTTTTTAAGAATATAAAATCAAAAAAACAGCTTTCAAATGCTTCTGCTTTTCTTGATATTATCAAATATATTTTTGCAATTTTTTTATTTGTTAGTGTTGTTTCGTATTTTTTTGGTAGCTGGGGTGAACTAGGTTTTATAGCAGGCCTTTTGACTGTTGCTCTTGGTTGGGCTCTTCAAAAACCGATTACTGGTGTTGTAGCATGGTTCGTTATTGTTACTAAAAGGACTCTTAACATTAAAGATCGTGTTATTATATCTGGTATTACTGGTGATATCACCAATATTACTCTTACCCATATTTTTTTAGATGAGGTTGGTGGTACTATTGATGGTGAAGAAAACTCTGGTCGTACTATTATGCTTCCTACCTCTATTATTTTTGAGGAAGAAATTATAAACTACAATGAAAAAGATGAATACATTCTTGATGAAGTAGGAGCGTCTATAACATATGAGAGTAATCTAAAAAATGCTGAAAAAATTATGATTTCATCTGTAAAGAAAGTGATGAAATCGTTGTGGGAGAGTTTCCCAAAACGTCTACAGAAAGATCCTCATATTCGTCTTGATTTTTTGGATTCTGGAGTTAAAATAGTTGTTAGGTATAATTCTATTGCAAATAAACGTAATCGTATCTCAACTGATATTAGACGTGTTGTACATGAGAAGATAACTTCTGCTGATGATGTTGAGTTTGCTTATCCGCATAACGAAGTAATACTTCGTAAGGATAAAAAATAATTTATTTTTTTATATTGGTGTTTCTTCAACGCAGGGTGTTTTAATATCCTGATAGCTTATAAGATAGATAGTAAGTATTATTGATGATGCTATAAATGCATATGAGCTTATAAACCAGATTAAAACAGTTATTGCATAAAATACCCCTCTCATTCCATATGCAAATCGATTCATTGCTTTTATAAAAACCTCGGACTGCAGGGCTTTACTGTCTAGTGTACAAGTATTATTTGATTCTAGTTCTTTATCCCCTGTTTTTACAATTTCTGCATTTGGTATTCCAACTAAAATGGTGAATCTTACCAGTTGTCTTAAGGAGAGTAGAAATGAAAATAATGAAAATACAACTACTGCAAATAATACAATCATCTTATATTCAACAATTGGTATAGTTACAAATGAGCCGCCTACTACTTCATCTATTCCTATTCCTGTATCTACTAGTAGTCCAAGTAATATTAGCATAGTTGATGATAAAAATGTTACAGACATGATTAAGTTTCTAAGTGTCTGTACCGCTATTATTGTTTCATCTGGGTTGTTCATACGTTCAACCCATCTACTGTAAAAAATATTTAAAAGACCTCTTTTAGCTGTTGCAGGTTTTTTCATACCTAGTTTAAGTTTTATTGAATATATTGTTACGCATATTACGAATACTAAAAACGCAACAAGGTTAAGTAGAGCTGTATTAAATGTTATATCCATATTGATTCTCTTTTAAACATTTTCATTATTAAAAAGTTTTACTGAATTTTATTTTTTAATAGATTTTAATTATAGTTGCTCAGTTTTTTTTATTGAATTAGCTCCTTTATTTTCTTTTATAAAATCTTTTTTTCTTATGACTCTTTCTATTTCTTCTTAGCCTACTTATAAAGGGTACTTTTTGAAATTTTGGTATGTCTTCTCGTTTTATATCGAGTTTATCATCGCTTTGTACTTTTCTGAAGTTATCATGGTCTGTTCTTGTAAGTAGGGTAACTGCAGTTCCGTTTTCACCTGCTCTAGCTGTTCTCCCGATTCTGTGTATATATTCTGTTGAGTTTTTTGGTACATCATAATGGTATATATGAGTGATATTTTCCACATCTATACCTCTAGCAGCTACATTTGTGGCAACTAATACATGGATTTTTTCTTCTCGAAATCTTTCTAATGTGTCTGTTCTTTGTTTTTGTGTGAGTCCTCCATGTATTGCCGCTGCTTTGATGTTTTGATTTTTGAGATTACGGGCTACCATATCTGTTGCTCTTCGTGTTGAGCAAAAAACAATGGCAAGTCCATGTGTTTCATTTTTTATTAGATGAACAAGTATTGAAAATTTGTTATCTTTTTGGTATATGTCATAATAGATTTGCTCAAGCTTGCTATTATCCACCAAAGATTTAGTTTTTAAAACCACGGGGTTTGATAAGTGTCTATTCATAAGTCGTTGACTCGCACGCATGGTTGTTGCACTAAACATGAGTGTTTGCCTTTGTTTGGGTGTGAAACTAATTATTCTTTCAACGTCATCAATGAAACCCATGTCTAACATTTTATCTGTTTCATCTAAGACTAAAAAACGTATATTGCCAAGATTCAAAGTTTTTCTGTGCAGGTGATCAAGCATACGACCGGGTGTACCCACAACTATTTCTGATCTACGGATGTCTTGTATCTGAGGGTTTATGCTAACTCCGCCGTATATACTGGTTGTTTTTACATTGAGTTTTCTACCAAATTGAGTTAGTACTTCTGAGACCTGCAGGCAAAGCTCCCTGGTAGGCGTTAAAATAACAGCTTGGATTCCCTGCTGTGGTTTTATTTTTTGGATGATGGGTAAACAAAATGCTATTGTTTTACCAGATCCTGTTTGTGCTTGACCTACTACATCTTTTCCTTCAAGAATAGCAGGTATACATTTCTCCTGAATTGGAGTTAATTCTTCAAATTTTGCATTCTTTGTTTCTTCAACAAGTTTTTTGTTGATATCAAGTTCTTCAAATTTCATAATTTTATTTCACCGTTTTTTTGATAAATTTTTTGTATAAAAAAAAAGTAATTTTTTCTTTTACATGGTTACATCAATATTAAGTTTTTCAGCGATTTCTTTATAGCGATTTCTAATGGTTACCTCGGTTACACCTGCTACTTCTGCGACTTCACGCTGTGTACGTCTCTCCCCAGATATGACTGATGAGATATACAACGCTGCAGCAGCAAGTCCTGTTGGACCTCGGCCACTAGTTAATTCTTTTTTAGTTGCTTCTTCAAGTATGTCAATTGCTTTTATTTGTACGGTTTGACCGAGTTCTAGTTGACTGCTAAATCTAGATATGTAATCCTGGGGTGCGGTTGGAAGTATTTTTAATTTTAGTTTTCTTGATATATTTCTGTAATTTCTTCCAATTTCCTTTTTTTTCATTTGAGTAGCAGCACTTACTTCATCAAGAGTACGAGGTACATTACATTGTCTACATGCTGCATATAGTACTGCTGCGGTTACACCTTCAATACTTCGTCCACGGATTAATTTTCTTCTAACTGCTTTTCTATATATCATAGCAGCTGTCTCTCTAACGTTTCTAGGAACGCCCAGAGAAGATGAGATTCTATCTAGTGTAGATAGCGCTACAGCTAAGTTTCGTTCGGTGCAATCACTTATTCTTGTTCTTCTCTGCCATTTTCTAAGGCGGTATAGCTGAGCTCGATTCCTTGTGGGAATAGATTTTCCATATGCGTCTCTATTCTGCCAACTAATTGTTGTAGAGAGGCCTTTATCATGGACTGTATACGTCATAGGAGAGCCTGTACGGGCTTTCTTTTGACGTTGTTCATTATCAAAGGCACGCCATTCGGGCCCATGATCTATAATGTCATCGTCTAGAACTAGCCCACAAGTTTCACATACGAGTTCAGCTCGTGAGTAATCTTTTGTAAGATGCGTGCTTCCACACTTTGGACATTTTACTGTTTCTTCGATTTTTTGTTTATTCTTATCTTTATTCAAATATATCAAACCTAAAAGTTAATGCTAACTACAACTAGCAATTGAAATATTTCTTTTGTTTTAATTTTTATAATTTTTTCACGTTTATTGCTTTTAATCCACGATCTGTTTCTTCAGTTTCAAATTCGACTGAATCATCTTCGTTTAAAGATGTGCCTTCAGGTAAGCTACTTCTATGGACAAAGATTTCTTTTTCGTCTTCGTCGATAATAAATCCATATCCTTTTCTTTCATTATACCATTTTATTTTACCTTTCATATGTTTTTACCTTCTATTCGTTTTCTATAAGAAAAGAGTCTAAAAGTTAAATAAAAATTTCAAAGTTTGAAAAAAATCAAATATATGAAATTTAATCTAGACTCGTTCTTTTTCTTATTGTTTTATATTGCTCTATTAAAACTTGGCCTAGTATATATAGCTTACTACAAACTAAAAATTTAGTTTTGCAATCTTTTTTTTGTAAAACTATTTACGCTTTATTGTTATTTGTTTATTTTATATGAGAGCAAAAAGTAAGTTAATTGAAAGGGCTGGTACATTTCTTTTACCTATATTTTTACAAAGAGAAAAGATTAAAGCTTATCAATCACCTGAGGAGGATTCTTATGATTTTGTCATTACTATGAAAAATAAGTTTATAAGACTTAAGCTGAAGTCTATTAATGGCGATTCAGAAAATCCTTCAGCTAGTAAGATTACTGAAAAACAACATGAAAACTCTAATTTTGTTATTGTTTATCTGTTAGATGGTAATAGGAATCGTTTTTTTACTATTCCTACTAGTAGGACTCCTCGTAATAGTAATATTAGGTTTTCAAAACGCAAAAATGGTGAAATTACGGGTAAATGGACTAAATATGAAGGTTTTGATTACTTAAAAAAAGATTTAAAAAAATAAAATTAGATAAACCTTTATTATTGTAGATTAAAAATCTAGTGATAATATTTTAGATTTAAAATCTTCTAGGTTTATGTTTTTTGTAACATTCCCTGCAGTATACAGGTCTTTCTCCATCTGGTTTAAATGGGACTTCACATTCTTGGCCGCATTCAGCACATGTTGCCTTATGCATTTCTCTAGGTCCTTGATTGAACCTTCCTTTGTTTTCTTTATACATCTATATTTACCTTTTTTTTGTTTTGTTCTTTTTATGTCCTTTCAGAAAGGACAAGTTTAGACAGCGCTGACAATATGTAAATTAATATTTAATATTATCGTATATTTAGTTGTTTTATAAAATAAAGAAAAAAAGGTGTTTTTTTATGATTTTTTATTGTATAATTCTCTTAGAGGTATGTAAAATACTAGTGCTGCGATGAATAGCCATAGTAGTACACCTGGCCAGACTGGTGGTACGTCAAACATGGTTATGTTTAGTCCGCTTATAATTATAAATGCGACTATTACACCAGTTAATGCTTCTCCTGCGATTAGCCCTGCAGTAAATAGTAGACCTGTTCTCACGATTCTTTCTTTGGGTTTAACTTTGGTTTGTTTTATCGCTAGCTCCCATTCGCTTGCTTTTTCTTCATCGTTTGTGCCGTAGTGTTTGTCTATTTTTTTGTTGGTTATGTGTCTTATTATCCCACCTGCAAATATTGGTGTTGCGAGTGTGAATGGTAGATATATTCCTATTGCTACGGGTAGTACTGGTATGTTTATGAGTATTAGTACAAATGCCAGTATTGCACCTGCAAGTACAAATGGCCATGCCATCTCTCCGCCTAGTACTCCTCTTACTACTCCGCTCATTAGAAATGCTTGTGGTGCGGGTAGGTTTTGGCTTCCTATTTCATATGCTTTGTCTAGTGCTTGTACTACTAGTGCTAGTACTGGTGCTGCTGCCATTATACCTACTAGTTCTGCTACTTGTTGTTTCCATGGTGTTGCTCCTATCATTTGACCTGCGGTCATTGATTGTAGTACATCACCGGATATTGCAGCGCAACATGCAATAACTGCTGCTATTAGTAGTGCCACACCATATACTCCAACATTGCCTGAGAATCCTAGTCCTAATAGTATTAGTGAAGTTAAAAGTAGAATTGAGACGGTTACACCTGATGTGGGGTTGTTTGATGAGCCGACTAGTCCTGCCATGTATCCAGCTATGGCACTTGCAATGAATGCAAATAGTATTGCAAATATG
The DNA here is from genome assembly GCA_964578185.1 of uncultured Thermoplasmatales archaeon. Classification (GTDB taxonomy): domain Archaea; phylum Thermoplasmatota; class E2; order DHVEG-1; family DHVEG-1; genus JAZKSG01. Next base: position 11,794 of record CAZOBL010000037.1, read on the forward strand.
GCCATTACTCCTGATATGAAATAGTTTTCTGAGAGCCATACATATACTAAAAATACTGGTATTGTTAGTAGTCCTATTGTTAGAAATACGTATTTAAAGTTTAAGTCTTGATCTGTTCTTTTTTTGGTGCTTTCGTGTCCGCTTTTTATTCCTATGATTGCTTCGCGTATTCCGTCGGCTAGGTTGTTTCGTAGTTTAAATATGGTCCATAGTCCTCCGACAACCATAGCGCCAACGCCTATGTATCTTATGTAGTCGCCCCATATTTTGAAAAATCCCCAGAATATTTTTCCAAGTTCTAGATTTCCTCCTCCGTATGATGCGGCTTGAGCAACTTCTGCGGTGGTGCTTGGAAGTGGTAGTCCTGTTGCTAAAGCTATGAGGGGTGCTAGTATTACCCATCCAATTAACCCGCCAATAAACACAAATGAGGCTATTTTTGGGCCTATTATCCATCCTACACCAAGTAGTGCTGGTGATGTAGCGACTCCTCCGTACAGATATCCATCATGTGATTCACCTAGGATTTTGTATTTTCCTATGTTTATTATTCCTTGTAGTTTTCCAGATATTGCTTGTAGTCCTACTTGTGAAAATTTAAGTGATGCGCCTAGTATTCCGCCTATAAGTAGCCATTGTCCACTCATTGCGGTTTTGGTTTTCTTTTTTGTATGGTTGTCATCGCCTACTGTGGTTGTGAGTACTGCAGCTACTGCTACGCCTTCTGGGAATGGTAAATCTGTTTTGATGATTAATGCTCTTCTAAGCGATACCATCCATAGTACACCTAGTATACCTCCTAGTGCTGCTACAATTGTTGTTTCTACGTAGTGTATTTCAGTCCAGGTGCCGAGTAGTACCATAGCGGGTATTGTAAATATTACTCCTGCTGCCAGTGCTGTTCCTGCAGCTGCTCCCATCATCCCTATGTTTATTTCAAGTATTGTTCCTTTTAGTGGTTTTAATATTGCAAAAGCCATGACAGCACCGGGTATTGCAGCTGATACTGTCATTCCTGCATATAAACCGAAATATGCGTTAGCTGAACCTAAAATAATTGCGAGTAATGCTCCTACTAAAACTGCTCTTAATGTTAACTCTGGGATATTTTTTGATGCTGGTATAAATGATTTAAAGTTTTCTCTTGAGGACATTAATGTATCACAATTTAATATTATTTTACAAATATATAAATTAATCGAAAAATATTATTATATTATTATAATGGAAACTTGTTTCGATTTAGAGCATTTTTTTATCTTGTTTTAAGGTCTATCGCGTTAAATGTACATACTTCATGGCAGCAGTAACATTTTATACATTTTGAATAGTCTACTTTCGCTTGTTTATTTTCTATTTTTATTGCATTTCTAGGGCAAATATTTACACATTCCTTGCATGCTGTACAATTTTCATTCATAACGGGATATTTATCTTTTCCAGTTATAAGATGCCCTGCTGTTGATGGAAGTTGGAAGTTTTTCACCTTTACATCTAGGGGTTTTAAAAGTGGATAATTTATTTTTTTCGGGTATAGTTTTCTGATCTTTGCTTGTTTTAAAGTGGGGATACCTGTTGGTTCAATACCTAGGATTTTACATACTGCAAGATCCATTGCTACAGGATGTTCACCCGCTAGCATTAAATTAAGATCAATAGGTGTTC
>CAZOBL010000037.1:13468-18647 GCA_964578185.1 uncultured Thermoplasmatales archaeon
ACTCATCGGGCCGTCACCTTGCATCGCAGCTACTCCATCCATAATGAAAAGATCTGGAGTGGCAATCGATAAAATATCAAGTAACATATTTGCAAAATCTTTTCGCCTAAAATATAGTGAATGATATTTTGCTTTGTGAAGACCTGGTATTACACCATACATTATCTTGGTTGCAAGAGTCATAATCATAAAAGAATGTGTTTTAATCTTTGGTAAAGCTATTACTTTATCAGCCTTTAAAAAGAAATTACTTACACGGGTCTTTTTAAGTTTAACATGGTTTGGTATAGATATTTTTTTACATGATCTATCATAATTAAGCTCAATTCCCTCTTCATTTGAAAGTTTAATTAAACCTGATTTTTCATATACATTTACAAGTCTTCTTTTTGAAAAACGTCCTGATGGAGAATCACCTATAAATGGTACTCCACCTGCTTTTCGAACTTCTTTGGCGACAGCTGCAATAAATTTAGGGTTTGTTACTACTACTTTTTCGGGTTCTGTAGCATTTAAAAGATTGGTTTTAAGAAGTACTCTTTCATTTTTTTTAATGTATTTTTCTATTCCGCCAAGTGGTTTTAATAAAGATTCAATGTCAATATTATCATACGTGGTTTTTTGTATGCATACATCAGTGTTTTTAGAAAACATCTTATTTTTCATATACTTATTTATTATAAAAAGTTGTTAGTCTAATCATAGAAACTTATTTTAAAAGATCATTTCATACATTACATGGGAGGTTATATTATGGCTAATGGTAAAAAGAAAGGTAAAATAGAGGATACAGCTGAGAAAACCGGTGAAGTAGTGGGTAAAGCCGGTAAGAAAGGCTGGAAGGCAGTAAAAGGGCTTGGTAAAGGAGTAAAAAAAGGATTAAAAAAGTAATTATTCCTCTGCTTTCTATTTTTTTTTAGATTTCTTTTTGGCTGTATCTTTTTTTACGGGTAATCTTGAGGATTTCAAATACAAATAGATATATTACAGCTGCAATTAGTACGTATCCCCAGTCGATTAATGCCAGTCCTCCAAAAAGGAAGAAATCGTTGATGTATGGTACGTATATAGCGATTAGTACGAGTATTATTGAGCCTATTATTGAGCCTATTAGTATTTTGTTTGAGATTATGTTTTTGTTAAACAAAGTTGTTTTTTCATGTCTCCATTCTAAAATGTTTATGTATTGGCAGAATACTATTGTAGCATATGCTAGGGCGCCTACTTGTAGGTATTCAAGGGGTAGGTTTTGTAGGTTTTCTGTTATATTTGCTTGTAGTTCTGCTCCAGTTCGTCCTATAAATATTAAAAAGTTTACAAATGCTAATGCTGCGATAACTACTCCTAGGAATATAAATTCTGCTGATATTTTTTTGTTTACAATATGTTTTTTGGGGTTTCTTGGAGGTTTTGTCATTGTTTCCTTGGATGGCGGGTCAAATGTTAAAAATGTTAACGGCATAATTTCACCGAGTAGGTCTATTGCTAGTACTTGTACTGCTAGTATGGGTATTGGGTAATCCCATAGTGCTACTCCTAGAAGACCTAATAATACGAGTACTAATTCTGCGATATTGGTTGTTAAAGACGCATATATTGTCTTTTTTAGGTTTGCAAAAATTGTTCTTCCTTCTTCTATTGCGTTTACTAATGTGGGGAAGCTGTCGTCTAGTAGTACTAATCTAGAGGCTTCTTTTGCTACATCTGTTCCTCTTTTGCCCATTGCTACACCAATATGGGCTTTTCTTAATGCTGGTGCATCGTTTACACCGTCTCCGGTGACTGCTACTATTTCGCCTTGTTGCTCGAGTGTCTTTACAATTCTTAGTTTGTCAGCGGGGTCGACTCTTGAAAAGATGATGCTTTCATCTCCACTTAGTACTTTTTTTAGTTTTTTGTCATCCATTTCTTTTAGTTCTTTACCGGTGAATACTCCTTTTTCCCATTCTACTGAGAGGCCTATGTCTTTGCCGATTGCTCGAGCGGTTATCGCATGATCTCCGGTTATCATTATTATTCTTATCCCTGCTTTACGGGCTTCTTCTACTGATTCTTTGACTCCTTCTTTAGCGGGGTCTATCATTGCGACAAGGCCTAGAAATGTTAGGTCTTTTTCTACTTCTTCTTGTTTGTATTCACCTTTTTTTGGTTGTAGTTTTCTTTTAGCTATTGCTAGAACTCTTAATCCATTTTTTGAGTAGATTTCATTTATTTTTTTGATTTCTTTTCGGTCGTTTTCGTTTAAGGTTTGTTTTTCTCCGTTTTTGTAGATATGTTTACTAACAGAGAGCACACTATTTGTTGATCCTTTAACAGTTAATGCTACGTCTTCTCCAAATTGTCTAACTGAACTCATTCTTTTTCTCTCTGAGTCAAAGGGGAATTCTTGAAGCTCAGGGTTTTCCACATCTTCTTTGGGTGAGCGTGTACCAATTTTTGTTGACATTGTTATAAGCGCGGCTTCTGTAGGATCTCCTATAGGATACCATATATCATGTTGTTCATCGGGTTTATGTATCTCTGCGTTTGATGCCATAGTCGCGCTATCCATGAGTACTTCGATTTCATCGATTTGTTTTTGATCTAGTGGGTTTCCTTGTTCATCTTTTATCTCGCCTTTTGGCTCATAACCCAGCCCGGTGACTTCATATTTTTTAAAATTAAACCATACTGATTTAACAGTCATCTCATTTTTTGTAAGTGTACCTGTTTTATCAGTACATATAACTGTAGTTGAACCTAGTGTTTCTACTGATGGTAGGCTTTTTACTATGGCTTTTCTTTTAGCAAGCCGGCCGCTACCAGTAGAGAGTGCTACTGTTACCTGCGCGGGGAGTGCTTGTGGAACAATTGCCATTGCTATCCCTAGTGCATATATCAGACTTAGGGTAGGGGAAAAATTTTGAGCTAGACCAATTAAAAAAAGTGCTGCACCAATAATTACAACTGCTATTGTTAGTTGACGTGCAAGAAGTCTCATTTCTTTTTGAAGAGGTGTTTCAAGTGATTCGGTCTCCTCTGTCATTTTAGCGATTTTACCAGTTTCACTTTCCATACCTGTTGCAATTACTACACCAGTTGCATTACCTGATGCCACAGTGGTTCCAGCATAAGCAATATTTGTTCTATCAGCTATTCCCACCTCATCAGTGATTGCCGGACTGGTTTTTTCTTGAGGTAGTGATTCACCAGTAAGGGCGAAATCATTTGTTTTAAAACTTTGAGATTCAATTATTCTAATATCTGCGGGTAGTTTATCTCCTTCTTCAACTTTTACAATATCTCCTGGAACCAAGTTTATTTGACTTATCTCAATAAGCTCCCCTGCTCTTACAACCTTAGCAGGAGATTTTATCAGCCCTTTTAGTTTATCAACTATTTTCCCTGCTCTATACTCCTGGATGAAACCAATAATTGCGTTTACAACTACAATTATTAATATAATAGTTCCACCCCGGTAATCCCCGATTAAATAAGCAATTAACGAACCAATTATCAAAATTAACACTAAAAGTTCTTTAAACTGTGAAAGAAAAATAAGCCATAGGGGCATTTTAATCTCAGTTTTAAAAGTGTTTTGACCATATTTTTTTAGTCTTTTTTCAACTTCTTTTTTACTAAGACCATTTTCACTGGTATCTAGGGCTTTTAATGCTTCATCGGTTTGCATTTGGTAAAAATCTTTTTTATCAGCCATAATATTGAATCCAGAAAATGTGAAAGAATTTAATATTAATCTAATTTTCTAGTCAAAATTTTTTCTTGTGATTATTGTTACTTGTTTTTCCTTTTTTGATATATCTTAATTATTTTTTGTTATTATCCCTTAATTACTTATTCATAGGATGAGTTAATACAAGTTTTTTTATGACAAAATCTAATAAAACTTATGTTTCGTTGATAATAATCATAATGTTTACTGTTATGGTATTTAGCGGATGTTTAAACTCTGGAAACAAAGAATCTAATGGTTCAAATTCTGTTTCAAATAGTGACATACAAGTAAAAATCAATGGAGGAGCGGATTATTCATCTATTCAAAATGCAGTGGATAATGCCAACTCTGGGGATGTTATTTTTGTGTATAATGGTTATTATAACGAGGAAGTCTACATTGATAAGCCTTTAACAATTATTGGTGAGAGTAATCAGAATACTATCGTTGATAGCGGTGGAAGTGATAATGATAGAATTATTCAACCGCTTTATAGTCATAATGATTTTTCTTTTTATGTAAACTCTAGTGCTGTTACAATTAAAAATTTTAAACTTGAAAGCTATGATAATAATATTACTAGTATCGGTGTTGAAAGTTTAAAAGATGATATTTTAATATCCGGCAATAGAATTGAACAGGTTGGAACGGGTGTACAAATTGATGAAGGTACAAGCATTGAGATTAAAAATAATTATATTCAGGATTGTGAGTATGGCGGGATTTATATGTTTAAACCTGTAAATAATGTGATTATATCTGGTAATCATGTTGTAAACTGTCAAAATGCAGTTGATAGTTTTCTTGCAAAAAATGTTATGGTATACAAAAATACTTTTGATTCTAACCAAGATCTTGTAGATAATATGATTGGTGAAAATATTGTTTTGTATGAAAATAATTTTTTGAATTATCAACAGGATAGATATACTGATGAAGAAGAAGTAATATGGTATAATGAAACATCCAAAAAAGGCAATTATTGGGATGATTACAGCGGATCTGACTCAAACCTTGATGGTGTTATAGATAGTGCTTATTTAACAGAATATTTTGAGGATTTATATCCTTTAAGTAATCCTGTAAACATTTAAAAAAATATATCGATTAGCTTGTTAAGTCTGGCAGGTTTTATTTTTTTTAAAATGTTAAAATAAGACTTATGCAAAACTATATAAACAAGGCCGACTGTATGGCGATTATAGAAAAAAACAGAAATTTTGATTTTTCTTTTTTTTCAACTTTAAAAATTCAATAATAGATTTATATGAGTGTATAATAAATGGGTCGTAATAACAAAAGGAATAATAGATTTAACAAAAAGAAAAAATCTGATGTAATAAGATGTAGAGTACACAGTAAACCAGTTCTTACAACTGAGAGCTGTTCATCTTTTATTGCAAAATCTAGTTCAGATAATAAAAATTGTGAAAACTGTAAAAACTCATTTTAATAACATTATTT
>CAZOBL010000038.1:0-18260 GCA_964578185.1 uncultured Thermoplasmatales archaeon
AAAAAGACGGACATAAAAAATCTGATAAAAAAAAGCATTGGCATATAGATTATTTAATTGATAAAACCCAATTGATCGATATATATATCAAGGAAGGCGAAAAAAGACAAGAATGTGAAATTGCCTCTTATTTTAAAGAGAAATTAGAGGAAATACCAAGTTTTGGTTGCAGTGACTGTAAATGCAGCAGCCACCTCTTTTATAAAGAAAAAGAAAATTATGAAGGAGATATTAAAGAATTAGATATGTATAAATATTTGATTTGAGGCAAACACTTATTATACTTTTTTTGTTTATATACTCTTTAGTATATGGAGGAATTTATGGTAAAAATAGTATATACCACTCTTAGTGATATCAAAGATGCAAGAAAACTCGCTCATGGGCTTGTTGAGGAACAACTTGTGGCATGTGTAAACATTATTCCAAATGTAGAATCGGTTTATAGTTGGAAAGGAGAAATTAAAGAAGATAGTGAATGTATTTTAATATGTAAAACTGTTGATGAAAACGTAAAAAAAACAATTAAAAAAATTGAGAAACTTCACCCTTACGAACTACCTGCAATAGTTGTTATTCCAATAGTCGGTGGCCTTAAAAACTATCTTGAATATATAAATAATCAGACTGCATGAGATTTATATCACTCATTTCAAGTGGAATTGATTCACCAGTAGCAACATATCTTATTTCAGATAAAGCAACTGAGATATATGCCCTACATTTTGATATAACACCTTTTGCCGTCGAGAAAGAAAAAACAGATTTCATAGAAATTGTAAAACATCTAAAAAAAATTTGTAATTGTGATATTAAAACAATTATTATACCACATGGGCAAAATTTAAAAGAATATATTGAAAATTGTAACAGACGATATACATGTATTTTTTGTAAGAGGATGATGTTACATATAGCAGAGAAAATAGCTGAGGAAAATAATATAAACTCAATTTTTACAGGTGATAACCTAGGTCAAGTGGCCTCTCAGACACTTCAAAATATCCACGTGATAGATAACGCCACATACTTACCTATACTAAGACCGCTGATTGGCTTTGATAAAGAAGAAATAATAGATATCGCCAAAGAAATTGGTACATATGAACTTTCAATAAATAAATCAAGTAAATGTTCTGCGGTTCCAAATAAACCTGCAACGCAGGCTAAACTAAAAGATATTCAAAGAGAGGAAAAAAAAATTGATATAAAAGATCTTTTAGAATATTCTGTTAGAAATTCTAGTTTAATTTCTTTTTAGCTTTGTTTTTTCTATCCATCCTTGCTTTATTTTTTCTTTATCTTTGACTCTTTTAAAAAAAGGTTTTATATCTATCACGGGTGTATCTTCTATTGCATCAAGTCCTCTAACATATAATATGTTTTTTTCTTTTTTTATTAGTTTAACTACAGAATAACCAATGGGGTTAGGACGGTGCGGCGAACATGTTGTAAAAAGACCATGTGTTTCTGTATCCCATGGTGTAAGTACATCTAAGTGGTATCCTTTTGATTTATGTAACCAATAGAATAGGCTGATATGGGAGAATCCTTCTATATGTTTTAAGCCGGCGTGGTATTCTGGGTATATTTCAATTTTTGAGATATGGTTTTTTCCTTGCGGTGGTGCCTGATTCGTAGTTTTAAAAGGTGAATGAATTAAGCCTATTATTTTTAAATCAACATTAATCTTTTTCATTTTTTGATGTCTTTTCCTGGTTGATATAAAAAACCAAAAAGCTGGATGTTGAAGAGGTTTATAATTATTGGTGTTTTTTGTTTAAAATAATTTTTATTTTAATGAAAATGGAAAGGTTTAAAAACCCCTTTTGCATACTATATAGTGTAGATTTGGCTTTTTAATATACTATATATTGTATCTAGGGTTTATCTGGAGTGGATGTAAATGAAATGCCCATATTGTAATCATAATGAGCTTAAAGTAACTGACTCTCGCGATACTGGTGCGACTACAATAAGACGCCGGCGAGAATGCTTGAAATGTGCCAAACGTTTCACAACATATGAATATGTCGAGATGACACCGATATATGTTGTTAAAAAAGATGGTAGACGAGAAAAATTTGACCGGGAAAAAATTAAAAATGGTATAATGAAAGCGGTTGAAAAAAGACCGATTCCGCATAAGAAAATAGGTGAAATAATCACCGATATCGAAGAAAAAATTAGAAGATTCGGAAACGAAGAAATTGAGAGCAAAAAAATAGGTGAATATATTATGGACGCCTTAAAAGAGTTAGATGAGGTCGCCTATATCAGGTTTGCATCGGTATATAGATCTTTTACAGATGTAACATCTTTTGAAAGGGAGATTAAAAATCTTTCAAAACCAAAAAAAATTGATAGGAGAGGTAAATAATGATTAGAAAAATAAGAAAACGAGATGGGAAAATAGCGGATTTTAATCCAATTAGAATTACAAATGCAATATGGAAAGCAGCACAAGCTGTAGGTGGAAAAGACCACAGAAGAGCAGCACAGCTTACAGATGTAGTTTTGGAGACACTAGAAAAAAGTCTTAACCGTGGTGAAATACCAACTGTTGAGCAAGTACAGGATACAGTTGAAAAAGTACTCATTGAAGAAGGACATGCAAAAACCGCTAAAGCATACATCCTTTACAGACATCAACATAAAGATATAAGAGAAATCGGTGGTCTATTACAGGATATTGATGTAGTTGATGATTATTTAAGTATGATGGATTGGAAAGTACAAGAAAACAGCAACATGAGTTACTCGCTTCAAGGACTTAATGTTTATGCGACAGAAAGTATTGTATCTCATTATTGGCTCAACAAGATTTATCCTCCAGAAATAGGGAATGCTCATACAAATGGAGATTTTCACATCCATGACCTTGGTACACTTGGAGCATATTGTGTTGGATGGGATTTAAAAGATATACTTCTTAAGGGCTTTAGAGGAGTATCAGGTAAAATAGAAAGCAAACCTGCAAAGCATTTTGGAACTGCTCTTATGCAGATTGTGAACTATCTTTATACATTGCAGGGTGAAGCAGCAGGAGCTCAGGCGCTTTCTAATTTTGATAGTCTCCTAGCGCCTTTTATCAACCATGATAAACTAGGTTATGATGAAGTTAAACAAGAAATGCAGAAGTTTATGTTTAATATGAACGTGCCAACCCGTGTAGGTTTCCAGAGCCCCTTTACAAACATTACAATGGACTTGACTGTTCCTAGCTATATGATTGATGAGCCAGCAATTATAGGTGGAAACCTAATCGACGATAACTTCAGTGATTTTGCAGAAGAAATGAATATGATAAATCATGCTTTTGCAGATATAATGGAAGAGGGGGACGCGAAAGGAAGACCATTTACATTTCCAATTCCAACATATAATATTACAAAAGATTTCAACTGGAATGATGACGACTTAGAACCTATTTGGGATATGACTGCAAAATATGGCATACCTTACTTTTCTAATTTTATAAACAGCGACATGAAACCCGACGACGCACGTAGTATGTGCTGTAGACTACGACTGGACAACCGTGAATTGAGGAAGCGTGGAGGTGGTTTATTTGGTGCCAACCCCAAGACAGGTAGCATTGGGGTTGTCACCATTAACATGCCACGGCTTGGATACGTGTCAAAAGATGAAACAGATTTCTTTGAACGCCTAGACAAACTCATGGAGAAAGCCAAAGAAAGTCTTGAGATAAAAAGAGAAATCATTGAAAACCTAACATTTAGCGGGCTGCATCCTTACTCACGGTTTTACTTATCCGATATAAAGGAAACATATGGCGAATACTGGAAGAACCACTTCTCAACAATAGGGCTTATCGGCATGAACGATGCACTACTGAATTTTATGAACAAAAGTATAGCAGACCCTAAAGGAAAAAATTTTGCTGAAAAGGTAATGGATCATATGCGTGATAAGATGGCAGATTTTCAGGAAGAAACTGGAAATATATTCAACCTAGAAGCAACACCTGCAGAGGGTACTAGCTATAGACTAGCACGGGTTGATAAAAAACAATACCCTGATATAAGAGTATACAACCAAGAAGTATATGGAAACAATGGAAACGGCAAAAAAATTGAACCTTACTATACAAATTCTACGCAGCTACCATCAGGTTTTACATCAGATGTTTTCGAAGCACTTGAGCTACAGGACTCACTTCAATCTAAATATACAGGAGGGACAGTCTTGCATATCTTTTTAGGGGAAGATGAACCAAGTTCTACTTCTACTAAAAAACTTGTACGAAAAGTCGCTGAAAACTATACACTACCATATTATACAATAACTCCAACATTTAGCGTCTGTCCACAACATGGATATATAGCAGGGGAACATCAGACATGCCCAACCTGCCAAAGCAACGGTAATACAACAGCATGTGAAGTATATTCCCGTGTTGTAGGATATCTTAGACCTGTAAGTCAGTGGAATAAAGGTAAACAACAAGAATTCAGTGACAGAAAGATTTTCAATACAAAAGAAAAACCTATAAAGGTCAAAGTAGCATGAAAATTGGTGGTCTTCAAGAAACATCTCTAATGGATTACCCGGATAAAATCAGTGCAATAATCTGGACAGTAGGATGTAACTTCCGCTGTCCGTTCTGTTATAATATCGATCTTGTTACAGGTAAAGCTGAGAGTAAAAAAGAACAGGAAATATTTGATTTTTTAGAAAAAAGAAAAGGAATGCTAGAAGCACTCACTATCACCGGTGGTGAGCCTTTTCTTCAAAAAGATTTAAAAGAATTTGTAAAAAAAGTAAAAGACATGGATTATCTGATAAAGATTGATACAAATGGCACCTTTCCAGATAAACTCAAAGACATGCTAGATGAAAAACTCATCGATTATGTAGATATGGATGTTAAGGCACCAAAAGATAAATATAACAAGCTAGCAGGTGTAAAAACAGATATCAAAAAAATTGAAGAAACAATTGATATTATAAAAAACTCAAATGTTAAATACGAGTTCAAAACCACTTTTATCCCAGATTTACTTGATAAAGAAGACATCATAAAGATTGGTAAATGGCTAAAAGGTGCAGACAAATATTTTCTACAACAATTCAAAAGCGATACAGAACTTGTATCAGAAGACTATAAGAACAAATTACCTTACCCAAAAGAGTATTTAGAAGAAACTTTAAATGAAGTAAAACCATTTTTTAAATATTGCAAAATTCGGGGCGTATAAAAAACAATGATGGTAGATGATACACTAATAGCCGATCTAACCCTGGCCAGAGAAACTCTAGAAAATGAGGAGTGTTCTATTGTAGTAGTGAAAAACAAAAAAGTTCTTCTTTTTAAAAAAGGACATGGGTTAAAACCTATTTTTGAAACATTTGAAGAAATTGGACCGGAGATTAAAGATTCTGTTGTGGCAGACAGAATTCTAGGTAAAGCATCTGCTTTTTTATTTAGGTATGCGGGTGTAAAAAGTGTTTATACACCACAGGCTACAAAAGGTGCTGTAGCGGTACTTATTGTAGGAGGTATACCCAGCCAGGTGGAAAAACTTATACCATTTATAAAAAACAACACTGGGGATAATAAGTGTCCTTTCGAAAAAATTTTAGAAGGAGTGGAATCCCCAAAAAAAGCTTTTGAACTACTTAAAACAAGGATAAAATAAATATAACACATGTTTTATCGCAACAATGAAAATATATGGATTACGAACTAGCTATAATTGGTGCAGGGCCTGCAGGTTATTCAGCGGCGATATACGCTCTTAGATCAGGAATAAAAACAATTATTTTAGATAAAGGCCTTGGAGGAGGTCTTGCATCCATTGCACCTAACATTGAAAACTATGCAGGTTTCGAAGCTATAACTGGCATTGACTTAATGGAAAAAATGAAAAAACATGTACAAAACTATACAAAAATTAACTTCAATGAAGAAGTAGAAAAGATATCAAAAACAAACGATAAATTTTTAATTACAACAAGCAAACAAGAATACAAAGTTAAAGCAGTATTAATCGCAACTGGTACTGAGAATAGAAAGTTAAATGCACCCGGAGAAAGAGAATTATCTGGTAGAGGAGTTTCTTATTGTGCTACATGTGATGGATTTTTTTTCAAAGAAAAAAAAGTAGCGATTGTAGGTGGAGGAAACTCTGCTTTAATAGAAGCAATTTACTTGAAACAAATTGGCTGTTCCAAAGTTTATGTTATTCATCGTAGAGATCAATTTAGAGCTGAGGAAAGCTATGTTAAGGAAGCAGAAGAGAAAGGTGTAAATTTTATTATGGATTCAACAGTTGAAAAAATAAATGGTGAAAATAAAGTTGAATCTTTAGATTTAAAAGACAAAGATACCGGTGAAGTAACTAAACTTGAGGTTGATGGTATCTTCATATCTATCGGTGAAATACCACAGAATATTCTGGCAAAAAAACTAGGTGTAAATATTGATGATAAAGGTTTTATTAAAATAGATAGACAGGGTAGAACTAACGTTAAAGGGGTGTATGCGGCAGGCGATATAACTGGCGGCCTTCGTCAAGTTATTACTGCTGCAGCAGAAGGTGCTATTGCTGCACTTACAACTACTGAGGTTCTTGGTAAAAAATATCCTTACTAATTTAATCATAATTTATGAAAAAGTTAAGAAAATATTAACATTAGTTAATTAAACCTATTATTGATATTCTATAAGGAGAAAACAAAATTCACAGGCAAAGAGAAAATAAACACCATATATTTATTTTTTTTAGGATAAATATAAATATAATCAATTATAATAAATATATTGTGAGTTGTTTTTCGTGATAAATAACATCTCAAATTCATCAGATAAAAAGCAGGTTATAAACACTTATTATCAGGAGGGAAGATGAGTTGTATAAAAAATCACTGATTATTATGGTTTTTGTTATTGCACTTTTTTCCTCTAATTATACTGTTTTATCTCTAAATATTCATGAGGCCTTTGATTATAACTCAATAGATAATAACAAAATCCCTTTTGATAAGCCTTCTGTAGGTGTCGACGGTTTAACAAGGATCAGTTCTTTACCATTAGAATGCTCTAATTCTCGCACTTATCAGTATTCCAGCCGTAACTTGTCAGGTGGTAATAAGGATGGGAATCTAGGAAGCCATTTCTATAAAGATGAGAATGGAGATTATGTCATATTTGAAGATTATGGCCCTGGTTGTATATATCGAATGTGGTTAACAGGAAATTTATGGCGTTTGATATGGAAAGAAGAAAAAAGCCAATTACTAAGCCGTATTAAAATTTATGTAGATGATATGAGACGGCCTGTTATTAACAATCATTTTCTTGTATTCTTTAGTGGATTAAGGTATCCTTTTATGTATCCAATAACAAACTTTATATTCCAGAGCAGTGGAGGTTTTGTTTCATATATGCCAATTTCTTATACTTCCCATTGTAAGATAGTTTTAACAAGGAAACCAGAATTTTTTCAGGTAACATATAAAAAATATGACACAGATGAGAATATAGAGTCTTTTAATAAAATAGAAAATATCCGGCTTTTAAAAAATCAGTGGAATAAGCGTAATCTAGGTTTGGAGCCGAAGGAAGAGAGGGATACTTCATCGATAAAGGGACATTCAGATATTTCTGCCGGGGAGAATGTTACTCTTTGGAATCATTGTGGTTCAGGTGCTATATGGTCTTTTTATTTAGATATTAAGCCGTTTGAACAAAAAGCTGTTGAAAATTTATGGTTACGCATACACTGGGATGGAAATCCTAATCCTGCTGTTAATGTACCAGTCAATCAATTTTTCGGCTCATATTATATAAAAGATGCTCCAAGAGCATTACTGGTAGGGTACATAGATAGTAAATATTACTGTCATATTCCTATGCCTTATTGGTCTTCTGCAAAAGTTGAATTGCATAATCTTGGTGGGACTGATATCGAGGTTGACTCTGAGATAGTTTTTTTAGAAGAAGAATATCCTATAAATAAATCTGGTTATTTTTATTCCATCTATAATAATGAAACCACTGTTGTCGGGAAAGACTATACTGTTTTAGATATTCAAGGTGCAGGTCATTATATTGGTATAACTCACACAATGAAAAGCTCTGGTGATTTTAGATATATGGAAGGCGATGAAAGGATTCATACAGATGGCAGTCAAACTCCTTTTATATATGGTACAGGAACTGAAGATTTCTATAACGGCGGCTGGTATTTCAAATTTGGAACTTTTATTATGCCCTTACATGGTGCTACAACATATATTAGTAATGATAATATAAATTTCTCAAGTTGTTATCGTTTTATGTTAGGCGATTTGATCCCATTTGGAAAAGATTTTTTCTTTGGAATAGAACATGATGATAACAATATTGTGGGTGGTGATAACTATCAAAGTGTATCCTATCTTTATCTATATCCTAAGATCGAGTCGGTATTAACTGACTCTTTTAATATTGGCGATCAAGATAGTGAGCTTCAGCATGATTATTGTACTGATGTTTTGTCATATGAAAAAAATTTAACTGCTTTTTATGAGGGAGACAATGATGACGTTAAAATAACTGATAATGGTTCTTATATAAAAAATACCTGCAGTTTTAATATGAGTATATCTAAAGATAATCAGGGTGTATTATTACGTCGAAGGTTTGATCAGCAAGAGGGCAGACAATTAGCTAAAGTTTTTGTTGATGGTAAGTTTGCTGGTTATTGGTATAATCTGGTTAGTAATCCTTTCAAGAGATGGGCTGATAGCGATATATTGTTGCCCGAATCGCTTACATCTGGAAAATCAGAAATTAAAATTAGAGTTGAAAATATTGGAGATGTGTTTTGGAGTCAATTTGATTTTCAAATTTTTTCGATTATGAGCACGTGAATAATTATAATATAAAATTAGAAAGGTATATAGTAACTAACTGTTAGGATTGACCTATTGTATAAAAAATTTATATAGCAGATATTATCGTTAACCTATGTCTAATATTTCTCATACCAGTTAAAGGCGCAAAAGCTGCTCTTAACTGTAACAAAGTTTTAGGAAAAGCATACTTATTCAAAATATTCATCAAGTGCTTTTTTCACTTCAACAACATAGGTCATAGCCGGGCCGCCACCCATAAGAATTGCTACAGTTGCTGCTTCCATTATTTCTTCTTTTGTAGCACCTGCATTAATTGCTTTTTCAACATGAATTGCTATACAATATTTACATCTTGCAGTAATTGATGTTCCAACAGCGATTAATTCTTTTGTTTTTGTATCAAGTGTTCCTTCTTTGAGTACTTCACTCATAAATTTTTTAAAATCTCTCATTGAATGTGGTTGATGCTTAGAAAGCTCTTTCATCATATCCATTACTTTATCTACAGATTCTTTCATTTCACTCATAAATTTTCAAACCCCCATTATATAGTTGACACGGAAGATTAGATCTTTGATAAAGCTTTTGTAAAAAAAAATTTAAATTTTTGGTATTTTATCTACTTGTTCTTTTAAGATAAATTTGATCATAGTATCTGCTGATTCTTTAATTTCTTCTGTGATTTCACCTTGCATTGTTTTAGGCTGCAATCCAATTAAAACGATGTTTTGTATATATTGTTGCAGGTAATCAATTAAAACGGATATTGGAATTCCATGTGTACTTATATGCATTACACCAAGTTTTTCTTTTGGCACAATTCTTATTCCCCCTGGTTTTACACCCATATCGATAGCATCGATGATAACTAGTTTTTCTGGATTGTGTCTTTTAATTTCTCCTGTAAAATTTTCAGGAACTGTACCTGCATCTATAACTATTATATTTTCCAAATTTTTTCTTAATAAAACATCCGCAATATAAGGACCTACAGCATCATCTCCACCATCACGATTGCCTATGCACAAAATAAGACATTTCATCAAGATTCCTCTTTATAGAGTTTTTTCATAGGTTTTTCAAATGTATAATATCCAACAATAAAAGGGAGGGCAAAAACAAAAATTGATATTATCATAAAAAAAGCAGCTAGAAGTGGATTAGAAAAAAGATCTAAATCTTCTCTTATAGCAAGATAAGCAGGAATAAGAATTACAGGAAATATAATTATAAATGAAATAATTAAAAGAGCTATCAATTTGTTATCATTTTCAATTTCAAATTCTTTAATCTCCTTTTTTGCAGAAATAGGCATTCCAGTGTATTCCTCTGATTTTTTTTCATTTTTTCTTTGGATAAAATATAGGAACAGTAAGATAGATAACGTGATTATTAAAACAAAAATCATCCCTGTATTAAACTCTTCTAGTGTATCTGCACCTCTAAAACTAAAATCTTCAATATTTGTAAAAGCAAAATAAAAAAGGGCATAGAACACTAATAATCCAACTGGGGCCATTAATACAAAATGTTTAAAATTTATTTTTCTATCTGAAAATCTACCATTACATCTCGGGCAAATCTGTACAAATATATTTCTAAGTGGTTTACCGCAATTTGAACATGCCCATCTTTTAATCTTTCTTTTCATAAAAATCTATCAAGCTTTTTTCATAATTCCTTTTGCCGCAATCATTCCTGTTGCTGCACTGGCAACTATTCCTCTTGATACTCCTGCCCCATCGCCTGCTACAAAAAACTTTGATAAAGAAGTTTCAAGGTTCTTATCTACGACATATCTCATTGAGTAAAACTTGATTTCTGGTGCATAGAGAAGAGTTTGATCTGATGCCACCCCTGGTATAACTTTTTCAAGTTGATCTAGGCCTTCCAGTATATCTGCTACAATTCTATGAGGGAGTGCCATTGAGATATCTCCTGGTGTTGCATTTTTCAATGTTGGTTTAACATATGATTTCTCAATTCTTCTAGCGGTGGAGCGATGACCATTTCTGAGATCTTCAAGTCTCTGAATAATAGGCATTTTGCCACCTATTGTTGTTGAAAGTTTTGCAATACTAATACCATAATCTGTAGTATTTTCAACAGGTTCTGTGAGTTTAATATTAGTTAAAAAAGCAAAATTTGTGTTTTCTGATTTCTCGGTATTACTTGAGTGGCCATTAACACCGACATATTCTCCGTAATCCTCCATTACCACAAAACCATTAGGACATGTACAAAAAGTACGTACGAAATCATCATAAAATTTTGTTGTAATATGGAATTTAGGATCCCACGCATATTCTATAACATTTTCCATAACAACAGCTGGCACCTCTACACGAACACCAATATCTATTGGTGCAAAACGTGTTTTAATATTGAGTTTTTCAGCCTGCGAGTTAAGCCAGTCAGATCCAGATCGCCCCGTACAACCTAAGACATAATCAGATGTTAAAACCTTACCGTTTGAAAGATAAATTTTAAATTTAAAATCTTTTACTATCTCTATTACAGCGGCATCTAATAGGATTTTTATTCCATTATTTAACAGATGCTCTTTAATGGATGTAACTATTGAAGGAAGTTTATCTGATCCTATATGGCGTTGTGGTATAGGTATGAATTGAATGCCACATGCAGATGCTTTTTTTTCCAGTTCATGGTTGTTTTTGCCGTATAATTTATCTGGTGAACCATGTTTTAAAAAGATATTATCAATTTTTTTGATTAAATCTTCTGATTCATTTTTAGATACAAACTCTTCAAGGTTTCCCCCAATATTTGATTTAAGATTAAGTTTTCCATCAGAAAGCCCTCCAGCACCTCCAAGTCCACATAGAATATTACATGGTTTACATTTATAACATCTTTGAAATTCCCTCAAGGATGGACATTGCCTATATTTGATATCTTTTCCTTTGTCAATTACCAGTACATTTAAATCTGATTTCTCAGCAAATTCATATGCAGCAAATAGACCTGCAGGTCCTGCACCAATTATGATAACATCATAATCCAATTTGTTATTCTCCCTCAAATTCAACTAAAGAATATACCCGTTCGCCTTTTAGTTTATCTCTACCTCTTAAATCGATAAGTTCTACAATAAATGCACATTCAACTATTTCTCCACCAAGTTTTTTAACCAATTTACGTGCAGCACTAGCAGTCCCCGCTGTTGCTATTAAATCATCTATTATCAAAACCCTATCGCCTTTCTCGATAGAGTCTTTATGGATCTCTATCTTATCCTTTCCATACTCCAGTGTGTATTCCTCGCTCTCACATTCAGCTGGTAGTTTTCCTGGTTTACGGATTGGTACGAAACCGCAATTTAGTAGATATGCTACTGGTGCCCCAAAAATAAAACCACGGGATTCTATACCTATTACTTTGTCAACTTTTTCGTCTTTGTATCTTTCATATAATATATCAATTGTTTCTCGAAATCCCTCTGGATCTTGCAGTAGAGTTGTTATATCTCTAAACATTATTCCTTCTTTGGGCCAGTTTGGAATTGTACGTATTTTCTTTTTTATACTCCTAGTCAAAAATTTCATTCCTCCACAAATATCAAATTATAACATCTTTACATCTATTTGATATCAAAAAGCTTTTTTTAGGTGTTTCTATTATTCAAAAAATATGACAATTAAAATTGGAATAATTGGTGGAAGCGGCCTTTACAAGATGGGGGTTATTGAAAATACTGAAGAAATAGATGTTGAAACGCCATTCGGCAAACCCTCAGATAAAATAACAATAGGGGAAATAGATGGAATTCAAGTTGCTTTTTTACCTCGACATGGAAAAGGACATATATACGCACCCCACAAGGTAAATTATAAAGCAAATGTTTTTGCAATGAAAGAATGCGGAGTAAAATACCTTATTTCAACTGCAGCAGTGGGTAGCCTTAAAAAGAAAATAAAGCCATGTGACTTTGTAATAGCTGATCAACTTATTGATAGAAGTTTCAAACGTGCTACAACTTTTTTTGAAGATGGAATTGTTGCTCATGTCGGTTTTGCAGATCCTTTTTGTAAAACTTTAAGTGATTTAGCATACAATGTTGTAAAAGATCAAGGTGTCGATGTACATCGCGGTACATATATATGTATGGAAGGGCCACAGTTTTCGACAAGAGCTGAATCTAATCTCTACCGTTCATGGGATGTGGATGTTATAGGTATGACTCTTGCACCTGAGGCTAAACTTGCACGTGAAGCTGAGATGTGTATGTGTGGAATACTAACTGTTACTGACTATGACTGTTGGTATGAAGGACAAGATGATGTAAGCGTCAGCAATGTTGTAGAAAACTTAAAAAAGAATAATAAAAACATGGCCAAAATTATTAAAACTTTGATTCCAAAAATTAAAACAGATGTAGAATGTGAATGTCACTGCGCTCTTGAATATGCAATTATAAACCCTCCAGATCGTATCAAAAAAGATGGAAATCCAAAAGTAAATCAAATACTACTAGACAAATATCTGAATTAGTTATTTTATTGAACGTGCATTTTTCTTAAATTTCTAATTGAAAGAATGAATATTAAAAGCCATACTGTTGCAGTAAATAAATCTGCTACAAATGTAATCCAGAAGTCCAATGTAAAAAAAGTAAATGCCATAATGAATAATCCTATTGTTGTTAAAGCTGAAGTATAAAGATTGAGAACCATATTTTTCTTCCACACATCAACAAGTTGAGGGAGAAGTATGAAACCGAAAAGAAGTCCTATTATTGCTATTACTACATCCTGCCAACAAGTGATACTCTGAGTTATTGCATCAATAATATTTACAATCATTGTATTTTGTGCAATCATAGACTATAAATAAAGGTTATGCATGGCATAAATTATTGCTATGACCGATAAAATTAAGCTTTCCCAAGGTGCCGGTGGGGAACAGATGGACACATTAGTCAAAGAAAAAATTCTAAAATATTTTAAACAAAACTCCAAAAAGACTGAAGTGTCACTTTCAATGCTTGATGACTCAGCAGTAATTGATGAGATAGTCTTCAGCACAGACTCACATACCATACAACCTCTTATTTTTCCGGGTGGAGACCTTGGAAGTCTAGCTGTTGCAGGAACAGTAAATGATGTATCGGTTCTTGGTGCAAAACCAATTGCTCTCTCCTCAGGTTTCATCATAGAAGAAGGACTTGATTTGGATGTTTTTGAAAAGATTGTAAAATCAATGGCAACCACTACAAAAAAAGCAGGTGTTCCAATAGTTACAGGTGATACCAAGGTAGTTGAGAAAGGTTCAATTCAAGAATTTATGATAAATACCAGTGGAATAGGCAGGAGAACATCTTTTTTAGATGAAAATCTAAAGGAAGTAGAAAGATTTAGATCAATAGATAACAGATGGCTTGTTGATTCAAATTTAAAAGAAGATGATGTTTTAATTGTATCAGGTAATATGGGGGAACATGGAATAGCTCTCTTATCATACCGTGAAGGATACGGTTATGAAACAAAAATAAAATCAGATGTAGCGCCAGTTAATGGTTTAATAGAAAAAGCGATAAAAGTTGGAGGGGTTGTCGCAGCAAAAGATCCTACACGTGGCGGTCTTGCAAACACAGTTAATGAGTTCAGTGAAAAATCAAAGATTGGAATAGTTCTAAACGAAGACACTATCCCAATACCCGCCGGAGTTGTTTCTGCTTGTGAAATGCTTGGAATTGACCCATTGAGCATTGGAAATGAAGGAAAAGTTGTATTTGCGGTTGTAAAAGAAAAAGCAGAAGATGTTTTATCAGAAATCAAAAAACACCCTCTTGGTAAAAACGCATCAATAATGGGATATGCTACAGAAAACGTTGATGGTGTTGTTCTTGAAACAACAGTCGGCGGTAGAAGAATTCTTAGGAAACCTATAGGCGATCCAATACCTAGAATTTGTTAAACTAATATATAGTAATATATCAAAAATTTTTAAATACTATACCGGATTACCAAGAATGCTTATCTATAATAGTTATAATATATGGAGGCATTAAATTTTATGGGCAAAGGTCTTCCGAAATCATTTAAAAAAGCCTTATGGGTTTATCATTGTAACAGTGGTTCTTGTAATGGATGCGATATTGAGATTATCGCAGCTCTGTGTCCTCGTTATGATGTTGAACGTTTTGGAATTAAACTAGTTGGAACTCCAAGGCATGCAGATGTGCTTCTTATTACTGGTCCTGTAACACGTCAACAGGCAGATAGAGTGAAACGTATTTATGAGCAGATGCCCGAGCCTAAAGCAGTTATTGCAGTTGGCAACTGCGGCAATACAGGTGATGTTTTTTATGAGTCATATAACTTAGTTGGTCCAATAGATGAAGTAATACCAGTGGACATCCATGTTATAGGCTGCCCACCTAGACCCGAGGCAATAATTAACGCGGTTGCAAAGGCTTGGACTAAACTAGAGACGTTGGAGGGAAAGAAATAATGGCTGAAGATGGAAAAGAGCAGATGGATGCAGAAGGTTTAGTTAAATATTTTAAAGATGAATTTAAGACTAAATTGAAAGAGAGTCGTATAGAAAAGAGAACTGCTGGTGTAAATAAAAACAAGTATTTTCATATTTGGATGAAAATTGATAAATCCATTTTTAAGGATTTTATAAAAAAATTATGTAGTCATAAATATCCACATCTCGCAGTTGTATCAGGCAATGATATGGGTAAGACAATTGAGTTGATTTATCATTTTTCTCTTTATTTTGGTAAAAAGAACAATGAAATCTCCTTGAATGTTTCAGTTGATCTTCCAAAAAATAAACCAGAAATTGAAACAATATGTGATTATATCCCTGGAGCATTGATTACTGAACGTGAGAAACAAGAGATGTTAGGCGTGAAAGTAATTGGTATACCTGATGAGAGAAGGCTTTTTATGGCTGATGATTGGCCTGAAGGAGTATATCCATGGCGGAAAGACGAAAAGGGAATGGATGCGTACATTCGTAACCTTCACGAAAACGACGAAACAGGAGGTAAAAAAAATGAGTGAAATAGATGTTAGTAAATCTAAAACAACTTATCAGCTCCCTGTAGGGCCTATTCACCCAGCGCTAAAAGAACCGGTGATGTTTGAGTTTGAAATCGATGGCGAACGAATTATTGATGCTGACGTGAAACTTGGTCATGTACATCGTGCTATAGAGTGGGCTGGAACAAAAAGAAATCCAATACAAATGTTGTACCTTGCTGAGCGCATATGTGGTATTTGCTCGATTTCTCATCCAATTGCTCTTGCTCGTGCTGTTGAAAACGCTATGGAACTTGAGGTTCCTCAGAGAGCTGAGTATATACGCGTCATTCAAGCAGAACTTGAACGTATTTGCTCACATATTTTGTGGGCTGGTGTTGCCGCTCATGAAATAGGTTTCGATAGTGTTTTATTTCTATCATGGGAGATGCGAGAAAAAGCACTTGATTTAACAGAGTACTTAACAGGTAACCGAATTACAAAAGCAATTATTCAGATTGGTGGAGTTAGACGTGATGTAACAAAAGACCAAATTCCTAAAATTGAGGAGACATTGAAATATTTTAAAGATAATTTTGAGAAACTCAGGAAAGTATTTCTTGATGATAAAACGTTTCAGATGCGTAGCCAAGATTGTGGTATTTTAACTTATGAAGATGCTTTGAAACTATGTGCAGTAGGTCCCACTACTCGGGCTAGTGGCGTTAAAAAAGACGTGCGTATTGATCAACCTTATGCGGCTTATGGAGATCTTGACTTTGATTATGTAACTCCTGATGTTTTAACTGGAAATGTTAACGGTGATGTATATGATCGTATTATTGTACGTCTACTAGAGGTTAAACAATCTGTTGATCTTATTGAGCAATGTGTAGATAAAATGCCCACGGGTGAGTTGCTTGCAGAAAAAAAACTACCGAAGATTCTAGCTCAAGTCAAAAAAACAGATGCAGAGGGTTTTGGCAGACATGAGGCCCCTCGTGGTGAATGCACTCATTATATTAAATTTGATGGAACCAGCGAGCACCCTTATACATGGAAGGTAAGAGCAAGTACTTATGCAAATATCTTGCCTTGGATTCCAATGTTAAAGGGCGAACAGATCGCTGATATTCCAATTGTAGCGGCAAGTACTGATCCATGTATGAGTTGTACAAACCGTGTAGGTTTTGTACAAAGACAGAATGATAACAAATATGAGTTGGATAAAGAAGAACTCAGACGGCTTAGTGTGAAAAAAACTAGGAGGTTGATGCAACAATGAAATTTAGTATGCTACCACAGGTTTTTTTACAGATGTTTAAAAAACCTTGGACTAACAAGTTTCCTGCTAAATATATTCCAAATAATGTAACTAAATACCTTGATGATGTAAAAAATGGAAAAGCAAAAATTAACCCCCCAATTGAAACACCTGAAGGTTTCCGTGGAAAAATTCAATATGATAAAGAAAAATGTATAGGATGTAAACTATGTATTCGTGTATGTCCATGTGAGGCGATCGAGTTTAAACCAGAGGAGAAAAAAATAAAAATCTATGTATCAAGATGTTGTTTTTGTTCCCAGTGTAACGATATTTGCCCTGTTAACTGTCTTAGTATGAGTGATGAATTTCTACTTGCAGATGCCGATAAGTACTCAAAGGATTTAATAGTTGAATAAATGAAATTAATTTTTAAAGGAATAGTACAAGGAGTAGGATTTCGACCCACAGTTTATAGAATAGCAAAAAAAATGGGTTTGAAGGGATATGTTTTAAACAAAGGATCTTTTGTTGAAGTAGTTGTAGATAGAAAGACAGATGAGTTTATAGCAAAACTTAAGAGTAATTTACCTGAAATAGCGGATATTTCAGATATTGAAAAAAAAACATATAAAAAAAATTTTTCTGATTTTAAAATACTTTATAGTAAAAAAGGAGAAAAAAAATCACAGATACCCGTTGACACAGCGATATGCCAGAATTGTTTAAAAGAATTATTTGACAAAAAAGATAGAAGATATCATTTTCCTTTTACCAACTGTACAGTTTGTGGAGCACGTTTCAGTCTAATAGATGATATCCCCTATGACCGTGAAAGAACGAGTATGAAAGAGTTTAAACTTTGTTCTGATTGCAGACAAGAATATACTGACTCTGATAACAGAAGATATCATGCGCAAACTATATCATGCACAAAATGCGGTCCAAAATATAAGTTATACAATAAAAACAAAGAAAAATTAGGTTCAGACGACGCTATCCATAGATTTGCAGAGGAACTTGACAAGGGTAACATTGGTGTTTTAAAAAGCTGGGGTGGAATGCATCTTTGTTGCAAAGTTGAAGAAATAGATAAATTCCGCAAGTGGTACGATAGACCTCAGAAAGCTTTTGCA
>CAZOBL010000039.1:0-17993 GCA_964578185.1 uncultured Thermoplasmatales archaeon
AACAGAATTTGAATGTGAAGTTGAAATGAGAAAGATAATGGATCATCCATTTGTAACAGATAACGGTAATTATATTATTGACTGTGAATTTGAAAAAATCGATAATCCTGAAGAGTTAGAACTAAAATTAAATAGCATACCCGGTGTAGTAGAAAACGGGCTTTTCGTTGGACTTGCAGATATGGTTGTAGTCGGTGGTAAACAAGGTATAACAATACTTGGATCATAATAAAAAAAATTAATTTTTTTCCATTTCATGAAATCTAGTAAAGATTTAGTTGCAAACGCAAAAAATAAAATCGATTCGGTAGATTTTGATGTTCATTGGTACCGAAGGGTTTTTCATACTTTTGCAGCAAGTTTACTAGTTTATTATATGCTCCCCGACATTTATTGGATTGAAACCCTAAAATTCTGGGTTCCAATATTTCTACTATTTTTTGTATTTATTTTAGAGATACTTAGATTGAAAGGATTTGTTAGTAGTAACCATTTTTTTGGTTTAAGATATTATGAGAAAAAACGTATAGGAAGCTATGTTTTTTTTGGAGCTGGTATTTTTATACTGCTGCTTTTTTTCCCTCAGCAAATAGCAATTCCATGTATCCTATGTGCAAGCATAGCTGATCCAGTTATGGGAGAGATTAGAAATAATTTTAAAGGGAAACAGGCCGTTGTTATTGGTTTTATTTTATGTATGTTTTTCTTTGCTATTGTTTTTTATAAGTCATCTCTTTGGATTATGTTGCTTTTTTCATTTGTGGGTGCTAGTGGTGCTGTTTTTGGTGAGATAAAAAAATTTAGATGGTTGGATGATGATTTTTTAATACAGATAATTCCTGCAGTTTTATTAATTACTTTATGGTTTTTACTGAAAAATCTAGATATTATTGTTGATTTTAAAAACATTCTTGGAGTTGATTAAATAGAATATGAATGGTGAAAATTTAGAGAAAAAATATATAAATTCAAAAGGAGACATTGACAAAAAAAATATTCGTACTGAAATTCTTTTTGCACCGCTTCTAGTTTTGTTACCATTTATTGTAGGTTTTTTTATGATATATGATTGGTATATACGAGATTTTACATTAGGTGAAGTAGATCTTTTTTGTCAACTTATAATTGGTCTAGTTATTATTTTTGGAAATATTTTGTTTGATATACCCTTTCTTAAAAATTTGAGAATAGTTGGAAAATAAGATTTTATGGTTTTTCAATTTTTATAAATCTTGAGCAGAAAAATACTGGAAGTATAAGTGCTGCTGCTATACATGAGAGTGCAGTCATTATTATTACTACAAGACCGAATTCTCTGAGAGCAGGTATGTTAATGAAATATATGGATGCAAGTCCTGCAACAGTTGTTGTAGTGGCTTCTATGAGTGACAGACCTGTTTTTTCTATTGCCTCTACTGTTGCTTGTTCACGGTTTAGTCCTTTTGTTAATCCTTCTCTTATTCTTTGGGTTATATGGATACCATAGTCTATTCCAATTCCTATCATTATACTTGCAATTGATATCGTAACAACAGATAAGGATATATCAAACATATATAGAAAACCTGGTTCCCATGATAGGACAAATACTACAGGTATCATTGTTAGAAAACCATATTTAGAGGAACTGAAGATAAGAATTAAAACTGTTAAAACAAAAAGTAATGCAACTATCATTGAACGTGTTTGTTCCTCTCCAAGTTTTTTGTTTACAGCTACATTTATTGCATCTTGTCCTGTAAGAATTGATACCCGTCCACCATGGTCTATATTTGTGTTTTGAGCTATTTCATTTACTTTGTCGACTATTTTTTGTATTTGCTGAATGCTTAAACCAACTGGGATAGATACTAAAATCATTGTTTTTGAGTGGTCATCATCTACAAGATTTTCTTCAGCTATTCTGTCAAACATTATTTTTTCAACTTCGATTGTAGGAGCATTTATTGAATAGTTTCTTAAAAATTCTGCTAGATTATTCAATCGATGAGTAATATTGAAACGGCCAACAGTTTGAGAGAGTTCATACAATGGATCCGCAATTGATGTAACCACGACTTGTTTTTGTGAGAGTTTTTCTTGTTCAAGAATGCTTTTTGTTTCATCTCTAATTTTGTTTTCCATCTCATATATATCCTCTATGGTACTTGAGTGTTCCAATCCCTTGTAATCCGTTTCAACGAGTAAAGCATTAAAATTAGCACCACCACCAAAAATATCTGAATATTCATACATTGCATCAACTTCAGATACATCTTCAGGTGCCATCTCTAAATAGTTTACGTCAGTTTCTACCTCTGATACTACTAAAAGAGACATGATGACGAAAAATATGGCTATAACCATTATTCGATGACGGTTTTTGACTATAAAATATGCAAATTTTTTCCAACTAGGTATACTTGCTTTCTTTTTGAAATCAAGAAGTACAACAAGACAGGGTACTAAAACTACTGCAGATATTAAACAAAATAAAATTCCAATTGCACAACCAAAACCAAATGTTACCATAGGCGACATACTAGAAATCATCAAAGAGCCGAAACCAATCATAGTTGTAATAGTAGAGAGGAGAACTGCTTTACCTGTTGATTTCAGAGTTTTTTCAACTCTTGTTACCATATCTTTTGTGTCACTTTCTTCAGTAAGTCGGTTCATTATATGTATTGAATAGTCTACTCCCAACCCCATAAGTAATGCTACAATAGCAACTGATATAATTGTAAGTTGAGGAGATACAATACCCATAACACCAAATGTTAACACTAATGCAAAAGCTGGTGGGAAGAAAGCTATTAAAATACCTTTGAGGGTTCTATGGAATATAAATAGAACAATTGAGACAAAAACTAAAGCGATGGGAAACATAAAAACAAGATTCTGCATACTATCTTGCTGTATAGCCTGCTGCATTGCAACTGTCCCGGTGATCGTCATCTCAGTAAGTGTTGTTCCTTTATGGTTAATTGCATATGTAGTGTTTTCAAGTATCTTATCATAATTTGCATTTTCTGCAAGTTGAATTAATATAACGGCGTGTTTGTAATCGCTTGTATAAAGCACTCCTTTCATTGATTTAACTACAGACTCTCTTAAGAGATTATCAATTGTTTCTCTTTTAGTTGGAATACTGTAATCACCAAGATTTGAATCAGCAGGATAATCACCAGCCAAATCAGACAATGTGAAACCAGCATTTGCTTGTCTCATAGAAACAGCTATACTTCTAACAGATACAATACCATCATCTTTACCTTCGTCATATTCCCAAGGATTAATTTTATCACTGAAACTAACCCGGTCAATTTCTTTTAAAGCATCAGGATCTCTAAGATCTTCGGTTTCAACTAAAACAATAATCGTTGAGCCTAAATTGAATTCTTTATTTATTTCATCCCATAATTCTAATCTTGGGTCTCCCCGAGGTAGATAGGTAGAGAAATCTGACTCCATATAAACATTTGAAATTTGAGAGCCGACAATAACAGCGATAATAGTAAAGAGTAATAGGACCGTTTTTGGTCTATTCACCAGAATTTTTGCTATTGAGTGTAAATTCATGCTTTATTTAATCTCTCCTTGATTTTAATATTTACACTATTAGATTTGGATTTACCAGATAAACTTAGATTTGCAATATTTGTTAGTTTTTCTTCAATCTCCTCAGCGTATCTTTTTATGAGTTTAACCGGTTTAATAGGGTAATAAAGATATGGATTCTTCCCAATATTATCATTTTTATGTTTTGTCCTATAGATAATTTTTTGTTCATGCATCTTAGACAGTGTTTCTCTTACGGTACTTGGATGTAGTTTAGTGCCTTTTATGATTTGATCTGTTTTAACACCTTTTTTTCTTAGTAAAAAAATATATATTTTTGTACGTGCTTTTGACTTGAGAATTTCAAGTAGAGCTTGTTCGATGTTTTTGTCGATCTTAATTCCTATTCTCCGCATTCAAAGCACCGTTTTTATAAATATTTTTTTATAATAATGTTGTTTTATTAGTTTATATAATTTTCTATTTTGTCGCCCTTGAAACGACAAAACATTAAGTCGGGTAAAAAACGACAAAAAAACAAAATGTAGATTTTTGATCGTAAACTACAGAGTTATCTCAGATAAATAATAATAGAGAGAGAAATATATCATAAAACGAAAAAAGGATGACTGTTAAAAAAACCATAAAAAGATGGAAAAAATATAGCGAAATATCAGGTGTTGGAGCCATCACAAGAAGATATTTTGTGATGAATGCTTTTGACGGAGCGTTAACGATGTTAGGGGTAGTAATCGGTGCTTATGTTGCAGGAGTTCTTGAATCCATCACTATAATTAGTGCAGGTATAGCTGGATCAATTGCTATGGGTGCATCTGGTATTAGCGGGGCGTATATGGCTGAAAAAGCTGAGAGGGTAAAAAAAATAAAAGACCTTGAACAAGCAATGCTTACGGAAATTCAAGATAGCTTACATGGTAAATCGCATAAGTTTGCAACAGTTTTCGCAGCGTTAGTTGACGGGGTTTCACCTGCAATGGCAGCCATGATAGTTATATCACCTTTTTTTGCTGCTAGATTTAATTTAATAGATATTACCTCTGCATTTTATTTTAGCATATTTTTGACATTATTGGTGCTTTTTATATTGGGTATTTATTTAGCAAAAATCAGTGATGAGAGTATGATAAAATACGGTATTCAAATGCTCATTGTGGGTTTTGTAACTGCAGCTCTGTGTGTTTTAACTTCAATTTTATTGGGTGGTAATGTCAATGTTTAAATACAATAAATTCTTTGTTTGGCTTATAATTAACTACATTATTGTGAAAAAGTTAACAAATTGTTACGTTATTGCCCAAAAAAACCTAAAAATGTTTATAATAAATGAAATATTTTCGGAAAATTAAAATAGTGGTCTTTTTATTTTTGTATTAAAGTTTGTATTAGTTTATATCCTAAGGGTAAGGAAAGATTTATATACTGTATATTATATAAATGAGCAGAATATTCCTAAATTAACTTAGGATATAATGTTGAACTGAAAAAGGGAGGCAAAAAATAAAATGAAAAATAAAACTGGAATAAGTATATTTTTGGCGCTGTTGATGATCGCATCTACTTTTGCAATGACCTCAATTGCTGATGAACCACCATGTTATGATAGCCTAGAAGTTGTAAAAGAAGTTTGGAATGGAACTGCATGGGTTGGAGAAATAGAAGCAGATGTTGGAGATAATGTAAGCTTTAGGATAACAGTAACATATTATAATATATCTGACCCTGCATATAGACATTATGCAGAACAAATTACTGTTAACGACACATTACCAGACTGTTTAGAATATAAAGCAGGCTCATCTGATCCTTTTGAACCAGATGTTGATGGTAAAACTTTGTTTTGGGATCTAGGATCAACAACTCTTGATCATGGGGAAAGTTATGTTATAAGATTTAATGCAACTGTAACTGACTATACAGACCCAGATGGAGAGTACAATGTAGTTTTAGTAAAAGCATATGAACATTGTACAGATACATGGCTTGAAGCAGATGGTAGTGCAAAAGTAATTGTTGCTGAACCAGCATATCCTGGAATTGACATAGATAAAATGGTATGGGACCCATGTGCAGAAGAATGGGTTGATGATGAAGCAACATATCATGTATGTTTGTATAAGTTAATTGAAGATGATGAATTTGTCACTTTTAAGATAAATATTACAAACACTGGAAACGTGGATTTAGATAATGTTGTATTAACAGATGTTTTACCAGATTTCCTTGAGTATATGGGATATGGACAAGAATATGTTGAACCTATAGGTACTCTTTTAGAAGGCGAATCAGTTGAGGATACATTTGATACAAGAATAATACCTGAGATGCTCATTTTTGATGACATACTTCAAGGTGAAAATTATGCAAATGTAACAGGCGAATATGACGAAGAAGTCTATGAAGCTTTTGACAGTGTTGATGTAATAGTTAAAAAACAACTATCCGTTGACAAAAAAGTCTGGGATCCAGATGCAGGAGAATGGGTTGATGAGTTAGAGTCAGTTACAAAAGGTCAAACTGTTAAATTCCAATTCATGACAACTTACTACGGCTGTGAAGGTACAATAATGGATTGTATGATAGCAGGCGATCTACTGCCAACTGATTGTCTAGATTATAAAGAAACTACGATGGTTAATGTAGCAGGTAACATTCTTACACCTGGAACAAACCAATATCCAGATATTATACCAGATTATGGTAACACTACAACAATATGTGGTGAAGAAGTCGAAATACCAGATATAATAAACTGTCCATTTGGTTGCCAAGGAGATTGCCAGGTAATTGCTTGGGACTTTAGAAGTGCTGAGGACTTTGACTTAATAGACGGTGAAACCGTAATAATAGAGTTTGAAACAGAAGTTACTCAATACTGCGAATGTGTAGCCACAAATGTTGATTTTGCTCTTGGCTGGGGATGTTACGTTTGCGACCCATGTAACTACTATGCCGATTGGGGTTGGGCAAATGTATCATGTGAAAAACCAGATAATAAATTCAGCAAAAAAGTCTGGGATGGAAACAGCTGGGAAGATGAAGCAAGCGTTTTTGTAGGCGATGAAGTACGTTTCAAACTAGAATTTGAATACTATGGAAACGAAAACATCGTAGAAGCAAACCTCTTAGATGAACTCCCATGTATACTCGAATATGCAGACAATGTAGACTCAACAAAAAACATTACAATAGAAGTCTCAGAAGACCTAAAAAACATTTGGTTCAATCTAAGCGAAGATGAAATTGCCGATAGCGAGAAATTCATAGTAAAATTTAATGCGACTGTAACTGGCGAAACAGGTGATTGTCCAGAATGCGGAGGGGCAATTAACAAAGCATGGTTGTATACATATGTAACATGTCAACAATTACCCGATGAGTATTATGACGAGGTAACAATAACATCAGATGACCCGCCTGTCAATGTTATGCCATGCCCACCAATTCTAACAGGTGACACATCTGGAAAAGAAGGTGATGAGCTAACATTTGAGGCTAAGCTTGTTGATTTAGATGGTGACGATGTATACTATATGTTTGACTTTGGAGATGGATCCGAAGGAATGGTATGGCATGGACCAGTATCAACCGGAACGACTGTTTCAATAGATCATGTATTTTCAGAAGAAGGTACATATGAAGTAAAAGCACGCGCAAAAGATACAAATGGAAATATTGGAGAATATGGAAACACACTTACAGTTGTAATCGAAGAAGGCGAAGAACCTGAACCAGATGTAACAATTAGTGTAGGCGGATTTGGAATGAATCAGGTAACAGTCGACGTTATAAATAATCTAGAGGGTAATCTAACAGATGCAGACTACGACATCAGTGTTAACGGTGGAATACTTGGACTTGTAAGTGCCCATGAGAATGGTACAATGAACCTTACAGCAGGTTCAAATCCAATAGTAGTAAAATGGAGCAAAATACTTCCAAGCTTCGGTAGATTAAACGTTGCCGTCAACGTGACTGTACCAGGTTACGAAGAATCATTCATCAAAGAAGCATCAGGTTTTATAATAGGACGTTTCGTCTTTTTCTTATAAAACCATAAAATCTCTTTTTTTCTTTTTTTTAAATCCAATTTTTCATAAAATTTTTTAGCTTGTTTTTCTTGTAATTTTTTTATGGATGAAAAAACAAGAATCAAAAAAGATATAGTAATGTTTGAAGAAAACCTCAGAAAGCTCAAAGAAAAAAATGAATCACTTTTATCAGATAAACGAATTCAACTAGGAACACAGTACTATCAAGACGCGAAATACTATCTTAAGAAGAAAGATTATTTTACCGCTTTTGGCTGCATAAATTACGGTCATGGTCTTGTAGATGCACTACTAAAATTTTAAAAACCTATAATACAATCAATATAACCATTAGGTGAAATAAATTTATGAAGAAAAAAGGAAATATTGACAAGTTTTATTATTATAGCTTCCCGCAACAAGCCGTTTTGGTAACATGTAAGGACACGCGAGATAAGACAAATGTAATTACTATAGCATGGCATACAACTCTCTCTAAGAAACCTCCGCTATATGGTATATCTGTTGCTCCGAGTAGGTTTTCACATGAGTTAATAGAAAATAGCAGGGAATTTGTTGTAAATTTTACGCCTATAAAATTTGTAGAAAAAGTAAATATTTGTGGCATCTATAGTGGCAGGAATACTGATAAAATTAATAAAACAGGTTTTAATCTTGAATCATCAGAGTGTGTTAAAACACCTTTTTTAAAAGAAAGTTTTGCACATTTAGAATGCAGCCTACATGAAACAATATCTTTAGGTGATCATACTTTTTTTGTTGGAAAAGTTGAAAAAGCTATTATAAGTGATGATGCTTTTGAAAGTGATTTAATAAAAAATAAGCTGGTTAAACCTTGTTATTATAGGGGTGGAAATAGCTATTGTACAATTGGAGATGAAGTTTTTGATTTTTAAGTTTAAAGTATAAATTTTATTTTTATTTCATCTCCTGCTTTAACACTGTATCTTTCAGCAGCATTTCCTTGGTTTATACTTATTTCAAGGTGGTTACTACTGCCGATTGTAGATAGGGGTTCTCCTTTTCTTGCATGCCCGTAAGATTTTAAAAATGGTATGACTAGTTTTTTTGCACTGATTGATGCTTGAATTTTTGTTTTCTGCTGAGCGATGTTTTTGATATCTTCATATTTAATGTTTGTTATT
Organism: uncultured Thermoplasmatales archaeon; assembly: GCA_964578185.1. Lineage (GTDB taxonomy): Archaea > Thermoplasmatota > E2 > DHVEG-1 > DHVEG-1 > JAZKSG01. Next base: position 8,756 of record CAZOBL010000039.1, read on the forward strand.
ATATTTCCAAAGTCATCAATGTATATTACTTCTCCAACTATATTGTCCATGACCTTTTTAGGTTTTTTAAAATCTAGATCTACATAGTTATCTATTACAGGACCTATTTTTTCAAAGAAGACTCCGTTGATAATATGAGCGGCTATAGGTGTAAAAATATCTCGCCCATGAAACGTGTTTGATATGTTGTCTAACAGTAGATCGGTGTTGCTTATTTCATATACTTTAAAATCTCCTAGATTTCTTGCTGCAGGTATTAAAAGGCCATTATCTGGACCTACTAGTATTTGAGTTTTTGTTGTTATCACTATTCCTTTTCTTTTTGTGCCTACGCCAGGGTCAACTACTGCCACGTGGACTGTTCCACTGGGGAAAAAAGGTGTTGAGTTTTTTAATACAAATGCTCCTTCAATTAGATTATGTGGTGTGATATTGTGTGTTATATCCACAAGTTTTGCATTGGATATTTTTAATGCTACAGCTTTCATTTGTGCAGGATAGCTGCTTTTGGTTCCAAAATCTGAAAGGAAAGTTATAATGCCCATATTGTTTTTGTAAATTGTTTTGTTGGATATTAATTTGATGTTTTTATAAGAAAAAGTTTTTATGTGAGTAGTTGACATATTATATAGGTTGGTTTTGTGAAAGCGACAGGGTATAACAAAAAAAATATTGAGATTGTTACAAATATTTGGAAAAAGAGTCATGGAGATAGTTTGAAATGCCCTGAATGCGGAGGAGACATGGTTTTAATACAGGTTGAACCAATGACTGATTCTGCAGAGGATTACACTCCTTATGATACTATTATCGAATGTAATTATTGTGATTTTAAAATAAGAACTCAGTCTTTTACTATTCTTGGTAGTGTAAAATCATATGACCATGATAGTATTGAGATTGCTAGTTGGAGTCCTAGTGGCAGTAGAGTTGTTTCAAATTTTGAGCATATTCTTGATTATGATTTACTTAAAAAACTTGAAGAAACTGGAGAGTTAGTGGAATTTTTAGTGGTTGACGATCGAGTAGTCCAAGTTATTGGATAAAAAAAAATTAAGATTTTTTTTATGTTGCGTATAGTAGTTCTGATTCGTCTCCACCAGTTACATAGTCGCCTATTTCGTCTATTTTAATTTTTCCAGATGAGTCAATAACTATATCGAATACTTGCCATATGTCTGTACCGTCTTCTTGTCCAGAGGGTGGTGTAAATTTGTATATTCCTTCGCCTTGTATTATTACGTTTATTTCTGCACCTGATGTTTCAATGTTGCCTGTTCCAGCGTAATGTCTAACTGAATAGCGGTATGTCCCAGGGTGGAAATCAAATATTGTTACAACTTCAGGGCCGTAACTAGATGTATCATCGGTATCAAGATTTGCTTGCGAGAAATCCTTATCACTATAATAAACATGATATGGACCATTTCCATTATATTCAGGAATTGTAAGATGGCTATCTAAATCTCTTGGGTTTTCACCCCAGGTTAATGTGATTTGAGTGTTTGCAACTGAACCCAGAACGATATCTCCTACATCATATTCCTCACCACAATCTAGCGCACGAGGTATGGTATAGTCATCGCTTGAGTATCCTCCTTTTGATGCTCTATATTGGAAAATTACAGTGCATTCAACTGGTATACGTGTAAATGTACCATCATCTGCGGTACCTGTCTCACCGCTTTCCCAACGTGCATAGCTCCAGCCTGCACCCCAGCATCGTACATTTGCACCTGCAACTGGTGCACCTGTTGAATTTACAACACGGCCGCTGATGAATGCACGAGGATATGCTACATCAAAATTCCATGTGGAAAAATGTGATACTGACGCGGAAAAAGTCCCAGAGGTACTATCATAGGTACCCTGTCCCTCTTGCTGCCACATGCCTGTATCTGTATCAAAATACCACAATGGGCAATTCACCATCGAAGATGCTTCAGATTGCATACTATCAGGCACTGGGATTTCTATATCCGCTGTTTCACCATCTGCTAATTGAAGGTCATTACCCATGCTGTCAGCAATTGAAATGTCCATAAAACCATATGATTTCAATGGAACCTCTTCTCCAGTGCTATCCACACCCAAGAATTCTCCAGGAAAAGCATCTGCATCATTTTCATCTGTGGAATCAAAAACAGTTAAAGAAACATCTACAAGACCAGAGTAGACATTATTTTGAGAATCTACTAAAGTATTTTGTTCAATATCAAGATTTCCTCCAGATGTAGTTGAAACAGTACCACCAGTATCACCTCTAAAAGTCTGAGTTGTATCAACAGTAGACATGGTAGTCTCAATAAAGTTACTTTCACCTGATGTGACATCAACAACTCTATAAGTTGGAGCATAACCTTCTTTACTAAATCCAACTAGAACTCTATCTCCTTCAGTTACATTTGAAATACTAAACCAGCCTTGATCATTGGTTTCCGCAGTTTTACCACTGGCAGTTACAATTACATCACCTATAGCGGAATTGCTAGTATCTTTAACTCTGCCCATTAAAATACCATAATTTTCTGTCTGAGATTGACCATCCCCGGTACCATCGTCATCACCTTCATCACCCATGAACATAAAAGCAACATATAAAGCAGCAACAACTAATATTGCAACCACAACTATCGCACCTATTTTTTTTAGATTACCTGATGAGGGGTTTGATTTTCTCATCTGCGATTTAATCGGTGGCGGGGTTGGATTTGGTTGCACCGGAGTTGTTTTTGGCGGACTATATGATTGCTGCGGCGAAGTTTGATTTGCTTGAAGGTTTTGTTGTTGATTATTAGTAGCTTTTGCACCGCATTTAACACAAAATTTTGAATCCTCTGGAAGACTAGCTCCACAATTTGTACAATATTTAACCATGATTTCCTCTCCAAACTATCATATAGATATAAATTTTACATTAATAAAACATTAGTTTCAACTTAAAAGAATTCTATAAAAAGGTTTTTACAAAATATGAAAAATATTTGAACCGTAAAAATAACACCAAACCTTTAAATAACAAAACATAGAAAACTCATTAAATAGCGATTAACAATGAGAAAAAAAAATAAGAAGCACTCAAAAAGTGCCCCTAAACATATATCAATTGTTTGGGTAAATGTCGTTGAAGCATACAATTAAAACAGCTTTATTTTCTGGGTATAAATCTAACTCAACTGTTTTTTAGTAATAACATATTAAATAATTAATTATTTCATTATACCATAGGCTCTTACGCCTTTACTATTATTTTTATACAATTTTTCTACGTCTTTTTTCATATCTTTAGGATAACCATCAGGGAAATTAATACAACCACAACAAAAATCTAAACCAATTGCTTCTTTTAAATCATCAATATCAGTATAAGCAAGAGTATCCGCGCCAATTTCTTTTCTTATTTCCTCCCATGATTTGATATCCCCATTGGTTTTTCTAGCAATAAATTCTTTTCTGCTACGCATATCTATTCCAAGGTAACAGGGTGCAATCAGTGGAGGGCATCCTATACGTACATGTACTTCTTTTGCTCCTGCATCTCTTATACCATCTATTAATCTATGAATGTTAGTTCCACGAACAATTGAATCATCAATTAAAACCACGCGTTTACCGCCAAGGATAGATCTGATGAAAGAAAGTCCTTTTTCAACGACTTCATCACGACTTTCCTGTGTTTGCTGAATAAAACTTCTTTCATCTTTATCTTTCATTATACCCTCATCGATAGGTATACCTGATTCATGAGAATACCCAGTTGCATAATGTCGACCTGATTCAGGGACAGGTACAACAATATCAGCATCAACAGGATGTTTCCTAGCAAGAAGTCTACCCAAATAATCACGGACGGTATGAACAGAACGCCCTTTAATCCTGGAATCAGGTTTAGCAAAATACAAAAATTCAAACATACAAGGTTTTTCAGCTTTTTTTATAAATTGTTTTTCAAAAATATTTCCATTTTTATCAATTATTACAACCGACCCACCAGGTATATCTTTAACATATTCAAAATTTATTTTTTTGAAAACTCTTGTTTCTGAGGTCAGACAGTACATACCATTTCGTTTACCAAGAACTAATGGTCTAACTTTATATGGATCTGTTATAGCAAAAAGATAAGGATCACGTCCTGAATCTGCAAGAAATAAAGCCGAGTAACTTCCTTTAACAATTTTTAAGATTTCGGAGCTGGCTTCAAAAATCACCTCAGGTGTTAAATCTTTTTTAAAAAGCCTATCAGCCATAGGTAGAAGAAGACATTGAATGTCACATTCAGTACGAGCAGTTCTATTTGTTTTTTCACTAAGCTCATCACAATTAAAAATATTACCATTATGAACTGATGCGACAAATGGATTTACTAGATATTCTGGTTGAGCATTTTGTTTTAAAGAATCGATATCATCTTTTCCTGCTGTCGAATATCTAGTATGACCCAAACCAACGTTTCCAGCTGTATCAATTTTTTTTTCTTCGTTAAAAACTTCGCTTACAAGTCCTGCATCTTTATATACATGGATATTGCCATCATATGTCAATTTACCCGCTGAAGATTGTCCTCTATGTTGAATTGAGAATAGACTGTGGTAAATAATACGAGATACAGGCTTATTACCGATTATTCCTACAATACCACACATGATGCAAAAAGGAATGAAAAAACAATTATTTAATGATTTTTTATCATGATATAAAAATAAAATAGATTTAGATGTCTTCCCACTCTTTTAGAACTGATTCCCATTTGTAATGTTCAACTGCTTCAACTTCTTCAATTTTTTTAAGGATTTTTTCATATCCTTTTACAAGTGCTCTTGTACGAATTTTAAGGATTATATCATATTCACCTGCAACGGCACAAACACGGGTTACACCTGAGATTTTCCAAAAAGATTGCATTGTTTCTTCTATATCATATCCTGTCTTTATATTTATAAAAATATATGCTTTAACTAGATTAAGAGCAAAAGATAAGATGCCTAGAATCATTATTGTAATACCTATTATTTTGATAATCAATAAGGTTGGATCAAAAGAGAACGGGTCTATAACTCCTAAATGAGCAATAAACAAGGAGACAGGAATGGTAAAAATAATTATTGAAGAGCGAACTGCTGTAACGATACTAGCTTTACCTATACCAAGTGCCCGTATATAGAAAATAAAAGCAAAAAATGCACCTATAGCAATAAGAGTTGACCACCATAGATGATTATATGCAGCATTAAATCCATCGATAAGATGATTTGTACCCATAAATAAATCATAGATAAAAACTATTAAAAGTGTAAACAGACAAGCAAAAAATACATTCCATATTCTAATATTAATAGAATCGTTAGCTTTACCATCTTGTCTGAGCCATTTTAGTTTACGTTGATAAATAGTTAAAAATACCCAACCTGGGTTCATAAGCAGAAATACAATTGCAAGAGCTTCAATATTGAGATTTCCACTTAGACTAATGGACCCAAGGATTGCTCCAAAAGTTACAATTAGAATCGACTGTACTTCAGATAATGTCGGCATGTCTTTATCATTTATTGACTCAATTGCAACTAGATATAAAATTACCACTTGAGCAAATGGAAGAACAACAGAGGGATCATCTATGATTACAAATAACGCAAAATAGCCAACAGTATAAATTGAATTGCCAAAACCTGAGAGGATTTGATATAAAACTTCATTTTTTCTAATAAACCGTATTCTTTCAAATGAAGGGTCAATTCTTGCCCCTATACTTTTTCCATTTGTACGTATTGAAAAAATAAGGCCAAATAGAAAAGATACTATTACTCCAAGTAAAAATATTGCAATACCAAGAGCCCAGGGGTCTGTAATATATAGTTGACTAACTGTTGCATCAACACCACTGTTTACAGCTGAAATTATAGCTGATGAAAAAGCTAAGGCATAAAATAAATATTTTTTTCGTATAGTTATTCTCATAATGCAATTTCTTTCTCAATAACCTGGGTTGTAGTTTTTTTAACACCTGGGATCATCTGTATTTCATTTGTAACCTTCAAAAGTTTATCAAGGGTTTTAACTTGTGCTCTAACAACTATATCGTAATCTCCTGCAACTACTGAGATTTTTGCGATATTTTCAATTTTTCTCATCTCAGCTATTGCTTTAGTTGAATCTCCTGGTTCCATTCTGAGTAGTATGTAAGCATTTATCATATATTTTATTTCACCATATATTTTTATTTGGTTTTACCCGGGCATCAGGGTCTAGTATATAAAAATTTCTGTTGAAGATTGGTTATAATAGTGTAAAAATATAAAAAATGGTGTTTTTTTGTTATTTTTTGCTTGATTTAAATAAATCGTAGGCTTCTTTTAGTGTATATTTTTTATGGACTATTGCGTTTACTGCTTTTATCATCGCAACAGGGTTTGTGCTTTGAAATACGTTTCTTCCCATATCTACACCAATGGCACCTGCCTCTATTGCATCGTATGCCATCTGCAGGGCATCTTTTTCAGGTTGTTTTTTTCCTCCTGCTATAACAATTGGTACGGGACAGGTATCTACTACTTTTTCAAAGTTTTCACAATAATAGGTTTTTACGATATGAGCACCAAGCTCAGCAGCCATACGGCTGGCAAGACTCAAATATTTTGCGTCTTTTCCTAGTCCTCGACCGACGGCCGTTACTGCAAGTACGGGGATCCCATAGCGTTCGCATTTGTCAATGTATTCTGTCATTCCAAGTATTGTATCTCTTTCAAATGGTTGACCGACAAGAATTGAAAAAGCAACACCAGAGACATTTAATCTGATAGCATCTTCAATATCAACTGCTATTCCTTCATGAAGGAGGTTTTCTTTATTGAGGATACTCGTTCCACCAGATACTCTTAACATAATTGGAATTTTTGTCTGTGGATCAATATAGTTTCTAAGAGCCCCTCTTGTAAGCATTAATGTATCTGCATATTTCATTAGTGGATCTGTCATCTTTTTAATATTTTCAAGACCGGTTGTTGGCCCCATAAAATAACCATGATCAACAGCAAGCATAACTGTGTGTCCGTCTTTTGGATTTATTATTTTTGAAAGTCTATTTTTCATACCCCAATCCATAATAGATCACCTTTAAGGGGAGTAATAAAAGATATCATATAAAATATTGCTGCATATTACTAGGTAAACCTTTTATTTAACTTAGTAATACCTGTTCTCGATTATAGGGAGGCAAATATATGTCAGTTATTGATAATTTAGAACCAAAACTTTTATGGAAGCAATTTGATGAAATTAGAAAAATACCTCGTTGTTCAAAACATGAGGAAAAAATTAGAGAATATATTATAAATTTTGCAAAAGAACATGATTTAGAGACAAGGACCGATAAGGCAGGAAATGTTACAATTGTAAAACCTGCCTCAGATGGCATGGAAGATAAACCAACAGTGATACTTCAAGGCCATATGGATATGGTATGTGAAAAAAACAGTGATGTAGACTTTGATTTTTCAAAAGATCCCATCCAACTTGAAAAAAAAGATGATGTTTTAACAGCAAAAGGTACAACCCTTGGAGCTGATGATGGTATTGGTCTTGCAACATCTCTTGCAATACTAGAAGACAATAACCTTAAAATTGGACCTATTGAAGCATTATTTACAGTCGATGAAGAAACAGGTCTTACGGGTGCTTTTGCAATAGAAAAACACATGCTAAAAGGAAAAACCTTGCTTAATTTAGATAGTGAAGACTGGGGTGTGTTAACAGTTGGATGTGCTGGTGGAGGAAACTCAGAGATAACACTGCCAATAGATAAAGAATCATTATCAGGAGAGTACAAAGGTTTAAAAATTAATGTTTCAGGTCTTCGAGGAGGCCATTCCGGTGTTGATATCCATGAGCAGAGAGGTAACGCAGTCAAAATTTTAACAAGAATTATTTGTGAAGTATCCAAAAAATGTGAAATTAAAATCGCTGATATAAAAGGAGGGGATAAACACAATGCAATCCCAAGAGAAGCACAGGCGATACTAGCAGTTAAAAAATCAGAAATATCCAATGCTAAAACGATAATTAAAGACGAAGAAAAAACAATACTCAATGAGATAAAACCAATTGACCCGAAACTTAAAGTAGAAACAGCTGAAGGAGAACAAATAGAAAAAGTCTTTGATAAAAACTCGCAGGATAAACTCTTGTATCTTTTATATGGCCTTCCTCATGGAGTTAAAAAAATGAGCTATGACATAGAAGGGTTAGTGCAAACCTCCACAAATCTAGCAAGTGCTGTAACTAAAGAAGATGAGGTGGATATTTTACTAAGCTCTAGAAGTTCAATCATGTCTGAGCTAGAGGATCTGCGATCACAAATTCGCTCAATAGCAAAGCTTACTGGTGCAGAAGTAGAAGAGGAAGAGCCATACCCTGGTTGGCAACCAGATCTAGAATCAAAAGTGCTAAAGCTTTCAAAGAAAATCTACAAAGACAAATATGGAGAGGAGCCTGTTGTGGAGGCAATACATGCAGGTCTTGAATGTGGTATAATCGGTGAAAAATTTGATGGCATGGATATGATTAGTATCGGCCCTACGATTAAATATCCTCATTCACCAGAGGAGCAGGTTCATATCAGTACAGTAAAAGATTATTATGATTTTGTACTTGAAATTTTAAAGAAAATATAAGAGAAAACTATTACAAAATATGTTTTCTTCTCTTTTTTATATAACTTTTTTTACAAAACTTGTCAATAGTTTTAAATAAGCTTAATTTGATTTATTTTTAAGATGGTGGGGATGCAATATGGTTCAAATAGAAATAGATGAGGAAAAATATAAAAAAATCAAAGCTCTTTGGGAGAGAGCAGGGCTTAAAAAGTATGCTTCTGCTGAAGAGGGTATTAGCGAGTTAATAGATTATGCTTTAGATGATGCTGAAGAGACTTTAAAAGAGATCACTAGAGCAGAAAAACTTGTGTTAAAAAATTCTTGATTTATAAAGAGAAAAATAATAGCGATATTCAAATCTATGTTTAGTCTATTTTTATAATTAAAACTAAGTAATATAAATTATGAAGTATAAACAAAAAATCAGCAAAAGACTTAAATATAATAAAGATTTAAAAGGGTCTAAACTAGTAAAGTAAGACAAGAAAATATGGTTATGCAAAGATAGTGACAAGTTTTATTCGCACAATAGTAGATTTTTTGGATAGTGAAATTATGGTTAATAGAGTAGAGAAGACAATATGCAA
>CAZOBL010000040.1:0-17951 GCA_964578185.1 uncultured Thermoplasmatales archaeon
ATAAAAGCAACTTTTGTATCAAGTGATTTTTTATTAATTCTGTTGAAAACATCCCAACCACTCATACCGGGCATCATGATATCCAGCAAGACTAAATCTACATGCTCTTGCTCCAGTTTCCTTAAACATTCCTCACCACTATGAGCGGTGACCACTTCATATCCACCAAGTTCAAGTACAGTACGGGTTAAATCAACTATATCTGGTTCGTTATCAACAACCATAATTTTTCTCATTTTTTTCCATCTCACCAATACTTTTTTTGTTATCTAAACTGTAATTACAATCATTATATAAACAACTTGTTTTTAATAATATTTCTGCCGATTATAAGTTTTTATCAATTTCATTAGCAAAAAAAGCTATATATTAGGCTGCATTGCCAATTTTTTGTAAGATGAGCACAGTTTTTTCTAAATTAAACGATGATATACAAAAAACCCTTAAATCAAAATCTATTCAAAAACCTACAGAACCTCAAAAAAAAGCTATCCCTTACATATTGCGGGGGGAAAACGTTCTTTTAATAGCTCCTACTGGTCTTGGAAAAACTGAGGCGGCGCTTTTACCAATTTTTAGTAATTTTATAAAAAACAGAAAAAACAGTGAAAAAGATAGCGGAATTTCAATTCTTTATATCACTCCTTTGAGAGCATTAAATCGGGATATGTTAAAAAGAACATTTGAATGGGGAAAGAATCTTGGGATAAAAATTTCTGTTAGACATGGGGACACTAGCAAATATGAGAGAGCTAAGCAGTCTAGAAAACCTCCTGATATGTTGATAACCACACCTGAGACTTTTCAAATTCTTTTCACCGGGAGTCGTCTACGTAAGCATCTAGAGTCGGTTAAATGGGTTATTGTCGATGAGATACATGAACTTGCGGGTGACGAACGGGGCTCACAACTATCAGTTGGTCTTGAAAGATTATATGAACTTACAAAAGATAGAAATATTGATTTTCAAAGAATTGGGCTTTCTGCAACTATTGGTTCACCTGATGAAGTGGCTCGTTTCCTTGCAGGATTAAAAAGAGGTGAATTTCGTAGAGTAAAAATTTTAGAAGTTGACGTAACAAAACATATTGATATCAAAGTTGAGCTTCCAAAACCCAATAAAAAAGATTATCCAATAGCAAAAAAGTTATCAATTGAACCTATTGTTTTTTCATCCCTTAAAAGATGTAAAAAACATATTGATGACCATGTTTCAACTCTTCTTTTTATAAACACTCGTGATGGGGCAGAAATACTTGCATCACGTTTTCATCAATGGCAGAAAAACCTCAACATCGGTGTTCATCACGGCTCTCTTTCAAAGCTTTCTCGTATTGAAGCAGAAGATGATTTTAAAGCAGGAAAATTTAAAGGCTTGATATGTACCTCATCGCTTGAACTAGGTATTGATGTTGGGACAACTGATTTTGTTATACAATATAATTCACCAAGAGAGGTTAAAAGAATCCTTCAAAGGGTAGGTCGATCGGGTCATAGCATAGGAAAAACATCAAAAGGTGTAATTCTAAATACAACACCTGAGGAACTAGCTGAAAGTGCAGTGATTGCTAGAAACGCATTAGAGGGAAACATTGAAAGATTAAAAGTTAGAATGAATCCTTTGTCAGTTCTTGCTAATCAAATCATATCCACAGTTCTTGAATACGGTAAAATTAGAAGAGATAAACTTTTTAATATTATAACACGGGCATATCCTTTCAAATCGTTAAAAAAAGAATTATTCGATATGCTAATAGAACAGTTAAATCAACAGAGAACAATTTGGATTGAAGATTCAAAATTTATTATTAAACGTAGAAAATCCAGGTTTTATTTTCTTGATAATATTTCAATGATACCTGATGAAGAAACATATAACGTTGTAAACATTGCAACCCGAAAAAAAATTGGTAAACTTGATGAAAGCTTTGTGATAAATAATATTTTCGAAGGAGCAAAATTTATACTGAAGGGTCAACCATGGAATATAGTCAAAATAGAGGAAAAAAAAGTTCTTGTATCCTCCTCAAAAGAAATTGGAAATGTTCCTTCATGGAGTGGTGAAGATATACCAATACCTTTTGATATTGCAATGGAAGTGGGCAGTCTTAGAAGAAAAATAAGTGAAAATAAAAACCCTGAAAATAAATATCCATGTACAAAAAAAACATTTTCTCATATAATTAAACAGATGGAAAAACAAAAAAATAAAGGATTTGTGGTTCCTGATGATAAAAATATCACAATTGATGTAGAAGATAAAACAGTTGTAATAAATGCTTGCTTTGGGACAAAAGTAAATGAAACAATTGGGAGACTTATTTCTGCGATGCTTGCACAAAGCATAGGTGAAAGTATAGGTATAAATAGTGATGCATACCGTATAAATCTTGAACTTCCAGGTAGAATAAAAACCGATAAAATATTTGATATTTTAAATACGATTAAACCTGAAACCCTTGAATATCTATTGTCTACCATTCTTAAAAACTCTACTTTTATTAAATGGGAACTAGTTCATGTCGGGCGAAAATTTGGTGCAATACGTAAAGATTTTGATTACAAAAAAGTAGGTTCTAAAAAACTGTTAACAATTTTTGATAACACACTTATTTTTGATGAAGCAGTAGATAAAATGATTTGGGAGCGTTTTGACATTGAAAATACAATTCAGGTTTTAAAAGATATTCAAAAAAAGAAAATAAAAATCCATAAACAAAGTCTCTCACCCATCTCAACGGCAGGTCTTGAAACTATTAGAGGGCTTATGATACCCTCGAAAGCAGATCGCTCAATTTTAATGTCATTAAAAAATCGTTTAGAAGACACAAAAATAACATTGGTTTGTACAAACTGCTCAAATAGTTGGGATAAAACGGTTGCTCGAGCAAATACTCATCCTAAATGTTCAAAATGTGCAGCTATAAAAATCGCTGTCCTCAGACGTTATAATAAAGACATAATCAAACTTTTAAACAAAAAAAATAGATCTAAAACTGAAGAAAAAGAAGTCCGTAGATTACATAAAAATGCAAGCTTAGTATTATCATATGGTAAACCTGCTTTACTTGTTTTAATGGGTAGAGGAATCGGCCCTGATACCGCTGCTCGTATACTTAGAAAATATAATAAAAATAGATTAGAAAAGGAAGAAGAAATGTTATTGCGTTTTCTCAAAGATATCCTTAAAGCAGAGCTTACATATGCTCGAACCCGTGGTTTTTGGGATAACGCATAAAAACCTGTTTATACATACTGTTGAGTTGATGGATGCAGAATATATAATTGAAAAAATCCCATCTATTGAAAAAATATTTGCGTTAGTCTGGATTCTAAGTTGGGTCCTTGCAATTTGGTTTTACCATATACAGTTTTTTCTAACAGGTCTGTTCAGTCTTTTTCTTGTATTATTATTGTTAGGGGTTTTTGACAGAAATGAAGATACCTCTCATCGCCCCCCAGTTGTTTTTTCAATGGATAAAAACACACGCAGTCTAAAAGTTCAAAAAATCTATGAGAATAGCATTAATTGGGATGAACATGAAGTGTGTTCAGGTTATTGCAAACTACCCAAAGGAAAAATAAATGAAGGTGATATGATCCGTGATTGCAGTGGTAATATTGCCATTCGTCATGTTCCTTCAAATCGATTGATGGGTGGATTTAATTTTGAGGAAAAAAGATAATTTTCCAGCGATTTTATTATTTTCCTAAGAGATTATTTATGTAAGTTTAACTATTCCTAAATCTATTAAAATTTAATTATATTTGTATTAGGGGGTTAAAAATGAGAAAAACTTTTAGTTTATGTATTTTTTTGATACTATTAGTTGTTACATGTAATGTTTCAGCGCATGTGCCTTATTTTGAACATAGGGATTACTCTATTGAAAAACCAAGAATTATAAGAAAAAATGTTGAGCAATCTAAAGCATTTTATAGTTGGCTTGAAAAAGATGATTTGAACTCAAGTGATGATATTGATCTTTTTGAGTTTAAAGTTAAAAGAAGACCTGTTAGAATTTATGTGGAGTTGATTGTTCCAGTTGTTGATGCATACTATAAGGATTTTGTGCCTTGGTATGCCGTTGTAGGCCCCGGTTTACCAGATTGCAATAAAACTTTGCCCTTTGAAATACCTGCAGGGTATGGTGCGATTGTTATGGAGAATGTAGTACCCGGTGAGGATAGAGAGAAGTTCTATGAGCCTTTTGGTGGAAAATCATATTATGAAGGTCCTATTTTAGATAAAAATGTAACAGAATCTGGGACGTATTATGTTTATATCTGGGATCCACACGAGTCCGGTGGAGATTACGTACTTGTATTTGGAAAAAAAGAAATATTTGGTTTATTTGATATATTTAGAGCTTTGATATATACGCCTTTGATCAGATTAGACAAGGAGCTACATATATAATAGATTCTTGGTATGTACTTGATTGCTTTTTGATATAGTCTGCGTATATAAAGAAGAGTTTAAAAACTATCCTTGTATTATTTTTGTTTAGGATAATAGTGGTTTGATTAGTGGTTTGGCGGATGGCTGATTTAGAGAAAAAGGAGATAGTTCAACGTTTATTGCATTCAACTGTTAATGTAATTAGTAGAAGAACTTCTGAAAACTATGCAGCCGTAACAATTGGTAATGTAATAAGAAAACTTAGTAATGATTACAAATTTTTATATAGTGTTGATATTAAAAACACTCAATTTTCTGAAACTACAGATATTGTAAATATAAAATCAAGTTTTGATGACGTAAAAATTGAAACTATCGTAAATTTCTCAAAAGATTTTATAAAAATAATCACTCAGGCCATAGGTTCTAACGCTGGCTATTTTTTTATAAAAGAAGTAAAAGAAGATTTACCTTTTGAATTAGAAAAAAAAGTTAAAGATATAGGTATAGATCTAAACGTTTTACATATGGAGTATCTAAATGAAAGATCTGCAACTCTGACATATGATATTACACATGTTGATTTTTTGAAATATATTTTCAATGCAATTTTTGAGGTTTTAAATAAAGAATTTGGTAGAAATAAATCATATAAGATCGTTGATATGTTGGTTAATCGTTTCAATACTGAATATGAACTGTTAAGATACGTTAAAGTTAATGATATACGTTCTGTTCAAGATGCACATATTGTAACTGTGGGATCTGCTGTAAACTCAGTTGATTCATCAAAAATAGGTGATCTTGTTCAAAAGATTTTACAGGAAACTAATAATATTTTGAACGATAAAGGAAAATTTGATTTTGTTGAAAGTATTCGTAAGTATATCAATAAGGATTATTCTTTTAAAATGGGTGAGTTAGGCGTAGATCTCTCAGCTTTACATATGAAAAAAGCTCTTATTGTGAGAAAAACGATAAAAGCATTAATTGATGTTTTAAGCGAATCCACCTCAGAGAGTTATGCAGTTTTATCAATTGATAAATCTTTGAGGAAAATCTACGGTAGTTATGACAGTCTGAAATATATCAAAGTAGATGAAGGTCGTTATTCAGAAGGATTTGATGCTGTATCAATTTCATCTGAGATTGATAATGCTAGTAAAATAGAGGTTGGACGTTCTATTCAGAAGTTAATAGAGACCGTATCTAAAATTCTTGGTGCCGAGGCAGGTCTTAATTTTGTAGACCGTCTGAAGAAAAAACTTGGTAAAGCATATGTTTTAAGACTTGAGCAGATGGGGGTCAATTTACATATGGTAGATCTTCGTCAAAATTTCGTCTGGTGAATTTTTTTCAACAAAAATTATATATTTTTCGGTAAAAAACGATAAATTAAACGTCAATTTTATATACAGTTTATTTTTTCAAGTTTTCTTGTGAATATATTATGAAAGATATAGGGATAATCAGTTATGGTTCAAATATACCCCGTACTAGGATAAAAACAGAGGATATAGCAAAAGTATGGGGGAAAGATGGAGAAACAATGAGTAAAGGATTGAATATTTTTGAAAAATCTGTTCCAGATGTCGATCAGGATACAGCGACAATTAGTGTAGAATCTGCAAGGGCTGCACTCTTGAGATGTAAAATTAACCCTCAAGATATAGGTGCTATATATGTGGGTAGCGAATCTCATCCTTATGCTGTAAAGCCTACTGGTACTATTGTTGGTGAAGCAATAGGGGCAACACCTGATATTATGGTAGCTGATTATGAGTTTGCATGTAAAGCTGGAACAGCTGCTATTCAAAACTGTTGCGCTCTTGTAAAATCAGATATGATAAAATATGGTCTTGCAATTGGTGCAGATACCGCTCAGGCTGCTCCAGGTGATGCACTGGAATTTTCAGCATCAGCCGGAGGAGCAGCTTTTATAATTGGTTCAGAAAATATAATCGCAACTATTAACGATACGACAAGTTTTACTACCGATACACCAGATTTTTGGAGAAGAGCTGAACGTAAATATCCTTCTCATGGTGGTCGTTTTACTGGTGCGCCAGCATATTTTAAACATATAACTAACGCTGCAAAAAAACTCATGGACCGTGTCGACTCAAAACCTGATGATTATGATTATGCAATTTTTCATCAACCGAATGGTAAATTTCCAATTAAGGTTGCAAAAATGTTAGGTTTTACCATGGATCAAATCAAACAAGGCCTTTTAACTCCTCAAATTGGTAATACATATTCCGGTGCAGCACTCGTTGGATTGGCTTCTGTATTAGATGTCGCTAAGCCTAATGATCGGATTTTTGTAACTAGCTATGGTTCCGGTGCTGGAAGTGATAGTTTCGATATAACTGTGACAAATAAAATTAAAAAACTTGCACGTGAAAAAGCTCCAAGTGTTGAGGAGATGATCAAAAACAAAATATATGTTGATTATGGAAAGTATGCTAAAATGACTGATTTATTATATTGGGAGTGATAAAGGTATGAGAGATGTAGCTGTAATAGGTATTGGAATAACTAAATTTGGTGAACTTTGGGATAGATCTTTTCGTCAACTTATAGCAGAAGCTGGTTCAAAGGCTATACTTGACTCTGGAATTGAAGGTAAAGATATCGACGGTATGTATGTCGGAAGTATGAGTTCAGGTCGTTTTGTAGGTCAGGAACATGTTGGCGCTCTTGTTGCAGATGCAGCAGGTTTTTCGCAGATGCATATACCATCTACCCGATGTGAAGGTGCATGTGCATCTGGTGCACTTGCTTTTAGACAAGGTTATCTCTCAATTGCATCTGGTGCAAATGATGTTGTAGTAATAGGTGGAATTGAGAAAATGAATGATGTAGGTGGTGGCTCGGCAACAGAAACCCTTGCGACTGCAGCAGATCAGGAATGGGAGGCATTTTTTGGTGCAACATTTCCTGGTCTTTATGCAATGATAGCTAAAAGACATATGCATGAATATGGGACTACAAAAGAACAACTCGCGCAAGTAGCCGTAAAAAATCATGCAAATGGAGCAAAAAATCCTTATGCTCAATATCAACGTGAGATATCCTTAAAAGCAGTAATGAATGCAACACCTGTAGCATATCCACTAGGGCTTTTTGATTGCTCACCTGTAACAGATGGTGCGGCATCTGTAGTTTTATGTGCTGCTGACAAAGCTAAAAAATTCACAGATAAATTAATTAAAATTATTGGTTCAGGTCAGGCCTCAGATAGTCTTGCGTTACATGGACGTAGGGATATCTGTACTCTTGATGCAACAGTTCATGCGGGTAAAATGGCTTATAATCAAGCAGGAGTAAAACCAAGGGACATTGATTTAGCAGAAGTTCATGACTGTTTTACAATAGCAGAAATATGTGCAATTGAAGACCTCGGTTTTGTTAAAAAAGGTGATGGTGGAAAAGCAATTGACAATAAAATTACAACGCTTGATGGAACACTTCCAGTAAACACTAGTGGAGGGTTAAAATCTAAAGGTCATCCTGTTGGTGCAACTGGTGTTGCTCAAATAGTCGAGGTTACAAAACAACTCCGTGGAGAAGCAGATAAACGTCAAGTTAAAAATGCAAAAATTGGCCTTGCACATAATGTAGGTGGCTCGGGTGCGACTTGTGTTGTAAATATATTGAGAGGTGATTAATAAATGAAAACTGATGTAGCAAGATTCTGGAGAGAAATTCCTCAACGTTACAATCTAATTGGTAATAAATGTGGAAGCTGTGGAAAAGTATTTTTCCCACCACGTGAAGCATGTCCTGATTGCAGGCGTAAAAGTATGGGGAAAATGAAGGATTTTAAACTAAGTGGAAAAGGTGAAGTAATAACATATACAATAATTCATGTCGGTCCTGAAGCATTTGAAGAACAAGTACCTTATCCTGTAGCTATTATAAAACTTGATGAAGGTCCGTGTGTTACAGCACAAATAGTTGATTGTGATATTGAAGATGTAAAAATTGGTATGAAAGTGGAGAGCACCTTCAGAAAGATACAGGAAGATGGTTATATAGGTGCAATCTATTATGGATACAAATTTAAACCATTGAGGTAGAACATTTTGCGCGTAGAAAAGGTATTGTCAGAGAAAATAGCTGGTGAAATAACTCTTAGCCCACAGCCTGGTCGCACGATTCGTAAATGGAGAAACGCGTTCAAAGTAAGTCAGACTGATCTAGCTAATTTTTTGGAGTTATCACCAAGTGTTATAAGTGATTATGAGTCGGGTAGACGTAAATCACCTGGTATTCAAACTATTAGAAAAATCATTGAGGCACTTATTGAAATTGACAAAAAAACTGGGGAGAAGATACTACATCAATATGACTCGTTGGTGGAAACACATGAAGGAATCATTGATATTTTAGAATACCCTTTTTCCATTACTGCTCAGGATTTTATAAAAGAAATACAGGGAAATGTTGTAAGTGAAAAAAAGGAAGGCCTTAAAAAGAATGTAAAAGGATATACTCTTGTTGACAGTATAAAAACAATTAAAAACATCAATGCAAAAGATTACAGTCGTCTTTATGGTTGGAGTACTGAGCGTGCAATTATCTTTACAGGCATTACTTATGGTCGTAGCCCTATGATAGCAATACGTGTCCATCCTGTAAAACCTAGTGTTGTTGTTTATCATAAACCCGGTTCAGTGGATCCTCTGGCGGTTAAACTTGCTGACCAGGAGAAAATACCTTTAGTTGTAACCAAAATGCCTTTTAATGATCTTAAACTTAAACTTAAAAGATTAGCACAAAAATAAAATAATTCCTTTTTTCTTTTATGTATATTGGGTATAATATATGGAAATGATGGGTCTTTGTAGTATATGCGGCAAACCTAGTGCAATGCATACATGTAGCCTTTGTGGTAGAAATGTATGTGACAGTTGTTTTGATAGTATAAATATGGTTTGTAAAGTTTGTAGTAGGCGTAAAAAATAAAATTAAAATTTATTTTCTTTTAGTTATAGGTTAATTCAATTTGGTAAGATGGTACAGTTTCACTGTTGTCGTAACCTATCACTTTTACATAATAGGTGCCTGCAGATAGAGTAGTTTGAATTGTTGACCAAAGATAATTCTCATTGTCATCATTGTAATCTATCTCATATAAACTGGAATCGTATAGATACATTTCGGTATCATACTCTACAGTACCTGATGTTTCAATTTTTATGTTTTGACTGCTGCTTAATGTGAATTCGTACCAGTCTTCGTCTGATTCTGTATGTATAGAATGAGTTTGAGGTGTTGAAGTTTGTAAAATTGTAGCACTACTATCACTATTATCTGGTTCATACTGATCTCCTTCACCATCCATGCTTATATCAAATGCTGAAGTGGACAATCCCCATTTTCCGTTTTTATTTTTAGCTACATAAAAAGTACTTTCATCCAGTCCTTGTTCATTTGTTTCACCATTTTCTGTATATATGATATTTGCTTCAAAAGTAACAGCATATATTTCATCTGTATTATCAGTATTGTAAGCAAGTTTTTCTGAACTTAAGATTTTAAAGTTTTCTATATTAACTGACATATCTGTTTGTTGAAGGCTAGATATGTGACTGTTTATTTGTTCTTGAGTATAAAAACTTCCATCAGAATTCATCATTATAGATGCAATTTCATTCCAGTCCTCGTTTTCATAAGCATTTATAAAATCTTTAACCATATCTTCTGCTTTGTTTGTACCTGTTAGTTTCTCCTCTGATGAGAAAAAAAGTAAAAACATGACTGAAACTAATACAACTATAACTATTGCAGCAATTATAACCATCAATACTTTTTTATTTGATTTTTTTTGTAAATGGGGGGTATATTGTTGTTGTGCGGGAGGTGTATATGCTGGTGTTGTTTGTTGTGTGGGTATGTTTGAGTTTTGTTGTTCGAAGTTTTGTGGTGTTTGTATTTGTTGTCCGCATTTGGGGCAGAATTTTGTGTTTTCATCTATTGTATTTCCACAGTTTGGACAATTCTTAACCATCCTCTATTTCCTCTATATTAATTTCTTTCCGCATTTAGGACAAAACTTTGGATTACCAGAAATTTTAGTTCCACAAGTAGGACAAAATTTTGCTGCACCCTGTTTTTGCCCTTGAGGCTGAGGTGGCTTTTGTTGTGTTTGTGGTTGAGGAGGCTGTTGGGTTGGCTGCGGAGGTGATGTCTGTTGCATTTGTTGAGGTGGGCCCTGCTGAAATCCGGGTTGTTGTGGTCCTTGTTGATAATAACGCATTTGACTCTGTCTCGAATGAGAGGTTATTGCTCTTAGTGATGCTGGAAAGATTTGTATTGTGTACATAATTGAGATTATTAATAATATAACCCCCATTATTAACGGCAAATAATTGAAACTAAATGCATAATCAACATTTTTTCCTGCTTCATCTGATAGAGTTCCGACATTTCCTAAAAACCAAACATGACTTATAACTATTAAAATAGCAAATATCAGAAACATTATACCTATTAAAAATATGATATGAGAAAACAGTCTGTATTTTTGACCCATATTGTAAATCCCTATGCCCATCATTATGATGATTCCAAAAAGAATTGTCATCCAAAATGATAATCCGATTAAACCAAGATTACCTCTCATACCAATTTGTGCTTTTTGAAAATCACTTTTTTGTGTTGCACTATCTGCAGTTTCAGCACCAATATCAATTTCACCTTCACCCATCCAGTTTGTAGTATCACCTGCACTCATAGAAACCCAGGGAAGCAAAGGCATAAAAATTAACGCAAGCAAACTAACAATAATCATAATCATTGTAAATTTTCGAACTTTAGCTATGAAATAATCAATCATTTATTTTCACCTCCTTTAAAAAAATACATCTTATTTGGCATGCCTGCACTGAGTGACATATTTTGCCCTTTTAACATTTTTAAAACTAATAAAAACATTATAAAACCAAAAATTAGTATAACATAGCCTGCAGGATAGGCTACAAAGTTGTCACCCATACCCATAAAAGATGATTCGTTAAGGGCTGATGTTATATGTACTCCTATAAATCTGACTCCTGCTATAAGTATCATTATAGAAGGTAATATTGCTGTTGCTGCTAAGATAAGTCCAACAAGTGAAAACCATGAATATCGATTTTGATAATTAGCGCCAATTAAACCCCATATTATCGCTACAATACCAAGTATCATCAAAAATATAAACCCTAAATCAGCCATACCTGGTGTACCATGGTAGTAAGGAGCCACATCATTGTTTAGTAACTCTAAATCGTCACTATTCTCAAAGTCATGGCCAAAAAATTTATCATCAAGACCGTCTGCATCAATATATACCCATGGTACAGCGTATGACAAGATTAATCCAATAATTGCAAGTATTGTTATTACAAGACCAAGTTTTGCAAGTGGACTTTGATGAAACAATGCACCAACTGAAGGTCCTTGCGGTGGAGCATAATATCCTTGTTGCTGTGGCGGCTGTCCATAATTTGGTTGTTGATAATTCTGTTGCTGTTGAGGGTTTTGCCCAAAATTTTCCATATTACCCATAAATATCTATTTCCTCCCTAAATATTACATAATTTTTCTTTTTATGTAACTGTTTATAACTTAAAACAATTTCTTTTTTATCAAGCAAACCTCGATTATAAATCAAAAAAATTGTTTATTATGGATTTTTCCTGATAAAAGAAATTAATAAATACCTCTTTTATCATTAAAAACGCAAACTTGTATGTATAAATATTAAGTTTGGAGGAATAAAATATATGGTAAGCAAATGTCTAAAATGTGGAGCAGAAATTCCAGATAATGCCCAGTTTTGTCCAAGTTGTGGAGCAACAAAAACTCAACCAACTCAACAACCACCACAACCTCAGCAACAACCAATGCAACAAAGCCAACCTGCTATGCGTCCAACTGCAGGTCAAGGTTCACTTGAAGATATGGCGAAAACCCTGTTTTCAAAAAAGCTGATTATTATAGCTGTATGTATCGGAGTTTTACTATTGATAATTTCAACAGCTATGATTCAATTCACAGAACCAGCACAATGGGAAGACATGCACATGCAACACATTGGCAGTCTACTACGTTCAATGGTATATTATGGAATCGGTCTAATGTTGATATGTGGTGGAATTGTAAATAAACATATGGATAAATATTTCAGACTAGGTTTGATAATTGCTGGAGCAATCATATTAGGATAATTAACTAAATCCTTTCTTTTTTTATTTTGTATTTTCTAGAAATTTATCTAACTCTTTTATTTTCATGTGACCTTTTTTGACATAGTAAGAGAGATTTTTGCGTTTATAATATATGTATGTCATTTGTGAAGATATACCAATAGCAGCCATTATGATAATTAAAATTAATCCTAGTGAAAATATTTGTTTTTCTTTGGTATGACTTGAGTATAAACTCTTAGTATTTTCTTCTGTACTGGTAAATATCAACATGTATGTATCGGTTTGATTATCAATTATAGAAATTGTATTGTTTTCCCTAAATATTCTGCAATCTGGAAGTGAGCTGTTATCTGATCTTTTAACTATTAAAGTGGAGTGGTTTTCATAGTTATCAGGAATTTTTATATAACTCCAATTAACACTGGTTTTATTTATTGATATATTTATGCATAGATTTGTATTTATTTTGTTTATAGATGCCTCTGAGTTATTGTAAAAATCAACCAGTTCAATATAATCATTTTTTTCAAACCAGATAAATAATTTATCTAGTGAGTCATTTATAGTGAATAAAAATCCATTTTGGTCTTGATTACAGATATTCTCTTTAACTGATAATACCTCCCCAGGTTTATTAAAGAGGCTTATGTTTTCTACATAGAAGTTTGTAGCAAGTGTTATGTTGAATTTTCCTTCTATATCTTTTTTGACTTTTTCTTCTTTAGATATCAAAATAGTTTTTGTAGTACTATTAACCCCTTCAAGATTATCTTTAACGGTTAGTGTAACATTGTATCTGCCATAGTCTTTGTAGGTGTGTATTGGATTTTGCATATTACTCGAGTTTCCATCTCCAAAGCTCCAGTTCCATGAAGCTATGTTTCCATCCAGGTCACTGGATTTATCAGTTAAATTTATTTTTTTTTCGTCAAGGGATAGATTGTAGTAAAAATTTACTTTTGGTTTAATGTTTGTAACATTAATTTCTAGATATGGATGAAAGTTACTTTGATTTGAGTCCTTTGAGTAGAATATAAACTCAGGGATATCAAAATGTCCCCAATGGTTTTCATCTGAAATCTTCCACCCATGGTTTTCAACTGTTTGATTTGCAATCTTTAATATATCCTTGGTAACATTGCATCTAATCCATGAGCTTGTGTTATCTTTAATGGTTATATTAGTTGTATTTTGAGAATAAGTTGAAGGTTTGGTGGAGTATTTTAATGTGTTTTCATCCCAGCTACTGGTTACTCTATAAACTAATAGTGTTTGATTAAAGGATTCATAATGCTCAGAAAAAGTATAATATATGTTTAAATGAGCACTATGTATCAGACTATTGTTTAGAAGGTTTGATAGATTAAATTTTAAAAAACTTGACCATCTCCATCCAGATGTATTTGCAAAACCATGATCATTTCTAATTTTTAAAAAGCTGTCTTCTGCGTAGTTTGTATCTTCTTTTTCATGGTTTACATATGAGTCATCGATTGGAGTTAGTTTAATTTTTTGAGCGTTAACTGTTTTTATACTTATAAATGACAATAAAATAATTGTAATTACAATAATTCGTTTGAAATTTCTTCCTTGCATTTTTTCCTTCCTTACCATCACCAATATATTGTTATATATTAGCATGGCAAGGTTTTTCAATTGAACTTATTTAAAAATATCGTGTCAAAAAGTCAAAATGAAAAAAAACTGTAAAAATTTATAACAATATAATTAACATAATGTATAATAATTGGCACTTTTTTATTATTTATGTTAGAAATATCGCTCTAATAAGTTTTAAGTAATCGTAAACTATTCTTTTTATGTGTTTTATGTGGGGGAATTTTTAAATTGCCGAAAAGAAGTAAAAAACAAATTGAAATAGACGAAAACAAAATAATTGCAGAACTCAAGAAAAACGCAAATAAAAGTATTAACGAAATCGCTAAAAAACTTGGTTTCTCTAGACAAAAAGTGTGGAGAGTAATAAAAAGACTTGAGAAAAATAATACAATTTGGGGTTACAAACCTATTATTGACGAAGAAAAAAAAGGGATGAAATATTATATTTTACTGCTTAAAAAAACTATAGAACCGGTAAAACCTGAAATAATTGAAAATATTGTTTCAAGGGAAATTGAAAACCATATAAAAAAAATAGATTGTGAAATGGTACACAGTCTGTATACCCATGGTTATTACGATTGGGTTATAATTTTTACAGCCCCAAATACAATGCAGGCAAAAAAAGTAAATGAACTTTTCAGGGAAAGATATCATAAGTATTTAACTGAAGCACAACTTTTAGAAACGATATTTCCTGCACAAATACAAGGTTTAGTTAATCCTCAAATCAATAAATTAAAGGATCTATTTTAGTTTGATTATTGGGTTTCTTTCTACAAAGCTGATATATATTTTTAGATATATCGTTTTATAATATTTTTTAGTATGGGCCCGAGGCGGGATTTGAACCCGCCACAGAGGATCCACAGTCCCATATGTTGCCAGGCTACACTACTCGGGCCATGATTGATTTTTTAGAAAAGGGCAATATTTAACGAGTTATTTAAAGTATATGGATTAAATTAATTCACCTAATTTGTATGTTTTTACTAATATTTACATATTTTAGGTAACGAATATATAATAACATTTAAATATTTTTAACTCATAAATATATTATAAGAGAGAAATTTTGGAATCTTTCTGACAAATTATATAAAAGTTTGATTTATATGAAAAAACTCGTCAAGCTTTCAAAAAATAAAAATGCTGTTTCAGAAGTTCTTGGAACTGTATTATTATTAGGTATTTCTGTAGCACTCTTTAGTGCTGTTTATGTTTCTTTTTTCTCAGTTGATGTTGAAGAACCTTCTCCATCAGTTGACATGGTGGCATATATATCTGATACAACTCTTTATTTAGATCATCGTGGTGGCGATTCTATCGGAGTAAATGCAGAGATAATTCTTTCAGATGAAGATGATAATTCAAGGGTTTTAACTGCTGAACCATATATTAATCAAGTTAAAAACAATGATAAATGGAATATAGGGGAAAGAGCACAATTTGATCTAGAAGATTTATCTGTAGGGTTTAACTTTGACTTTGACCGTTGGGAAAATTTAACTGTTCATGTTAGAGATAAAGATACCAAGTCAACAATACTGCTTGGAAATGTTAGAGAATCTCGTGTTTCTGATTTAAACCTTGAAGTTTTTAAAAAAAAAATTTCTAGTTCAAATTCTTGGTGGATAACGTCAAAAATTACAAACCTTGGCCCTTCCGATACTAAGGATGTTTTTGTTAAGATATCACTACCAGATGGTTTAGTTTTTAACACCCTAAATTCTGTTGATGGTTCTTATGATGCTAATACAGGTATATGGTCTATTGACTCTACAATTTCTGCTCTTCAAAGTAGAGAGTTAAACATTACAGTTGATATATCATCTGCTGCGAGTCCAGCTGCTCAATTAGCTATTGTTTTAGATGGAACAACAAATCAAAGTCATAAGAGTGACTTTACTGATATTCTTAATGGTTTACATGATGCTTTAATGGATGGCACTATTCCTCATAATGGTGAGGTTAAGTTAACTCTTATTCAATATTATGGAAAACATATTGTTAACCCTGATGCTGGTGAAGCAGATTATAGTGGTACTGCTCGGGTGGAAAAACTATATAGAACTTATGACTCAGTGGTTGTGAGAGACGATAATTATGATGATATAGCCTTTAATATAACTAAGATAAAGGGTGAGGGAAAAGGAGCTGATTGGGCTGTTCCATTGTCTTCAGGTATTAAACTTGCATATGAAACACTTGATCAAGAAGTTGTATCTTATTATAGCGCACCTATAAAACGGCAGCTCATAGTTGTAATAGCTTCTAGTAGACCAGATTGTTATGTGCCATTACCTGCTAATGATGCAGATGCGGGAGTAAGGGCCATAAAACCTTCTGCGGCTGCAGCCATACCTTACTTATATCATATAGGTAGAGCTGATGCTTTAGTCAAAAGAGATGATATGCTTGATATTTTAAAAATGCATGAACGTTTTGGTTTTACCTCGGCTCAGGATGAAATCGATGTGGCGATAATCAATGAAATGTGGCAGGATAACTGGCGATGGAGTCTATATCATTTAGCTTTTCCACAACAAGGTTATGAAAACCCTGGAGATAAAGCTCCTCAAGGACCTGGTTGGGTTCTTAATATAACCAACAAAATGGATATTACAGAATCTGTTAAAGATATGTTTAGACCAATATTCCAAATTCGAAGAGATATACCTGTTGAGATAATTAACTCAAAATATTTAGATCAAAACCCTCAGGACAACTCTTTAATTATTACTGTTTCTGCTTTAGATGAAACTTAGAAGGTTAGGTGATGGAAAATATGAAATATTTAAAATTTAGAAATTTTGGTAATGAGCAAAAAGCTGTTACAGGTATTGTAGTAGCGCTTCTTCTAATCGGTTTATTTTTTTCAATTATTGCATTTATTCAAACAGTTTATGTGCCCCAATGGATGACACAAAAAGAAGCAGAAAACATGGATAGTATATCTGATCAATTTTCAAATTTAAAATCATCAATAGATCTTTTAACGGTTTCAGGTCAAAATAATAAACCAATATCTATACCTATCAAAATGGGTACTAAAGAACTCCCTTTTTTAATTTCGCAAAGATCACATGGTAATCTTGAGATTTTACCAAATGAACATTCAATGGAAATTAATTATATGTGTGCAGATACAGGTACTCCTCAGTTTGTTAAATACAATCTCGGATCTCTTAAGTATTCTTCATTAAATAATTATCATATACAAAAATCATACATTTATGAAAATGGTGCAGTAATACTAGAACAATCCTCAGGTGAAACAATGATTATGTCGCCTTCTTTATATGGTTCAGATGAAAAATTAGTTTTCGATTTGATAGGTTTATGTGGAATGGATAATAAGACCTCAATAACAGGTTTTGGGACATATCCAGTTAAAACAGAGTTTTCACATTCAGATTTTTCAAATTGGACTCATGTATTTGAAATAAAAGTTGAAACATCTAAACCGCAGATATGGAAGACTTATTTTGATTATGTTATGAATGAGACAAATCTAGATTATGCTAACGGTGATTATATTATTAATGTTGATACATTAAATAATGAAGTTATTATAGGTATTTCAGGAGGCTTTCCTCTAGAGTTAACTATTAACTATATTAAAACAAAGATAACGCCTGGCTGGAGTTAAATTAATTCTTTTTTTTATGATTTTTTTTTCTAAAAAATTACTTTATTAAGTTATTGTATTTCTTTTTTTATGT
>CAZOBL010000041.1:0-3727 GCA_964578185.1 uncultured Thermoplasmatales archaeon
AAATACCATTTTTAATAATAATATTAGCAACAATGCAGATGGTATTGATTCTAGTAATTCAGATAATAACAATATAATTTCGAATTATATATTCAATAACAGTAATATTGCCATAGATATTACAAATTCAGATAATAACAATTTATCCTCAAATCATGTGTATAATAATAATGACCGTGGCATACGTTTAACTACTTCTTCAACTAACAATCATATTGCAGAAAATAACATTTACAATAATTTGAATTATGGTATCCAATTTTCATCTTCATCTAACAATAATATTACAGAAAATAACATTTACAATAATACAGAGCCCGGTATCGTACTATGGGTTTCCCCAAACAATAACATAACTTCAAATACAATTTATAATCATACATCTTATGGCATCCAATTGTTTACTTCATCTAACACTAACAACATATCTTCAAATATTATTTTCAATAACACGCGCGGTCTATATTTTTGCGATTCAAATGATAGCACCATATTTTCAAATCATATATACAACCACACAGTATTTGGCATACAGCTGGTTTCTCAGTCTTGTTTTAACAATCTAATCTACAATAACAATTTCACCGATAATGCAGACGATCATCTTGATCAAAACAACACATGGAATATTTCAAAGACACTTGAAACAAATATTATAGGTGGACCGTATCTTGGTGGTAACTACTGGAGTGATTATGATGGTGTTGATACTACAGGTGATGGAATAGGAAATACTCCTTATGAATCATATGATGAGTTGCCTTTAGTACTTACGTCTTCTCCAACTCAAGAAAATGAATATCCATTAAATCAGTCAACTAATATTGATCTGATACCAAATCTAAATGTTACTGTAGATGATATCAATGATGATACACTCACAGCTTATTGGTATTCTAATTCTTCTGGGCCTTGGGTTATTTTTGCAACGAACGTTTCTATTGATACGTCTAGTGGAAATGTAACTATTAATCAGACTAATGCAAACTTTACTAACACTTCAGAAACATACTACTGGAGTGTAAACCTCACAGATGGATCATATTGGACAAACACTACATATCATTTCACTACAAGAGATCAGTACACTCCTGCGCCTCCAACAGGTTTTACTGCAACAACTTACAGTAACACTGAAATAAATCTAAGTTGGAATAGCAACGGCAATAACTACACATATATTGAATATAAGACTAGTTCCTCAACTTGGACGAGAGGACAAGGTACAGAAATAGAAAACAGTAGCTCAAATACAACTTATAACCATACAGGTTTAACTTATGACACTATCTATTATTACCAAATATGGTCGTATAATTCAACGGATAACTGTTATAGTTCGAATAATAACAGCGATAGTGCTACTACCGCATCAGAATTCTATGTAGATGATGATTTTAGTAGTGATACAACTGGATGGCATGGAACAAAATTCGATAGCATTCAAAATGCAATAGGTAATGCTTCATCGGGAATGACTATATATGTCTGGAATGGAACATATACTGAAAATATTGATGTAGATAAATGCTTAAACATCATTGGAAATGGTACCAGTGAAGTAATTGTCCAAAATAGTTCTGCAGATCATGTATTTGATATTCAACATGATAATGTTACCTTAAAAAATATGACTATAACAGGTGCAACAGATCATCATGGTGTTAACATTAGTGAGGGCTATGATAATGGTACTTATGATCGACTAAATTGTTCCAATAATAAGGGGGGTATAGTATTAGGATCCTCCTCAAATAATACTTTTACTAATAACATTTTCACCAATAATACATGGTGGGGTATTTCCATTGTTGGTCTTTCGGATGATTATTGTGGATATAATATTGTTACAAATAATACTATTAATTCTACTGAACATTATGGTATAAACCTCTATTATTCACATAATACAACGGTTGAAAACAACACTATTAACTCAAATGACTATGGCGTACAAATGCAAAGAAGTAGGGACAATGATATTATTAATAACACAATATCTGGAAATGATTTATATGGAGTTAATATAAATGATGGATCAAATAGCAACACCTTATATAATAATACGATAACGGATTGTTCTACTTCTCAGGACCATGCTGCAGGGATACATATTTCTGCTCCTTTGGGGGGTACTTCTTCAAACAATAATATTGTACAAAATAATATCATCTATAACTATACAAATGGAATTCACATATATGACTCTAGCTATAATACGGTTGAAAATTGTACTATACAAAACAATACAGGGATTGGAATATTTATCCAAGCACTCATACCAAGTAGTTATAACAATATTACAGGATGCACTATCACAGGTAACAACGTTGGTATCAACTTAACAAGTGAGCATTACAACAATATAACTAGCAATAATATCTCCAACAACCAATTAGGCATTAATCTTACAGGTAACCCTGCATGTAACAATAATGTCATCTACAATAACTATTTTGACAATGTTGATAATTCTTATGATAATGGAACCAATGCCTGGAATACATCAAAAACATCTGGAACAAATATAGTTGAAGGAAACTTTTTAGGTGGCAACTACTGGAGTGATTACAATGGATCAGATACAACTCATGATGGATTAGGTGATACAAATTATACAATCCCCGGACCTGGCAACAACAATGATACATATGCATTGGTTATATCGCCTGAGGTCTCATCGTTTACCCCTGCTGATGGTGCTACTGATGTTTCAAGAACTGTAAATATAGAAATTACTTTTTCAAAATCAATGAATCGAACAACAACAGAGGGAAATATTACATTTTCACCAAGTTGGGATCATGAGTGGACAAATAACAACAAAACACTAACCATTAATCCATCTTCAAGTCTAAGTTATTCAACAGAATATACTGTAACAGTTGAATGGAATGCAACAGATGAAAATGGAAACGTTATGCTTGAAAATTATACCTGTACTTTTACAACTGAAGAGGAAGAAGGAGGTGGAACAACTACACCACCTGTAACACCACCACCAAGTTCGACTATTACAGCCGACCCCGGAGGGCCATATACCGCTGATGAAGACCAACCTATAACTTTTAACGCATCAGCTAGTAGCTCTACTGCAGGTGATATAACTGGTTATATGTGGGACTGGACAAATGATGGTACATATGATACAGAATGGTTAACATCACCTACTACCACGTATACATACGAAAACCCTGACACCTACACTGTTAAATTAAGAGTAAAAGATGAGGAAGACAACACGGATACAGAGACTGTTGAAGTCACAATTAATGACATCGATGAACTACCACAAATAACAAGCATTTCACATAGTCCAACCAGTGTAACAGCAAATGATACAGTAACAATATCTGCACAAGTTACAGATGATTTGGGAATTAGCAAAGTAGAACTTTATTGGAATACCACTCAATCTAAAAACATGACAACTTCTGATGATCAGACGTATTCTGCTACAATAGGTCCTTTTGCTCAAGGTAACACAATCGAGTATTATATTAAAGCATATGACTCAGCTGATCAAACTACAACCTCTAGTACTTATCAGTTTACAGTACAAACTACACAGGAGGAAGAAAATGAAACAAAATCAAAAGAACTCGGTGACCTTGGTGAAAACCAAACAGAAGAAATGTCACAGGAAGAACTAACAGGTACAGATCTTGATAAAGTAGAAGTTAAATCAAACAAAAACCTAAGTAATGTACAAATTACAGTCACCAAA
>CAZOBL010000041.1:3737-17390 GCA_964578185.1 uncultured Thermoplasmatales archaeon
GAAAAACCAGAAGATGCAACAGAACCAACTAATGGTGAATATGTATACTCTTATATGGATATATCAGTAACAGCAGATGAAACCCTGTCAAGTGGAGATGTAGAGGTAACTATTGATTTCAAAGTTGAGAAAACATGGTTAGAACACAACGATATAAACAAAGAAAACATAGTACTAATGAGATACAGCGAAGGTGAATGGATCACGCTTGATACCACTGTAACAGATGAAAACAGTACACACGTGTTCTTTGAAGCCACAACAAATGCAACTTCAACATTTGCAATAACAGCATTAAGTACAAAAGATGCAGATGGAAAAGAAAAGTCCGATGATGGTATACCATGGTTTATGATAATAGGCGCAGTTGCAGCAGTAATGGTTCTACTAATAGTATTTCTGTTTAAAACAGGATATCTCTATATAGAAGAGACAGATGTAAACAAAAAAGATACAAAAACAACAGAGAAAAAAACTAAGAAGAAATCCAAAAACAAAAAATAAACCATAAAACTCTTTTTTTCTTTTTTTGTATAAGCTTTTATAAAGTACTTTTTTTATTCTAATTTGTATTGGAGGATTTGAAATTTTATGGGTGAGTTAAATATTGAAACTGTTGAGATTGATAAACCTGATGATATGAATTTTATTTTGGGTCAGACACATTTTATTAAGTCTGTTGAAGACATATATGAGGCTATTGTAAATACTGTTCCAAATGCAAAATTTGGAGTGGGTTTTTGTGAGGCTAGTGGTGATTGTAAAGTTCGTAGTATTGGAAATGATGATAAATTAAAAGAAATCGCTGAAAAGAATGCTTTGAATATTTCTGCGGGTCATAGTTTTATTGTGTTTATGAAAGATTGTTTTCCGTTAAATATTATTAACCGTATTCAAAATATTCCAGAAGTGTGTGGTATTTTTTGTGCTACAGCTAATCCTACAAAGGTGGTAATTGCTGAGTCAGATTTTGGTGAGGATAAAGGGCGTGGTATTCTGGGTGTAATCGATGGTTTTGTACCTAAAGGTGTGGAAAACGAAGATGAGATACAATGGCGCAAGGATTTTCTTAGAAAAATAGGTTACAAAATCTAAGAAAAATCAAATTTTTTTCTTTTTTTTTGGTTACTATCATATTTTTTATAATGGGACTATATACAGTTTTTTGTATATTCTATGAAACGTAAAGCTATTGTTGCCCTTGGTGGAAATGCTTTGATAAAAAAAGATCAAGAGGGTGATATTCATGAGCAGTTTGCAAATACCCGTGAGTTTTCAAGATCTATTGTTAAAATGATCAATAAGGATTGGAATGTCGTTTTAACTCATGGTAATGGCCCTCAGGTTGGTGCTATTCTTCTGCAGAATAATGCAACAGCTGATGTTCTTCCACCTATGCCTTTAGGTGTTTGTGTTGCTGAAAGTCAGGGTCTTATAGGTTATATGATTCAGCAGTGTTTCTCCAATGAGCTTAAAAAACAAGGTTTAGATAGGCCTGTTGTTACAGTTATCACACAAGTTGTTGTGGATGTTGATGATCCGTCTTTTAAAAATCCTACAAAACCTATTGGTCCATATTACGGTAAGGATAAGGTTGAGCGTCTTAGAAAAGACGGATATAATCTTAAGGAATTTTCTGAGGGTTGGCGTATAATTGTACCATCCCCTGATCCTATATCTGTTGTTGAGGGTGATGTTGTTAAAAAGATGCTGGATGAAGATATAATTGTTATCGCTGCGGGTGGTGGTGGTATGCCTGTGGTTGATAAGCCTGGTTGGGGGATCGATGGTGTTGAGGCAGTGGTTGATAAAGATCTTGCATCTGAGCGTTTGGCTGAGGGTATTGATGCTGAGCTTTTGTTTATTTTAACTAATGTTGAAAAAGTATATATTAATTTTAACAAGGAAGGGGAAAAGGCTCTTGATAATGTATCATTGGAGGAGATTAAACGTTTTTATAATGAGGGTCATTTTCCTGAGGGTAGTATGGGTCCTAAGGTGCTGGCGGCTATTCGTTTTCTTGAAGCTGGTGGTAAAAAGGTTATTATCTCACATGTTGAACGTGCAATTGATGCCCTGGAGGGTAGGACTGGTACGCATATTACTCGTTAACATATTTTTTTTGGGTTTTGCGTTGTTTTTATAAAACAAGTTTGTTATACGGTTTTTTAATTTATGGATACAGCTGATATTGAGAAGCAGATTAAAGAAATCGAGGATGAAATCTTTAATACTCAGAAGAATAAAGCGACAGAGCATCATATTGGTAAGTTGAAGGCTAAGATTGCGCGTTTGCGTGATTTGGCGGATAAACGTCGTAGTCAGGGTGGTAAAGGTAAGGGTTTTTCTGTAAAAAAGACTGGTGATGCTACTGTTGGTTTAGTGGGTTTTCCTAGTGTGGGTAAGAGTACTCTTTTGAATAGGCTTACTGGTGCTGATAGTAAAATTGGTGGTTATGATTTTACTACGCTTGAGACGATTCCTGGTATGATGAAGTATCGTGGTGCTAATATTCAGATTTTGGATTTGCCTGGTATGATTAAGGGTGCTTCTCAGGGCCGTGGCCGAGGTTTGGAGGTTTTATCTGCGGTTCGTAGTGTTGATCTTATTTTGTTTATGGTCGATGCGGTGAAAGGTGTGCAGCATTTGGATTTGATGGCTGATGAGCTTTATAATGCGGGTCTTCGTCTTAATGAATCTAGGCCTGATGTGGTGGTTAGAAAGACAGGTCATGGTGGTATTAATATTTCTAGTACTGTTAGGCTTACTAAACTTAATGAGCGTGTAATCCGCTCTATTGTTTCTGAGTATTTGATTAATGCAAATATTGTTATCCGTGAGGATATAGATGAGGATCAGCTTATTGATGTGTTGGTTCAGAATCGTGTGTATGTTCCTGCTTTGGTTTTGTTAAATAAAATTGATCTGGTGAAAATGGAGGTAGTTTTGCGAATTTCTGATGAGATAAAAAAAATGGGTTGGGATGTGGTATGTATTTCTTCAAAGAAGGGTTCTGGTTTGGAGGAGCTTAAAGAAGTTATTTTCTCCAAGCTTAGATTGATTCGTGTATATATGAAACCTGTAGGAAAGCAGGCTGATATGGATGAACCTTTGATTTTAAAACAGGGTGATACAGTTGAGGATGCCTGCAGGTGTCTTCATCGTGAGTTTAAAACAAGTTTTAGGTATGCTAATGTATCAGGTCCTTCTGCTAAACATAACGTGCAAAAAACAGGATTGGATCATGTGTTAGAAGATGGTGATGTTCTTACTATTATTACTACTTAAAATTAAAAAGTTTTTTTTAGTTTTTAAGCATTACTTTTGCGTTTTTTATTATGTGTTTTTTGTTTAATTTGTATTTTTCTAATAGATCTGCGGGTTCTCCGCTTTCGCAGAATCTGTCTTTTATGCCCATTCTTAGAAATTTAGTTGTAATGCTTTTTTCTGCGAGTGTTTCTGATACTGCTCCACCCAGGCCACCTATTATGTTGTGTTCTTCAGCGGTTATTATTGCGTTTGTGTCTTTGGCTGCTTTTATGATGATTTTTTCGTCTAGTGGTTTTATGGTATGCATGTCTATGATTCGTGCGTTTATTTTTTGTTTTTTTAGTTCTTTTTGTGCTTCTAATGCGGGTTCTACCATTGTTCCGCATGCTATTATTGTGAGGTCATCTCCGTCTTTTACAGTTTTTGCTTTGCCTATCTTTAGGTTTTGCACGTCTTTTTTGCTGTATATTAATGGTGCGTCTGCGCGTCCTACTCGTGAGTATATTGGTCCTTTGTGTTCTGCCATCAGCTCTACGATTTTTGCGGTCTGTGTTGCATCACTTGGTGCTAGTACTGTCATGTTGGGTAGTATTCTCATGAGGCCTATGTCTTCTATCATTTGATGGCTTGCTCCGTCTTTTCCTACGCTTATGCCGCCGTGTGTTGCAAATATTTTTACGTTGGCATTTGAGTAGGCTAGATCCATTCTTATTTGGTCGTATACTCTTCCGGTGGCAAATACTGCAAAGGTGCTTACGAATGGTATTTTTCCGCAGCTGGCAAGTCCTGCTGCTGTGGATATCATGTTTGCTTCAGCTATTCCCATTTCAAAAAAACGGTCTGGGTATTCTTTGGCAAACATTATGGTTTTTGTTGATTTTGATAGATCTGCATCTAAAACTACTATGTCTTTGTTTTTTGCCCCTAGTTTTACTAATGTTTCACCATATGCTTTTCGAGGGTTTACCATTTTTTTTGCTACCATTTTATTCCGTCTCCAGTTTTTCTTGTTCTAGGTCTAGTTCTTCCATTGCTAGTTTGTATTCCATTTCGTTGGGTGCTACTCCATGAAAATCTACGTTGTTTTCCATATAGGATATGCCTTTGCCTTTTATGGTGTTGAGGATTATTAAAGAGGGTTGTTTTTTGTGTTCTTTTGCTTCGTCTAATGCTTCAAATATTTCTTGGAAGTTGTGTCCGTTGATTTCTTTTACTTTCCATCCGAATGCGCTCCATCTGTCTTTTATTGATTCTAGTCTGAGTACTTGTTCTGTGTTTCCATCTATCTGTAGCATGTTTCTGTCGATTAAACCTATGAGGTTGTCGAGTTTGTAGTGTGATGCTGCGGCTGCTGCTTCCCATATTTGTCCTTCTGCTGTTTCTCCATCGCCCATCATTGCATAGACGTGGTAGTCTTTTTTGTCTAGTTTTCCTGCGAGGGCTACTCCTACTGCAAAGCTGAGTCCATGTCCAAGTGAACCAGTTGATGCTTCAATTCCTGGTATGTTTTTGCATACTGGATGCCCCTGTAACATGCAGTTCATTTTTCTTAATTTTTTTAGTTCTTTTTTGTTGAAAAATCCTTTTTCGGCAAGAACTGCATATAATGCTGGTGCAGCATGGCCTTTGCTTAAAATAAAACGATCACGGTTAGGGTCTTTTGGGTTTTTACTGTTATATTTCATGTGTTTATAGTATAGTGCTATTATTGCTTCCACTGCGGATAGGGATCCTCCGGGATGTCCTGATTTAGCTCTATATAACATATCTATGATATGTTTTCTGATTTTAACTGCAGTAATTTCTAGCTTATGGATTTCCTTATAATTATAGTCCGCCATTAAACAGCCTTCCCCAAACCTTTCTTTATGATTAAAAAATTATCGGACAATTTGTTCCGAATAATTTTCATATGTAAATACTTTTTGTAAATTCTAACAAATACTAATTTTTTGTATATTTATGGTTGCGACTTAGGTCATGTAGATCTTGATATATTTCTGGTCTGATATCTCTTAGAACTGGTCGGTTTGCTCTATAGTTTTTTAGTTCTTTGAGATCTATTTTACATGTTTTTGTGCTTTCTTTATAATATGGTGCTTTTACTAAGAGATTTGCTAGAGGGTCGTATATTTGTGATCCTCCCCAGAATACTAGGTCTTCTTGTGTTCCTACTATATTGGTGTAGATCATGTAGACTGTGTTTTCTACGGCTCTTGCTGGTAGAATTGTTTCAAAGTATTTTCGGGATATGTTGGGTGATGCTGATATGCATACTATTATGTCTGCGCCTTGTAGCGCGTAGGCTTTGGATATTTCTGGGAAAAATAAGTCGTAGCATATTATTATGCCAATTTTTCCGATTTTTGTGTCAAATATTTTTATTTTTTCTCCTTGGTCAAAAAATATTTTTTCTTCGAAAGGTCCAAATGTAGGTAGGAACCATTTGTGGTAGGTATCTATTTTGCCGTCTGGGTGTATTAGTACTGCTGAGTTGTAGATTAGTCCTTTTACTTTGTCGTCTAGTATTGGCATTCCAAATATTATATGAGTTTTGTTTGTTTTTGCTATTTTTTTCATATGTTTTATTGTGGGTCCGTCTATGTTTTCTGCTAGTGTGCGTATTTCGTCTTTGCATCTGTATCCTGTTAGTGTTATTTCTCCGAATATGTGTATGTCTGCTTTGTTTTTTTTAATATATTTTTCCATTTTTTGTATATTTGCTTTTTTATCGGTGATTTTTGGTCTTATTGTGTGTAATGAGATTTTCATTTTTTGTCGACATCCATTTTTATGGTGTGGGTCTGTATTGTTTGGGGGTATATTATAATTGTTTTTTTGACATTTTTACACAATATGTTTATATAGTATTATTAACAAAGTATAACATGTTGATTGTTTTGGATGGCGGTCAACAGGAAAACAAGAGCTGGTAATGGTGAGGAGCAACAAGAATAAACATCTTAAAATAAGACACAGAAAAAAACTATTTTCATTTATAATATTTCAATTATTAGTCTTTTCAGTGATTATTTTCTCAGTTGATGTTGCTTCTGCTGCTTATACAGATTTTTTATATCCTACTCAAACAGGGGAACTTTATAATGATTGGGCTACACCTAGAAATGCCTTGTATCCAAATGACTCATATGCTCTTTCTAGGTATGAACTAGACGAGCAGGATTATTATAATTTTGATTTTGGTATTCCTTCTGGCTCAACCATAGTTGGTATTTGGGTTGTTGTTGAAGCTCATGCAATTTTTATCGGTTCTGAGTCATCAATAAAAGATAGAATAAATTTAAATATCGAACTTTATTGTGAGAACCAACAAACTTGGTCTGACCCTATAACAAATTATTTTTCCGAGAGTTCTGATGAGTTTAAAATTTATGGAGGTCCTGGAGATACATGGGGTCAAAGCTGGGTTGCAGAGGATTTTTCAAATTCGAATTTTAAACTTAAAGCAACATATATTGAAGGTAAAGGGACTTTGTATGTTGATGCAATCTCTGTGAATGTTTCCTTTGAAGAGCAAGAAAACACTCCACCGTCAGTTAGCAATCCTTATCCAGAAGATAATTCTTTAGATGTTGAACTTCAACCCCGTTTAGGTATTAATATATCTGATAATGAGAATTTGATGACTTTGAAATGGTTCGAAGCAGAATATGAAGAAGTTTTAAAAGAAAAAATTGAAAGTGATGATTATTCAGCGATTAATGAAAGCGTTGGAGATGGAAGATATTATCATGTTTATGAAGATGCTTCTAGTTTTCTTTCCAGTTATTGGTGGGGTGTGAAAGTTGATGATGAGCATGGTGGAGTTTGTATTGAATGTTATAAGTTTACTACTCTTGAAAATACTCCTCCTGTTGCTGTTGATGATTACGTGTTAGTTGATGAAAGTGACTCTATTAGTGTTTTGAATAATGGTTTTGATAGTGTTTTAGAAAATGATTCAGATAGTGAGGGGCATATTTTAACTGCTGATTTAGTAGATGATGTAAGATATGGTGAATTATTGTTTAATTCTGATGGTACATTTTGTTATACTCATGATGGTAGTGAAAATTTTAGTGATTATTTTACTTATAGGGCTTTTGATGGATATGAGTATTCTGAGTTGGCTACTGTTTATATTACGATAAATCCAGTTAACGATGCACCAGTTGTTGATGATATAGGTGATCAGACTGTTGATGAAGGCGGTGTTTTTCAGGCAATTGTTTTGGATGATTATGTATCTGATGCAGAAGATGATGTTGCTGATATTAGTTGGAGTTATAGTGGTAATACTGAACTATTAGTTCAAATAAATGATCGTGTTGCAAGTGTGCTCATTCCAAATGAAGATTGGTATGGTCAAGAGATAATTACTTTTATCGCTACAGATACAGGCGGTCTTTTTGATTCTGATGCAGCTTTGTTTACTGTAAACCCTGTAAATGATCCTCCAATAGCAGTTGATGACACTGCAAGCATATGTGAAGACAGCTTTATTTGGATAGATGTTTTGGATAATGATTACGATGTAGATGGTAGTCTTGATTTGTCATCTCTTTTAGTTGTTAGCCCTGCATCTAATGGTACAACAAATGTTAATTTGTCAACTGGTGAAATAAAATATACACCTGACCTTGATTGGAATGGATTAGACTTCTTTACTTATCAGATATCTGATGATAATGGAGATTTTGATACAGCAATTGTTAATATATCTGTTAATGAAGTAAACGATCCTCCTTTTGCAGCTAATGATAGTGAAAGTGTTGATGAAGACAATGTTGGATGGTTTAATGTTCTAAATAATGATGAAGATGTAGATGGTAGCCTAGACTTGTCATCTGTTACTATTCAAAACCCTCCGATTAATGGTACAGCTTTTGTTTATGATAATGGTACTATTAAATATCAGCCAGCTGAAAATATCTTTGGTGCTGATAGTTTTACTTATACTGTGCAGGATGATGATGCAGCGATATCAAACATTGCTACTGTTTTTATTACTATTAACTCAATTAATGATGCACCCAGTGCAAGTTTTTCTTACTTTAATACTACCTGTAACAATGTTAGTTTCACTGATTTATCAACTGATTCCGATGGTACAATTGTTAGTTATAGTTGGGATTTGGGTGATGGAAATGTGTCTTTTCATCAGAACCCATATCATGTTTACAGTGAGAATGGTGATTACATTGTTGTTTTAACAGTTACAGATGATGAAAATGCTGTAGACACCTATCAAGAAATTGTTACAATAGATTGTTCAGGTGGTAATAATCCTACTGAGGAATTTCCGCCAAATGCAGATTTTACTTATAATCCTTTGAACCCTGATGTTGAGGATATAATTCAATTTACTGATTTATCAACTGATGTTGATGGATATATTGTAAACTGGACTTGGGATTTTGGGGATGGAAATATTAGTTATCTAAAGAATCCAACTCATCAATTTATAGAAGAAGGAGATTATAGTGTTCTTTTAAATGTTACAGATAATCAAAGTCTTCATGATGAATATAGTTGTATAATCAATGTAATTGAAGAACAAGGAGAAGTAGAGGTTAATAATCCTCCATCTATTAGCAATTTAGATCCAACTGATGGTGCTGAAGATCAACCACTTTCTTTTACTTGGAGTTGTAATATATCTGATCTTAATGGAGATAAAATTAATTGGAGTATATCTTGTAATAATGGTCAGATCAGTACAGGTTTTAACAGTTCAAATGGTACAAAAAGTCTTGAGTTAGATAGCCTAGATTATGATACTGTTTATTTTATTATGGTTAATTCGTCCGATGGAATGCTTTGGACGAATCGTAGTTATAGTTTTTCAACAGAGTCAGAACCCGAAGAAGAGTCTGAAGATCCACCTGATGATTCTGCGTCTAATCCTAGTGGACCGGCGGCTCCACCATTTTTGCCGCCAGCAACAGAAAATTCTGCACCGCAGATACCTGAGAAACCTAGTGGTCAGACGAGTGGTTTTACAAATGAAAGTTATATGTTTTCAAGTTCATCAGAAGATGTAGATGGTGATGAGATAGAGTTTCTATGGGATTTCGGTGATGGAAACGAATCTGACTGGATTAATGAAAGCTCTATATCGCATCAATGGAGTATACCTGGTGAATATGAGGTTAAAGTAAAGGCTAGAGATGAAGACGGTGAAGAAAGCGATTGGTCAGAATCTTTGATTTTCAATGCAACAGTAAACACATCAAATGATTCAGATGAACTAATTGAAAATAATTTACCAGTTGCAGATTTTAATATAGTTGATATCTTGGATTTACAAGTGTTTTTAGATGCTTCAAAGAGTTTTGATAATGATGGAGAAATCATATCTTATAAATGGGATTTTGGGGATGGAAACTATTCAGAAGGTGTAACTGTTAATCATACTTATCTTCGAAATGGAACTTATAGAATAGTTTTAACTGTTGAAGATAACATGGGTAATTTTACAACTTTCAGTGAAGATGTAACCGTTGAATTTAATTTTTCAGAGGATGATCCTGGTGTTAAACAGGGTTCCGATAGAAAACAGAGTGCTTTGTCTTTAATGTTTCCTGTGATGTCTTGTTTAGCTGTTCTGTGTGCTATTATTATTTTAATGTTTTTGATTTCAAAGAGAAAAGATAAACCTTCGGTTGCAGTTGTGGATTTCTGTGATATGGGTGATTCAGATTCACCGATAATTGTTTCTTGTTCATTGAATCTTCGAACTGATAAAAACAATCAGATTTTAAGTGAGCCTGTTAAAGAATCTAAAGATGAAAAGTCTATGGATAAATCAGAGAAGATTGAAAAGAAAAATAACAAGGAATCACCTATCGTT
This sequence comes from uncultured Thermoplasmatales archaeon, assembly GCA_964578185.1. Taxonomy (GTDB): domain Archaea; phylum Thermoplasmatota; class E2; order DHVEG-1; family DHVEG-1; genus JAZKSG01. The sequence continues at coordinate 13,861 of CAZOBL010000041.1, forward strand.
AATAATTTTGTTTCAGGTTCATCCTCAGATTATCATCTGCATAGAAATAAAGCAAGGATGACTGCAAGAATGTCATTGGATAAAGATAGAAGATCTATTTATGATTCTAGAGAGAATTTAGACCGTGGTAGCGATATTTCAAATAAAAAGAAAAGGTCTTCAAAGAAAGCAAAAAAGCGTAAGTCTAAATCTTCTTCTAAGAAATCTAAATCCAAGAGAAAGAAGAGTAATTCTAAAAAGAAATCTGTTAAGAATAAATCTAAGAAAAAATAATTTTTTTTTATAAAAGAAGGTTTTAGAGGCACCCCTTTTATTTAAAAAAAGGATGAGAGATGGGAATGGGATGCTCCTTTAGTTTGAGGCACCTCTTTTTTTGTCCCCCTTCGTTTGTCCTCTATTTTTAGGAGGAATGATTTTTTTAGTGTGAATGGGTGTGGATGATGGGAATTTTTTCCCCGTACCTTATTCTTTTGCAATGCAATGACTTGTTACAATGCTGATATACATTATTAGTATTTAAATGTTTTGTTCTTTGCATTGCATAAGTGATAATCATTAGAGAAATGCATAAATAGGCACATATATATAACAAAAGAACAGATGGATAGCTACAAAAAAGAGATCGCTAAAATACAGGAAATACTCAAAGAAAACCCCAAAGGAATGACAGTTACAGATATATCAAGAAAAATCAAAATTAACAGAAATTCAGTCGCCAAATATCTTGATATAATGAGGATTTCAGGACAAGTTGAGATGATTACATTTGGGCCCGCAAAAGTATTTTTTCCAGCAAAAAGAATTCCAATATCAAAAATGCTTAACTATACGTCTGACTACATAGTAATCTTTGATAAAAAACTAAAGATATCTCTTATCAACGACTCTTTTTTAGATTTTTTAGAGGCCAAACGTGAAGAACTATTAGGCGGAGAGGTAACATCTACCATCTCAAATGTATTTGAGGAAAACAACGAAATAGCTCTTGCAATAAATGAAGCACTTGAAGGAAAAACATTTAAAAAAGAACTTGACTTTAAAAGAAACGGAGAAAACCTTTTTTTTAAATTAAAAATTATACCCACTACTTTTGAAGATGGAAAACATGGAGTAGCACTTATAATCAATGATCAAACAGATCATAAAATAGCTGAGCAAATCCTTCGTGAAAGTGAAGAGAATTTTAAAAGCTTATTAAAAAGAATAAATAAAGAATAAAAAAAGTTTTTTATTGTATCGTGTTTATGAGTAGATAAATTGTTATATTTATCATCATACTTGTTAAAACAACTAATGTAATTATCGCGTTTGTCTGCAGGTCAAATAGATCAATCCATTGCAGAATTGACATTATGATATAGGAAAGTAGTAGTATAAGTAAAAGAAGTGCTACTATGATTCCTGCTGCCATGAGTAAATCTGGGCTGTTTTTTGCTTTGTCGATTAGAATCCATATGGTGGCAAAATATGCAAGAATCCCAATTGTAATCTGTGCTTTTGTAAGCTGTTTCATACAATTCTGTCAGTGTTTATATGTTTATAAAATTTTTTAAACCAGCTTTTTATTTTAAAATATCTGTCTTATGAAGAAGTTTTCGTTTAACGGCTTGGATATCTTTGTTCATCCTCAGGTTTATGATCCCGCTGAGGATTCATTTGATTTATTAAATTGCCTAAATGTAGATGAATCTTTTGATGTTTTTGAGATTGGTACAGGTTGTGGTTTAGTGTCTTTAGAGTGCGTGCGTGTGGGTGCAAGTGTAGTGTGCTCGGATATTAATCCTTATGCTGTTTTAAATGCTGAGTATAATTATGATAAAAATACGAAGAGTTTGAAGGGTTTTTTAGATATCCGTTACGGTGATCTTTTTAATGTACTAAGGGATGGCGAGTTGTTTGATGTTATTTTGTTTAACCCGCCTTATCTTCCTACTTGTAAATCTGAGCTGGTGGGTGGTAGTGGCTGGTTTGATATATCTGTTGATGGTGGAGCTGATGGTCTGCTTCATACTAGAAGGTTTATTATGGGTTTGAAGGGTTTTTTAAAAATGGGTGGTTTTGCTTTTTTTGTTTTTAGTTCATTGTCTGATCGTGAGGGTTTGCATTCTTTTTTAAATGAGTATGGTTTTGATTTTAAGGTGGTTAATAGTAGATGTTTTGATGATGAAGTCTTGGATATTTATCGTATAGAAAAAAAGAAAAAATAAAGAAATTTTTTTAGATTTTTAATATTTTGTGTATTAGATTGTTTAATGCCGGGAATATTTGCATTAGTTTCTGTATTATTGGGTTTAATAGCATTTTTTGTTTATTTACGGGTACTTCTATTTTTTGTGTTGACCATTCTCCTTCTAATCCATCGTCGCTGTTGCCGGTATCTCCGTGTCCATCTCCTTCTGGGTCATCTGCTGCTTTGGCTCTTATTGTATAGTTTCCTTTGCTCCATGTATGTGATTCTGTGATGGTTTCTGCTGAGTTGTATGGCCCTATCCATCCGCTGTTGCTGTCGTCTCCCCATTCTATGTATAGATATATGTCGTCTCCATGTGGGTCTAGGACTACAAAGTTGAACTCTGTGTTTTGTCCTTTTTTTATTTGTGTAGGCCCTGTTATCGTTGGTTTTCCTGGTGGTAGGTTTTCTACTATTTCTACTGTTAAATCACTGTCTGGCCATGGGCTGGTTTTTCCGTATTCATCTTTTGCTTTTGCACCTATTGTGTATGTAGCACTCTCTGTCCATGTATGGTTTATTAGGGCTGGTTCTCCACTATTGTATGGTCCTATCCAGTTTTCTATATCTCCGTCGTCCCAGCTTATGTAATAGTATACATTGTGGCCGTCAGGGTCGTTGGTGACAAAGCTGTATTGATAGGTTATATTGGTTTTTCCGTGTTGTGGACCGGTTATTATAACTCTTGCGGGTTCTTGGTTTTCTCTTCCATATGTTTTGAAGCATCCGTCTCCATCTAAGAATTCTTCCCATGTTTCCTCTTGGTCAATTGAGATGTATGCTGTTCCATTTGGATATGCATTTGTGCCTTTTCCACCTATCCAGTATGTGTTTCCTGTTTGATTTTTTGTATAAATTACTATATAGTATTTTTCACCTGGGCTAATGCTTATATCTTCAAATTCAAATTCTGCCCATGTCAGATTTTCTGCTGGTTGGCTTTCATTGTATATCGGTAGACCTGTTGGCGGTATTGATGTTTTTATTAGGTCTTCTTCTGTTAGATTTTCTCTTATTGCAATGGTGCATGGATGAGTTGTACATGTTGATTTTCCGATGTAGAGTTGTATTCTAGTTAACATTAAATGTGTTGGTGTAAATGACTGTGCTAGTGTAACATTTACAATTTCTTCGTATCCTATCTGGTAGTTTCCAACTGGTATTGCGCCTTCACATTCTGTCATATATTGATCTAATTCATCATTGTTTTCTGTCATTGTTTGTATTGTTTTCTGATCTAGATTATAGCCTATTGTGGTAAGTGTGGTTGTTAAAAATACTGCTGTTATTATGATAGTTA
>CAZOBL010000042.1:0-4535 GCA_964578185.1 uncultured Thermoplasmatales archaeon
ATATTTACCTGGTCAAATTATCAATAATTCTGAAGATTTTAAACTTTTCTGTAAAAACGTATCAATAGACATGGATAATTACAAAGAAATTAGAAAAAATGGATTTAAGTCCATTAATATGGATAGAATAATATATAAGCTGAAAAAAGCTACAAATAAACCTGTAAGGGTTTTAAAAAAGTTATAAGTTACAAAGGCTTTTTTATTTGGTTTTAAATCAAAATCTTTATCCATCTTTTAGTAGACACCACCTAAAAATATTATTAAAAAAAATCATTATTTTTATTTTTTCAAATCCCATATGTGCATCCTCTTCTATCAACCCAGCTTAGAATTTATTATCGTATTTTTTGTTAAAAAGTTTTGTATTGCATAAAAGATTTTATATCTTATAAGAATTATAAAGTTTATTCTATGATAAAAATTCTGAAAAAAGGTATAATATTTGTTTTAATCATCTGTCTATTAGTTTTATCAATACCTGCCACAAGCCATAAAATTGAAACTAAATCTACCTCAGAAGAATATAATTATATGAGTTATAGCCAAATGACCAATATTTTACATAATTATTCTTTAAATTTTTCAAAAATAATGAATTTAAGCTCAATTGGAAAAACATATAATGGAAAAGATATCTGGAGAGTTAAAATAAGTGATAATGTATCTGAAGATGAAAATGAACCAGGCATATTATTGATGGGTGCACATCATGGAAATGAAAAACCATCCTATGAAGTTTTAATTTACTATATATCGTTCATATTAGAAAACTACAAAAAAAACAATACCGATAATGATGAAGATGGAGAAATCAATGAAGATATAATTGATGGTATAGACAACGATGGTGATGGAGAGATAGATGAAGATCCATCTGAGGACAGGATTCGGCAAATAATAAACAACACTCAACTTTACATAATTCCAATGGTGAATCCTGATGGAGTTGAGGCAAATACTAGAAAAAACTGTGTTCCAAACCATGGTTGGTTTGGTTATAGAAGAAAGGTTACATCTATTGGTGTTGATTTAAACCGTAATTATGGATTTAACTGGCATATGTACAAGATAAGGCCGATCTTATGCAGATTTTTTATTAACGGAAATGATAAAAGTATGACCTATAGGGGAACAAATCCTTTCAGTGAAAATGAAACAAAGGCGGTTAAGCAGTTTGTAGAAAAAACAAATATTAGTATTTCCCTTTCATATCATACATATGCATCTATGATTCTATATCCGTGGTTTTACAAAGGAGATGCAACGTCAGATCAAGAAACATTTTTTTCAATAGGTGAAAACATAACGCAGGTAAACAAATATAGCATTTATAAACCAAGACCAGTTGGTATCTTCAAATATTTAGGTGTACCAGGTACTTCTGAAGATTGGTTATATGGAGAACACGGTATATACTCATTTTGTGTTGAACTAGAGGGAAATTCATTTGCACCCCGCAATCCAGATCTTATCTTTGATATGTGTTGGAAGCATATTGGCGTTAACAATTATGTTTGTGAGAGATCATGGTCTCTAAAATAATACAGACCCAATAACTGTTGCGAATATTTATTATTATTTTTTTAATTTAGCTTGAAAGATATCTTCTAAAGATTTTTTTAAATTCTCAGTATTTTTGGGAAATGCAGCTATTTTTATTCTAAAATGGAAACAATCCCCATGTTCAACTATTCTAAATTTTTTTTCTAAGAGAGATTTTTTATCAAGTCTTATGTAAAAGTTACCTTCGGCGTCAAGTCTTGTATGTCTTTGTTTGTATAATTTCTCAAGGTCATTTTCATTCAATCTTTTGAAAAGATTACTAAGAATCAATTTGTTATGCCTACTTTTTTGTGTATTTAATGTTAAAATATTTATAATTTCATCTTGTAATCCTTCGGTTTTTTCTTGATCAATTTTTATTTTTTCTTTCTTAAAATCTATTGGTAGAATTTCATTAAAAATTTTGATTACTTGTTCTATCTTTTCAGGGTTTTTTTCAAAGACTCTTATTGATATATTATGTATTTTTTGTTGCATATTTTAACCATTATTTATTTGGTTTTCAATTAAGCTATCAGATTAATAAGTGTTTTGGATAAAAATAGAGTTATTAGGTTAAATCTATTAGATATTTTTTTAGAATATATTTTATCGTTGTAAGCCAGATAATCGCCGCTATTATAAAAAAAATTGTTGTGTAATCCCACTCATTTATGACAAGGCCTAAAGCTATCCCCGCTGCTGGTGCATGTTCTGTATTTATTATCGTCATTATAAATATAGAAAGACCTACTGCTAGAGCAGCTGCTAAGATTATTACTGTATTTTCATCTTGAATTAAATTTGTAAAAAAAAACGATTTTGAAATTAAAAAAAATGTATAACCTATTATAAGTCCAACAGCGTATCCGCCAATTAATCTTCTATTATCCGATGTGTATTTGTGAGGCATTGCAAATATAATAAATGAACTTGCTCCCAAAGCTGTAATTATGGCTGTTTCCGTTAAGATATTTAAAAATAATAACACTGCCAGTATTGTAAGAGATGCAAGCATACATTGAAGGAAATATTTGAGTTTGTTATCTTTGAATTTTTCATCGAAAAGATTTATTTTATTTCTCAAAATTTTAATTCTCCTCAAACATTAATTTTTGCGCAATATGCATTTTTTATTTTATTAAATTTGTTAGGCCGACAGTTTTATAAACATGAAATGTGAAGAGTAGAGGAACGCTAATTCAAATTGGTAGTTTAACACAATAAGTATTTAAATTAGTTTTTAGAAAAATGTTTGTTGGGTGGATTTTGTATGAGAGAGAAATATTTAGTTAAAAATTGGGCTGTTAAGATATCCCTCCCAGTGATTTTGTTGTTGCTTACTTCAGTATGTGCAATAACTGCAAGTGCCGAAGAAACAGGTAGTCCTCCAGTTGCTGATGCTGGTGGTCCTTATTTTGGTTTAGAAGGGGAAGAAATAACTTTAGATGCAAGTGGTAGTAGTGATCCTGATGGTGATGCTTTGTATTATAGATGGGATTTTGGAGATGGTTGGACGAATCCTTCATCTAATCCAATTACGACTTTTTTATGGACCGATGATTTTGATGGTACGATTATATTAGAAGTTACAGACTTTGATTACGTTGTAAATGATACTGCAGAGGTTACTATTTCTAATGTTGCTCCAGAAGTATATTTTGATGCACCATTATATATTGGTACATATCTAGATGATGAGTTTCTTTTAACTGCTAGTTTTTGGGATCCTGACCCACGTAGTTTTTCATCAGATACACATATAGCGGTTTTCGATTGGGGTGATGAAGCAATAGATACATATGATGTTATTGATGGAGAGCTTTCTATAACTGGTTCACATGTTTACACGAATGTAGGTCTATTTACAGTAAATGTTTCAATAATAGATGATGACGGTGGAGTAGGTTATGCTGTTATATATGTAGCTGTAATAGGTGTTGATATAGGAGAAGACATAACACTTAACGAGGGTGAAACTTTTTCAAGGCAAGGTGTATTTTTACTCCCTGAATCTGAGGTAGTTAGTGGTTTTGTTAATTTTGGTGATGGGAGTGAGGATACTGTATTGGTTATCAATGAAGATAACAGCTTTGATTTAAGTCATATATATCAAGACAATGGTATTTTCACTGCAAATGTATGGCTTCTTGATTCTGATGGATATATCGTTGGTGGCGATAATATCATAGCTACCCTAAATAATGTAGCACCCGATATTATATCATTAACAGGCCTTCCAACTGATCCTGTCTCGGTTGACACGGCTATAAATCTTAATGCTGATTTTACGGATCCAGGTCTTTTAGATACACATATTGCAAGTATCGACTGGGGCGATGGAACAGTAGATCAAGGTACAATCAATGATAATACTATAACGTGTTCACATAGTTATATTGAATCTGGGGTATTTCCTGTAATTGTCACAGTAGAAGATGACGATGGAGGAAATGATACAGAAATTTTTGAGTATATTGTAGTATATGACCCAGACGGCGGGTTCGTAACTGGTGGAGGATGGATTAACTCTCCAGCTGGAGCGTACATACCAGATGAAACATTAACAGGAAAAGCCAACTTTGGTTTTGTAAGTAAATACAAAAAAGGACAATCTACACCAATAGGAAATACTGAATTTCAGTTTAAAGCAGGAGATCTAAATTTCCATTCAAGTGAATATGACTGGCTTGTAATAGCAGGCTCTAAAGCAATGTACAAAGGAACAGGTACGATAAATAATCAAGGTAACTATGGTTTTATGCTCTCGGCGATAGATGGTAAACTAAAAGGAGATGGAATAGATAGATTCCGTATCAAGATATGGGATAAAGATACAGATGAACTAATTTATGATAACAATCTAAACAATGATGAAAACGACGACCCCACCACAGAACTTGCTGGTGGAAAAATAGTAATACATAAAAAATAAAAAAACACAATTTTTCCTCTTTTTTTTTAATTTTTCTTATCAAAAAATAAAAAAG
>CAZOBL010000042.1:4545-17030 GCA_964578185.1 uncultured Thermoplasmatales archaeon
AGATCTGAACAATTATATTATATTGTATATTACTAACATGGCACTGCATATACAGCGCCTGTATAGGAGATGCAAAAATGAATAAAAACACGAAAAAACTTATCGACCTTGTAAAAACAAGAAAAACACAAAATGTTGTATACGATCATAAAACATTTAAAAAATATTATAAATCTTCTGATGAATCTGATGATTATAACGATTATAATTAAAAAATTCTTTTTTTGAATTTTCTTTTATCTCGACAAAATTTTTCGAATTTTTAATAAATAATAAAAAAGGGGGTGGAGGTTTGGATAAGGAGAGATGGAAGGATATCCCTTAGCCTTGAAATATAATAATTAATGGGTAGAGAGAGATAATAATTAATACATTTCTTTCTTTCCTTTACCACCCGCCAGATTTTGGACTTGAATTATACTCTTTTGTTTTTTATATATAAATGTTTCTTGCCGTATTGTCAAATTGAAAAAATTGTTTGGTTTTTCCCAAACGTTTTCACACCCTTTATATAATATTTTTTACAATATTAATATTGGTTAGAAAAAAATGATTGAACAAGTTGAACTTACAAATACTCAAAGAGAGATATATTTGTACCATATTAAAAAGATTCTTACGAAAAAATACTATGTTGATAACAATACCTAAAAAAAGAAAAAGTAGTTATAATATTTAGAAATTAGATTATGGTGAAATATGAGAGTATTGACTAAAGCGTTGATTGTCATATCAACTTTGATGGTTGTTGCAACTTTAGCTTTAAGTTTTCATATTTATTATTCTCCAGTTGAGGAGGAAACTGTTTTTGATGAAACACAGTTTGGTAGTTTAAATGATTATTATTCTGAAGAGGGAAATGAAGGAAGCACTGATATTCTTCCAGGTGTTGGAGGAGAAGTTTTATTTTTTGGTTCTTGGGAATCTGATGATTTTGTAGAATATAATTTTTTACCAAATGGTGAATATAATTATACGACAAGTTTTGACTACGATGAAGATTCAATAGATCCGCTTTCTCCTACTATTCTTGGTGCTTCACCTAAAGGGAGATTTGAAATCAATGAGACAGCGCAGAATATAGTTTTAAAGGATAATGTAACAGCTCAGTTTCAATCATTTGAGTATGATTTTGGTGAGAAAAATAATTCTTTGTATTTGAGGAATACCTTTACTAATGAGACTGTTAAACTTGATCGGCAAATAAATACAGTTGATAACCCAGTTGATGTTGAAAATTTTGCAAATCAGCGTGCTAATGTTGTAGGTTATTTTAATGCTAGCCCTGATTTAAAAAGTGGTAATATCACATTAGCTGGTTCATCTTATGGAGATCCTGCTAATTTTCAGGTGGCTATTCCTTTAGAAAATTATAGTTGGGATTATAATCTCAGTGAATTTCAAGGTAAAAAAGTACAGGTTCAAGCTAATATAATTAAAACGCCAGATGATTCGAACTTTACGTGGTATCCTTATCCTTATTATTTGACTTTTATTGAACTTATTGAAGTTTTAGATGAGTAAAATAAGGATTTGATTAATACAAATTTTAATTAACTATACTTGTTATTTCTTTTTTTAGTAATAAATTTGTTATAATAGGAAAAAATAGTTTTATTGAGGGGGTATAAAATAAAATTATGTTGAAAAAAACTTATGTTTTTTTAGTAATATTTATGTTAATATGCATATGTTTTACACCTTATGGAATATCTAAAAATGATAGTAGAGTAAACATGCCTGTAAAAACAAATGAATTTGTTAAACTCAAGGAGGATGAGTTGGATATAAAATATCCAACTATGACTGATACATTTGAACTACCAAACCCAAATGATGAATCTGCTAAACCAGAAGTAACTGAAACACCTGATAGTTTTAACTGGAAGAACAAAGATAATTATGATTGGACAACTCCTGCAAGGCATCAAGGATCATGTGGTAGTTGTTGGGCTTTTGCAGCACTAGCAGCTCTTGAAGGTGTTATAAAAATTAATGAAAACTTGCCAGATTTAAACCCAGATTTATCTGAACAATATGTGCTTTCCTGTATTGATGAATGCGGCAGTTGCCGGGGAGGCAGCTCAGTTGCTGCTCTAAGAAATCTTATTAACACATCAGCTGTAGGTAACTATTGTAACGGTATAATACCTGAATCATGTTTTCCTTATGAAGAAGATGATTCAGTACCTTGCACAGATAAATGCAATAACTGGTTGGAAAGCCTCATCCCAATAAAGGATTATGGTTATTGGACCCCTGATCCCAATGACGAGGATAGAGAAGCGATAAAAACAGAGCTGATGAAAAAAGGACCTCTTGTAACTCATATTAAAGCTACTGATTATTTTAAATTGTGGGGTTCAATTAATCATAACCCAAATGATTATTATCATGATTACAAAAAAGTAGTAGGGATTAATCACGTGGTATCATTAGTCGGCTGGAAAGACGATTCAAGTATCAATAATGGAGGATATTGGATTTGTAAAAATAGCTGGGGTAAAGGCTGGGGGTATGATGGTTTTTTCAACATAGAATATGGTTCATTAAACATTGATAAATATCTGATAGTCTGGGTTGACTATGACCCAGATAGCTTTTATTGGAAACCTGTAGCTGATACAGGTGGACCATATGCGGCATTAACCGGTGAAAATATTTATTTTAATGCAGATGAAAGTATCGGCTATGAAAATCCAATAACACAATATCAATGGGATTTCGGCGATGGAACTATAGGTTATGGAAAAGAAACCACTCACAGTTATACAGATACAGGAAAGTATACATTAAACCTGCAAGTAAAAGACTCAGAGGATTATACAATTAATGATACCAGTTTTGTAATAATTCAGGATACAAATATTAAACCTGAAAAACCAACTATAAACGGACCAACAGATATCAAATTAGAAGAAAAATATCAATATACTTTTGAAGGAATCGACCCAGAAAACAACTACCTCTACTACTATATTGATTGGGGAGATGAAAACGATAAAGAGTGGATTGGGCCATATAAAAGCCAAGAACCAATTAGTGTAAACCATACTTGGAATAAAATAAATCAAAAACAAATAAAGGCAAAAACAAAAGATTTATTTGATGAAGAAAGCGACTGGGCCACCTTTAACATAAAAACTTCTTCAAAAGAAAAAAACATTAAATTTTTCCTCTTTGAAAAAATAATAAACAGATTTCCCCTATTAAGACAAATATTTACTCATATTAGCACATATCTACAGATAAACAACATCACCTGAGACTATCTTTTCAAGTTTTTTGCCTGTATCTACAATTAAACAACCGGCTTCATCAATATCAACAACTCTACCTTTTATTTCTCTATTCAGCTGAATTACTTTAATATTTTTTCCAACAATATTTGAATGTTTAAACCATAAAGCTCTAATTTTTTCAAAATCAAAATTTTTAACAAAACCATACTTTTCATCAAAGTTATTTAAAATATTTTTAAAAAGTTCAACTCTTGAAATTTTTTTATTTAACTCATCTTTAATAGATGTAGCGATTTTTTGTAAATCTTTATCAACAGTATTGTTAACATTTATTCCAACTCCTACAATAGCATAGTTTATTTTATCCATCTCAGATTCAAGTTCAGTTAAAACCCCACAAACTTTTTTACCCTTAATTAAAACATCATTAGGCCATTTAATAACACATTCAAGACCAGAAGACTCATTTATTGCTTCAACCAAAGAAATAGATGTAGCCATTGTAATAATCATAGCATTCATTGGAGAAATATTTGGTTTTAAAATCATTGAAAACCAAATACCGCCATCAGGTGAGAACCAACTTCTATTTTTTCTTCCTCTACCCTTTTTTTGAATATCTGCAACAACAACAGTACCTTCTTCAATGTTTTTTTTGATTAGTTTTTTACAATAAGAATTTGTAGAATCAACTTCTTTGAAATAAATAATTTTTTTACCAACTATTTTAGTGTTAAGACCACTATCTATTTCTTCAGGTAATAGTAAATCTGGTTTTGAGATTATTTTATATCCTTTATTTTTTACAGCTTCAATTTTATAACCATTTTTTTTCAAAGAATTTATCTGTTTCCATATAGCAGTTCTTGATACTTTGAGTTCTTTGGCTAGTTTTTCACCGGATACAAATTTATCTTTTTTTAAAAAATTTAGTATTTTATTTTTCATTTATCATTCTTCCTTAGAATAAGTAATGGTATAATTGAAAATATCATTCCAATGATAACAGCATCTAGATTAAATGGGTTATTTAAAAAAAACCATGTAATTGATATCCCTCCGCCTAGTGTAAAAGCAAAAAATGCACCATTTGAGGTGACAGAAGTTTTTTCTTTGTAAAATCCAAATAGTATTGGTATTGTAAGACCTGCTGTAAAAACAGTATATGCTAACTCAAGAGTCTTTAATACATCATCAAGGTATAGTGCTAGAATTAGTGCAAAAACTCCGACTGTTAGAATTCCTATTCTTGAAATGTTAATATTTTTGTTTTTTAATATATCAATGTTAAGGATTGTACCTGCAGATAGTAAACATGAATCAGCTGAGGACAGCATCACTGATACAAAAGCAGCAATTATTATTGCTCCGATTATTGGTGAAAGATTTACTATTGCTATGGGTATAGCCAGATATGGATTTGTAAGGTTGGGATATAAAATTATTGCTGAAAGAGCTATTATTGCTATTGAAATTGCAAAAACTAGTTTTAATATGCCTGATAATATTGTTCCTGTTTTTGCTGTTTTTTCATCTTTTGCCGATAGAATTTTTGAATATATATCTGGGCCAACTATGTGAGGTAAAAACATCATAAAAAAAATTGATGCCACACCCATAAATCCAATATTTTGATTTACTGGAAAAGAAATTGACTCGGCAGTTAGTGAGCCTAAGTTGGGTAGAGCATCCATGATAAGTAGAGGTGTGGCGATTATACATATTCCAACAAGCATTACAAAAAATTGAATTATATCTGTATAAACAACAGCGTATTGACCTCCGATGATGGTGTAGAGTATGAAAACGATGGTGATTGCGATTAGTAATATTGTGTAATTTATTGGTATTGCTACGGATAATACTAAACTACATGCTTGTATTAGTAATGATACCCATGCTATTTCTGTGATTATTATTAATACAGCGGATGTGAGACGTACTTTTTTATCAAACATTTTTCCAGTTATATCTGGTAGTGTAAATAGACCTGTTTTTCTTACTTTTTTTGCGATAAATAGGCCTAATACTATTAATCCAAGGCCTCCAGCCAGATCATACCATAAAGCTGGAAGTCCTTCGGCATAGATTCTTCCTCCAGCAACTATAGTTGCTGAGCCTCCTACGGTTGTTGCTGTTATTGTAGCGGTTAATGCTAGTTTTTTAAGGCTTCTATCTGCAAGAAAAAAACTGTTTGAATTTTTGATTTTTTTGGAGCTTATAAGACCTATGGTTATTAGGATTGTTAGATATGAAATTATTATTGCTATTGTTAATGCAGATTCCATTGTTAACCAAATCTTCGTGGATAGTTAACTGTTTATTAAAGTTTTTTGTTTAAAAAATGTTAGGTCATAGTTTTATAAACTGATATTTGATTCATAGAAATGTAAACGAGAAGGGGATGATGTTGCTGATGAGAAAAAAAATTTACGAAGAAGCCTTGAGATGGTATGAACAGCAAGATACCGATTCAGAGGTTGATTTAGAGGAATTTGTAGATCTTGTTATAAAAAAGACTGCGGATTCAGTTTTTGAACAGGTGAAAAATGAATTATGTAATGAATTTGAGACAGGTAATCTAACTCATCCTTTTGTAATCTCAGGTGAATACTATCTTGATTTAAAACTTAAAGATATAAAACACAGGATGATAAAACTCCCAGATGAAATCAAAACAGAAAATGATCCTAAAAAAAACAATGAAGACAATAAAATTTAGGGATATCATTATAAGGTAGTTATTCTTTTTATTATTAATAAAAAAATACTTGTGGGAGGATTAAAAAAGCAATGAGTGAAACAAATTCTATATTAGATCTTATGGTAAAAGATCATTGCAACGTTGAAAGACTTCTTGATAAACTTGAAGAAAGTATTGATGGAGAACATGATATCATAAAAGATATTTTTTATAAATTTGAATGGCAACTTGAAAAACATTTATTTGTCGAGGAAAAGGCTATTTTTACATTATATAACCCCGATGATGTCTCAGAAGGATACAAGATGCTACCTGAGCTTACTCAACAACATAATTTCATAATAAATAAACTAAAAAACTGGAGAGAAAAGATACGTACTGGTGAAAAACTGGATGACTTTATGGCATTTAAAAAATATCTTGTAAAACATAGAGAATTTGAAGAGGAAAAAGTTTATCCTAAACTCGATCAAAATCTTTCCGATGAACAAAAAATGGAAGTTGTAAACCGGATAAACGAAATTGTTTAAAAAAAAATGTTTGTGAGGTGAAAAAATAGTTTTATGAATAAGAAAAAATACAGATGTAGTGAATGCGGAAAAACTGTTAAAACATCTGAGGATAAAACACCTGAATGTTGTGGAAAACCTATGAAACAACTTCCACTTGATTATTGTACTCAACCTGCACATCCAGAACACGCAAGACCAATGGAAATCGATGAACCTTGCGATGATGGAAGAAGCGGGTAGTAAAAGTATTTAATAGCTTATATAGGGGGTGAAACACTTATGGGTTGTTGTAGAAGAAAAGATGATGGAAAATATGTCTGCTCCATTTGCGGGGAAGAACATGGTCTTGATAATATACATCAATTGGAAATAAAAGGCCAATCTAAAGATATATGTAAAGAATGTGCTACTACAATAAAAGGACTTGTTTAAATACATTTCTTTTAATTTTCTTTTAAGTTAAATTATTATCTTTTTGTAAATGTTTGTAAAATAAGCTTTATATACCCAATAAAAAGAAAGTCATCATAATAAGTAGTTCCGATGGCTATGGTTATATGAAAATAAAAATTTTGGTAATAGCAATTATTTTTCTCATGACAAGTAGTATATTTACAATGGCACATAGTGAAACAAAAAAATGTAGCATTGAAAAAGATATTATTGCAATAAATATTGCTCTTTTTGCCGATGAAAAACTTGGTTGGGGTTCAGGTAGACATTTATTTAACTATTTACTTGATGAATATCAGTGGAACGTTGGTAATAAAACCTATAAATTTAAGATAACTGAAATTTTTGATGAAGATATATTAAAAGGAAAATTGACAGTAAATAATTACGATATATTTTTGTGTCCTGGTGGAGGTATTGGTGATGCAAATTCAGCTGTAAGAGGTATAACTTCATTTACATCGAAAACTAAAAAATGGAAAGAAGCAATTAATGATTTTGTAGAAAATGGTGGAGGTTATTGTGGTTTTTGTGGAGGTTCAGCTATAGCTACAAAATTTTACAAAGATCCTGGTCATATTGCTGGAAGAGTTTATGATCAGGGATCATTGGATTTTACTGATATTAAAATGTATATGGGCGATGGTAAATTTGGTTTTGATAATCTTGGTCCAGCATTGTATTTATCTGCAAATGTTATTGTGAGCAACCTTAAAGATCCTGATAATATCTTGAAATGGAAGAATGTAAACAGTGGAATATGTCTAGATATGCAAATAAAACATGATAATCCAATTTTTGATGATTATCTCGATGACAAATGTCGTGTCAGGTGGGTAGGGGGTCCTGCATTTGTTGTACCAGATGATTACACTCGGGAACTATCGATTCTTGCAGAATACCCAGAATGGGAAATATCTGAAAATATTTCAACGAGACTACATGAATGGAAGTATATTGGTGGAATTTTTGGACCAATTAAAGGTTTTATCAAAGCATGGAAAGTTTGTAAAGAATATGGAAAGCCTTTACCTCCATCACCATATGCAACAGCTATCTGTACACCTGATTGGGAAAAAACAGATGAATTAATAGAATTTAATTATTCTAATAAACCAGGTATTTTATCTGAAGTATATCCAAATGATAAAGAAGGTCGTATTGTTTTGAATGGGCTTCATCCTGAATATCCCATGTGGTTTGGAGGGCATATTGTTGAATCTGAAGATACAAATGATAATAATTGGTTAGATGGATTATTTAAGTGGGAAGATCGTGTTCCTTGGGAAGAAACACCAGAGGATGAATTTACATATACTTGGTGGATAGTAAGACGTAGTGTTGCATGGGCTGCTAAGATTCCTGATGATGACTTACCACCAGTTTATGGTCCTTCTCAGGTTTGCGACTTTGAAACAGCAGTTGATTTTGAGACTTTTACAGTTAATGGTAATTCTGAGACCGCAGATGGAATTATCTCATTAGATTTATACTATAGATATTCAGATGATAACGTAAATTGGTCTAATTGGATTTTATTTGATACAGACTACGATGAAGCTGATGGCTGGAATTGGCAATTTAATTCACCAAATGGAACAGGTTATTACGAATTTTATAGCATTAGAAATGTTGAATATGAAGGCTATGTCGAAACTGAGAAAGTTCCACCTGCAGCAGATTCAAAAGTTTTCGTAGAGATTGATTAAAAAAATATTTTATTTTTTAATTTCTTTTCTCAACTGGTCGTCTCTCTGGTACTGGCTGTGGCTTTTTTTTACCTTCTTTAATATCTTCAGTTACATAGAGTGCACAGTAACATGCACCATATTCTTCTAAATCTGGGTCTCTATAAACACACGGGCAGATAATGTCCTTGTCTTCTTCCCGTTTTCCTGATGCAAGTCTACATGGACATGCCCAGTATCCATACCTTTCCTGATTTACTAGAAGTCCTTTAACTAGTTCTTTTGTAAATTCAGTATCTGGATTGAGATGATATCCTTTTGATTCTGCATATTTATTAAGTCTTTCATAAACTTTATTTATTCTCTCTTCAGATATATCTACCATATCTTTATTCAAGCTCCTCTCTGATTTCTTCTTCTTTAAAACCTGTTATACATTTATCCTCGTTGATTACTATCGTTGGAAAACTTCGACGTGGATTATATTTTTCAAGTTCTTTCATTGTATTTTTTTTATCTTCTTCTTCTAAAAGATCTACAAAAATATATTGATATTTTACACCTAAATCATTTAAAAGATTCTTAGTTTTTTTACACCACACACATGTACTTAATGCATACAGCATTATGTTGCCTTTGTCTTCTCCATCTACTGTTACTGCTTCTACCATTTATTTTTTCCCCTTATATTCGTTGATATATACAAATTCATCAAAACTTTTTCTTTCAGGTCGAGTTTTTTCAGCTTGTTTTTGTTTATCAGAAAGAATAGGTTTAATATTTTTGGAATGCTTACCAACTATCACTAAAGTTATAACCTGCATTTCATCAGGTATATCTAAAACTTTCCTAGTTTTTTTTGGGCTATAACCTGCTATGGGATGAGCTACAAATCCAAGCTCTGTTGCTCTAAGAATTATAAAAGCTGTAGCCATACCTGTATCAAAAAGATAATATTCCCGGTCATAAATCACACAGTCATCATCTTTTCTACAGATAACTGCAATAATCATTGAGGCATCATATGCCCATTCATTACCCTTAGATAAAACGTCTTTCATCTCCTCTAAAACCTTTTTATCATAAACAAAAACGTACTGCCATGGTTGATTATTAAAACAAGAGGCAGATAGACGCGCACATTCAGCTAAATCATATACAAAATCATCAGAAATATCAACTTTCTCTAAACAACGATAAGCACGTCTTTTATTAATAACATCCTTTAAATCCATAATAACAAAGCACCTTTTTAAAAAATTATAATGTTTTCCTCTGATTCAACAATCTCTTTCCTTTCTCTGATACATGAAGAGTTTTATGTCTACCCTCTTTTTTAATATAGATTAAACCTTTTTCTTCTAAATCATTAATTCTTTTACTAGTTGTTTTACTAACAATTGAAAACTTTTTACCAACATCTTTAAAAGACACAAGAACCCTATTTTCATTACCTTTATTTATAAATTTTAAAACATCATATAGCTCATTTGAAACATCTACATCCTCAATATTTTGGCCCGGCAGCATATGAAATTCATTTTCAAAAACAGCAATTTGTCTTTTATCAAAAATATTGGAATCAAAATAAACAATTAAAATTGAGTCTGTTTCAGATATTAAATCATTAATCAAATAAAGTTTTTTTACCGATTCCTCAAAAGAAAAATTTGTCACCAGATAATCAAGCCTATCTAAAAAAACAACAAAATTATTATGTTTTTTACAAAAAACCTTAATTTTTTTTACTAAATCATCCAAACTGGATATAACATTTTTTTCATAATCATTTTTTTTCTTAAGATATAAAACTTGTATATTCTTCTTGATATTTTTTAAATCTGATTCCTCAAAAATACCTCTGGTAACATATAAACCTTTATTCTCTGGGAAAGTTAATGTTTTAAACACATCGAATCCTTTTTTACTATTACCTCCTGTGAACATGTAACTTGTTCCACTTAAAATACGACCATGGTATTCAGAATCAACTGTTATATCAGACCCAATAAATAAACAACTGTTAGAATCTTGATCATCGCCTTGCTTTGTAATAGGCGATACTGTAAAACGAATAATTCTATTTTCATCCTTTTTGGTTTTAACAACAACATTTTTCAAAACAAGTTTTTTTCCATTACAAACACGTTTTATTTTATCCTTTATATCTGTAGGGTTGTCAAAAATTTTTATATTACTCAATTTTTTATTCAAAACACTTTTTTTCTTAAAACCAGTTAACTCCTCTGCTGTTTTGTTCCAAAGAACAATACGACTATTTTTATCAAAAGCAATAATTATCTCAGAAGCACTATCAATAACATTCTCTAAATATTGCATGTTTAAAAGATTCTGCATCTCGGCCTTTTTTCTCTCTGTAATATCCTTTGCAATAAGTTGGACAGTTTTTTTTCCATCAGTGTGTATAATGGGAGCACAAATATTATGAAAATACCTACCTTTTCTTTTATCTTCAAATTCAATTACTTTATTAGTCTGCAGGGCTTCTTTGCCTTTTTTGAAACGATAAGCGAAAGCACCTTCATCTATAAATTTTCCAATTTTCTTTCCAATAACTTCTTTTGGTTTAACATTAAGACTTTTAGCAAGAGCAGGGTTAATGGAAATAATCCTTGTATCTTTGTCAAATTCACCTATCAATTCAGGTGATGACTCAAATAAAGACCTATATCTTTCTTCAGCTTCAACTCTATCCTCTATCTCTTTTTTTAATTGCCTGTTTACATCACTTAGCTCATTTGTTCTCTCTTCCACCTTTCTTTCAAGATTAACATTCATTTTTTTTAATCTTTCCTGAGCCTCATTTAATTTATTTTCAACTCCTTTAAGATCGGATATATCCACTGAGTAACCAATAACTTCAGTAACGTCACCTTTAGTATCTTTTTTAAAAGGGTGTATATATGTTCTAAACCAAGTATTTCTAATTTGAATTTCAAAATCTACTTTTCTTCCTGAAAAAGCTTTATTGTAATATTTTTTTACATTTGAATAAATTTTTTTATCTGCGAAGATATCCTGCAATATTTTACCCTTTACTTTTTTGGTATTTATTGAAAATCTATCTGCAATTTCTCCTTCACTAAAAACAATGGATATTTTCCCTTGTTTATCTTTTTCAAATCTGAAAAAATGGGCAGGTAACTTAGAAAAAAAAATTTCAAATTCCAAAAAATTTGAATCATTTAAAGTTATTTTTTTACTTTTATCCCCCATAATTGTATCATTATTACAAATAAAGGTTAATCTTATAACATTTTTTGTAATTTTTAACTTATAAACATAAAAATAGTTTAATTGTTAACTAAAATTAAAGATATAATCTTTCTAACTCTGGGTTTTTCAATTGAAACCAAGGACAATCTAAACAATTATCAAATCTTTTTTTATTTTTATCTCTAGTTATAAGCCAACAATCTGTTCCGAGATCATTTATAAAAACTTCGCATTTCAATTTATTATCTTGGTTACAATTTAAGAATTCCCAGCAGTTTTCTATTAATTTTCCATTAGGAACTTTTAATCCCCCCCTTTTTTAAGGGTTGTTGCTAAATATTTAGAGGTGGATGAGAAAAAAAACCCTATTTTGAAGTAAAGAACAGCCAGGGTTTTTAAAAACCGTAAAAAGTTTAAAATTGCCAGCTACACAAACACGCAAAAAAAAATTATTTCCGACAAAAACCACTTTGGAGGGATTAATTTGACGGTTAAATAAATTTTATTTTTTTACGGTTTATATTCTCATCCTTTACTAAATGTTTACATTTGCTCTAAACTATTAAACATTATAAAAAAATATCTTAAATATAGTAGTATAAAAATAGGATAATAGTGGTAATTAGGAGTATAAACATATATTTAAATA
>CAZOBL010000043.1:0-16937 GCA_964578185.1 uncultured Thermoplasmatales archaeon
TGGAGAAGAAAAAAATTGATGCAGATCTTGAAAAAGAAAGACTAAAAATCGAAAAAAAGAAAGCAAAAGCACAAGCTAAACTGGCAAAAAAGCAAGCTAAAGAAGAAGAAAAACATATAAAATAAAGAATAAGATTAAATCTTTTATTGTTTATATTATTGAGAAAAACCTTTAAATAAAGACTTTATCACACACCAATTAATTATGGCGAAAAAACGTAAAGATTCTGAAGAGGAAGAAGACAAACCCTTCAAATTACCTAAATTCAATGAAAAAGAATTTGTAAAAAAAGAAAAAAATAAGATTAGATCTACATTTTTAGCATTTTTATTTGGCTTACTAGTTGCATTGATATCTTTTGGATTCTGGGTACTACTAAAAGAAAACGCAGGAATGAGATGGCCTCTTGTTTTAATTTTTGCAATCTTTACTGGCTCATGGCTTAAATATATATTTGAAAAACTAAAAGTCAAAATCTCAGATTTTGGTAAAAAGGAATGGGCTGGTGCATATCTTATATATTTTTTTACCTGGCTAGTTACATTGATAGTGTTAGTCAATCCACCAATATATGATGAAGAACCACCAATGGTTGATAACATTACACTTCCAGATATGCAAGAACCAGGTGGAATTGTTATGATACTTGCCAAAATCACTGATAATACAGGTGTTGAAAAATCAGATATAACTTTAGAGATAATCGATCCTAATGGTGCAAAAGCCTCACAGGATTTCACTTATAAAAACAACATATTAAGATACAATCATACTGGCCCCTCCAATATTGATAAAGATCAAAAATATGATTATAGAATAATTGTGGAAGATAAAAGTGGTTTGAAGACAACAAAAGAAGGTTCCTTTACTTACAGCAATGATACAATTAGTTTATTATTCCCTGATTCGGGAGAATCTGTAGATTTAGGTCAAGATATTAAATTCAGGGTTAAAACAGACATTACACGATTTTTTTATACGGTTGATAATGGTAAAGATATAAATGTAACCGGGGATCAAATTAGAGATGATGAATATTACTCTGGTATAGAATATGAAGGATGGCCCGCTGTTACAAATAAAAGTTTTACAATTAATGTATCAGCTGAAGTTGTGCATTATTTTAAAAACTCTAGAGAAAAATTCCAGAATTATATCCATGACTCAACAACATACAATCTAAGTATCGAAGAAGATGAAGATATCTCAGATATAGGTGATGATGAAACAGGAGATGTTAAGTATCCTAAAGCTAAAATTGAACGTGCACCTGGTTTTGAAGCCTTGGTATTTCTAGTATCTTTACTTATTGTATTTTTGATATTTAGAAAATACAGGAAAAAATAAAAATAAAACATCTCTTTATCTTTTATTCTCTATTATGACTCAGAAACTAGCTGTTTTCTCAAGAAAACTTAAAGAAAATTTTAAACCAAGAAGATCTAATTTTTCTAAACCTGTCAGTGCTTGGTCTGAAAAAGATAGATTAGATGGAAAGCAAATTGATGCTTTTGTAATTATTCTAAAAACACAGGGTTGCTCATGGGCAAAAGACTCTGGTTGTAGTATGTGTGGGTATTTCAATGACAGTGCTTGGGAGGAAATTTCAGATGAAGATTTATTAAATCAATTTGAAATTGCACTTGAAAAATACAATAAAGAAAAACTTGTAAAAATTTTCACCTCAGGTAGCTTTCTAGACTATGAAGAGATTAGTAAAAACGTTCGAGATAAAATTTTTAAAAAACTACTAGAAACGGCTGATAAAATATCAGTTGAATCCCGTCCAGAATACATAACAAAAGAGACACTTTCTCAGATAAAAATACTTTTTAAAGATAAACAATTTGAAGTTGGAATTGGTCTTGAAACAGCAGATGATTTCATTCGAGAAAAATTTGTAAACAAAGGTTTCACCTTTGAGGATTATAAAAAATCAGCTATACTTCTAAGAAAATATGATTTTAAAATTAAAACCTATATTTTAATAAAACCACCTTTTATATCTGAAAAAAAATCTATTTCAGATGCAATACAGACTGTAAAAAAAATTAAGGATTTAACAGACATTATTTCTTTTAATCCAACCAATGTTCAAAATAATACAGTTGTTGAATATTTGTGGAGGCGAAATCAATATCGCCCTCCTTGGTTTTTTTCAGTTATTGAAATACTGCAAAAAGCAAAAAAAATAGCTCCAGAACTTTACATTAAATGTGATGTAGCTGGCGGTGGCAGCATTCGTGGTGCTCATAACTGTAAATCTTGTGACAAAAAATATCTAAAAGCAATCAATAATTTTTCTTTAACTCAGGATATTAAATATTTAGAAAATCAAAAATGTTCTTGTAAAGAAAAATGGCTTGATGTTTTGGATTTAGAAGATTTAAGTTTCAACTCAATAATAGATATTAGGTGAAAAAAGCAGATGTGTAAAGTCAAAGATAATGAAATTATAGTTCTCATCGATGAAAAATACAGAAAATACCTAATAAATACCTCTTGGAAGACAGATAAATACAAAGGAGTGGGGGTAGTAGATCCTAAAAGCTTTATTGGAAAAAAATATGGTTCACAGTTTGAATTGGGTAACAAAAAATTTTGGATACTTACGCCTTCTATAACAGATAAAATACAAGGTATGAAAAGGCAAGCTCAGATAATACTTCCAAAAGATGCAGCTCAAATAATACTTAACTGTTCAGTAAAATCTGGCTCAAAAATACTAGAGGCAGGTATAGGCTCAGGTGCACTCACTATTGTCCTTGCTAGTATAGTGGCACCAAATGGAAAGATTATATCTTATGATATACGTCGGAAGTTTATAGATCACGCAATGAAAAATATAGAAACCTCAGAACTATCATCACTAGTTGAAGCAAGAAATAAGGATGTTACAAAAGGTGTAGATGAAAAAAATTTGGATGCAATAATCCTTGATATTCCAAATCCTTGGGATGCTGTAAAACATGCATATAAGGCGTTAAAACCCGGTGGTTATCTATGTTGTTACTCGCCTTTATCACAACAAGTAGAAAACAATGTAAGAGAGATTAAAAAACAAAAATTTATTCATGTTGAAACAATCGAGACAATTCAACGTGAACTTGTTGTAACAGAAAATGGTATAAGACCAAGTTTTAACATGCTAGGACATACTGGCTATCTTACTTTTGCAAGAAAAATAATATAAAAAAAAGAAAAAAATTGTTTATGTTTTAGCAAAAGACATTCTGCATTCTTAATTTAAACAATGATAGTAGTTTGTTTAAAAAAGTCATAAATCTTTCACTAAAAACTGTTTTGCGCTTTCTAAAAATCGCTTTTTCCTTACTTTTACTATCCTCTGATTTTGTAAGAAACTCAATTACATCTATAATAAATGTAATCACAGCAGAAACCGCTGCTATTGCAGCAAAAACTAAAGCAATACCGACAACAACAGTTACGACTGTGCCTAATCCTCCTGCTATTGCTACAAATATTGTTTGTAATATAAAAAATACACCTGCAACGATTAAAACCCCAATGGCAATACCAATTCCTGCTAGAAATAATAATATCAAGAAATCTTTTATATCATCCATTATATCGGAAGGGATTGTTTCATGTCCGGGTATCTTAATATTTCCTTCACTGTCAATATATATTGAATCTGGTGAATATTTTTTTGATATAGACAAGCTATTATCATCATTAATTTTTATATAGAAACCGTTACTGTTTTCACCCTCTGAATCTGATGATCCACTTAAGATTTGATTAATAGTACTATTTATCGACTCAGCTTTTTCTACAATATCCTGTGTGCAAAGCTCCTGAAAACCATCAAGACTTTGAATTGTATCTAAGTAATCTTCTACCTTGTCGCTTGTTGCACCCGACTCTAGCACCTCCTCAACAATTTGCAAAAGCTGGGAATTATCTTTTATCTCATCAAATTTTTCATGACCAACAATTGTTACTGCTAAATTTCCAATATCTTCTTTCAACTCTTTTATGTTAACCTTAGCTGCTTGTACATGTACTGGAGCAATAAAACTAATAGACATCACTAAAAGTGCCGCAAGTATCACTCCAAAAATTGTCCTTTTCATCTTTTTTACCTCCTTAAAATATATCCCCATAACCATAATAATGACTCTATTTATAAAAATTTCTATATTATTATCAAAATTAAGGTTTTTGTTGTAAAAAACAAAAAATTAAAATAAAAAAGTTATAAATAAGAAATATTAATTTTACTATAATTTGATGCCTCTTTGATTTTGGTAATTACCACTTTTTTTATCATAAAGCTCACTAGGTAAACTGCTCATATTCTCAAAAACTATCTGACAAAACCTATCACCAATAGGAATCTCAAGGGTTTCATCATTGCTGTTAAAACAACTAATTGTAAGTGTACCATGAAAACCAGCATCTACCTTTCCAAAACTAGCCATTACACCCCGGCGGGCATAACTACTTCTAATCCAAAGTTGACTTGTAACTTTAGGACCCATTTTTACAAACTCACGTGTACTAATAGCAAACCAAGTCTGAGGGGGAATCTTTGCAACACCCTCTTTAATATGCTCATCATTTTTTTTGATAAACACCTCCTCAATTGATAAATCATACCCATTAGGCGTTAAATTCTTCTCAACAAAAGGCTCAATTCCCAGCTCCTTATTTTGCATAAGCTCAACTATATCTCTATCAGATAAAATCATATATTCAACTTCCCCAAATTGATTATTTTTCAACTATTTTAACACTATTTATTTTCACATCTTTTAATGGCTTATCATTTCTACCGGTTTTTACCTCTGAAATATTTTTTACTACATCCAAGCCCTCTATTATCTTTCCAAATATAGTATGTTTTTTATCAAGCCAAGGAGTTGGTGCAACAGTTATAAAAAACTGACTACCTCCAGTATTCGGCCGACCGCTATTAGCCATTGATAAAATACCTGGTTTATCATGTTTTAGATTCGGATGAAATTCGTCTTTTATAGTGTATCCTGGTCCACCATAACCTGTGCCATGAGGACAGCCAGTCTGAACCATAAAATTAGGTATAACTCTATGAAAAATTAGACCATCATAAAAACCCTCATCTACAAGTTTTTGAAAATTACCAACGGTTAAAGGTGCCTTATCCCCGTAAAGCTCTATTTTAAAATTCCCCATATTTGTATTAAAATTTGCTATTTTTTCACTCATCTCAATATATCTCCTTCTTTTATTCATTCAAAATTTTTATACTATTAATTAAAACGTTAGTTTCTGGCCAATCCTGCATCCCAAATTTTGTTGTTGTAGATACAGATGAAATCGAACTTACAATATCCATACCTCCAATAGTCACTCCAAAAGCAGCATAACTATCGTCTAAACCATGTTGGGCTCCATCACAAATATAAAATTGACTTGTTGCACTATCTGGATCATTAGTTCTTGCCATTGCAATAGCACCATCAACATGTCTAACATCCTGATTAATCTCAAGGTCTATTGGTTCCTCGGTGTCCTTTTTAGTTCCATCTGGATAAAAACCACCACCCTGAATCATAAAACCATCAATCACTCTATGAAAAACCAAACCATCATAAAAACCATTATTAGCGTAACTTATAAAATTTGCAACAGTAATAGGAGTTTTTTCTTCATAGAGTTCTACATAAATAATACCTTTAGAAGTGTTTATCGCGGCTAAAGGATTAGAATCACCAACTGATACAAAAACATTTGATGTTGAAGTTAGGTTATCCTCATCTTCTATTTTGTAAGAAAATACATCCCAACCTGAAAAATTATAATCAGGGTTATAAACAATATAATTACTCTCAATTATAGCTTTGCCATATTTAGGATTCCCAACAGATAAAATATTTAACTCTTCACCATCACTATCCGAATCATTTGCTAGTACATCAATTGAAAAATTTACAGAATTTAAATTGGCATATGCAAAATCTACCTTTGCAACTGGTGAAAAATACTTAGTTCCTAAATCTTGATTTTCTTCCTCGGGCTTAGGAAAGAAAAAAATTACTGCAACTGCTATAATTATAATAACAAATATTATACCAAAAATCGTAACCAAAAAATTTAGGTTTTCAATCCTATTTTCTTTTTTCTTAAGTTGTTCTCTTTTTTTCTTTGTCAATTTTTTTGAAGGCATTAAATTTAGATATACATAATTTCTACATAAGTATTATTGATTATTTTACTTTCAACCAACTCTTAGTTACTTATATTAACCACCTTTTATCTTAGTTTTTAACAAATAATGTTAAAGAAAAAATCAAGAAATTTTTCAAATCAAAAATATTTTCAAAATATCAAAGAAAAACCGCATTCTAACCTATGTGTTTTATGCCGTGGCACCAAAATGCTTTGCGGTAAATCAAGATGTCCTGTTATTGTAAAATTTCACTCCCGCGATAAAGTAAAAAACAAAATCAACAAAAAACACATCGGTGGGGCATCACCGCCGAGTGTCTTCATAGGTAGATTTGGTTACCCAAAAGTATCAATTGGCCCTATGATCCCCCCTCTTATGGGAGATACATCAGAAATTGATACACCAGAACTCTGGCTTAACAAAACACTTGAGGATATCGTTGATTTTCGTTCAATGCTTGTACGTGGTAAACATAATGTAGATATTTATGATGTGGAAAGTTCAAATAAAATTGTCCAATACACAAGAGAACTTGCCCTTTCAAAAAACAGTGTTTACACAGAGGCTTTATTTAAAAAGAAACCACATGGGCGTATTGCTTTTTATGATGAAATACAACCACATGGACCTTCTGCATCTATTCTTCGATTCGATATTACAAATCCAAAATATGAACAAAATATTGAAAAAGCATATTACGACACAGATTTAAAAGCAGGACCAGCAGTGTCGGATTTATATAAAAAAGGTGTACAAGTCTCAAAAATTCAAAAAGCATTCAGTGTTGGAGCATTTGGTGTAAAAAAACACCGTCGTTTTGTACCTACTAGATGGAGCATAACAGCTGTTGATTCAATACTTGGAAAAAAACTCCGGGATAAAACAAAAACATATCCATGGATAAACAATTTTAGAATCTACTCTCTAAATCAATTTGACAACAAATGGATAATATTTATGATGCCTTCAGAATGGCAATATGAACTTGTGGAGGCATGGTATCCAAATACTACATGGAATCCATATGGGGGAAAAATATCAATCTATAATAGTTACGAGTTTTACGAAGGACGAAAAGATTATGCATCAATAGGTGGTTGTTATTATGCTGCAAGACTTGCAGTAAATGAAGTATTAAACAAAGAAAGAAGACAGGCAGCAGCATTAATCCTAAGAGAAGCACACCCCGGTTATATCATGCCAGTCGGAGTATGGAATGTTCGCGAAAGCGTTAGAAAAGCACTCAAAAGCCCTTATAATAAATTTGACACCTTCAACGAAGCGTTAACAGCAATATCTAATAAAATGGATATACCAATAAATAGATGGATTAAAAACAGCGCTCTTTTAAAAAACAGGCTTTTTCAGAAGAGACTTGAGGATTTTATAAAATGAATATATCCGAAATCAAATGCAAAACAGCTTTAAATCCATCAAAACTCCCCGGTCTAGATTACTCTTTAAATCCTTATACCGGATGCCAACACAAATGCGTATACTGCTATGTACCAAACGTAATGCACCTGGATAGAAAAAAATGGGGAGATTTTGTAAAAATCAAAACAAACATTCCAAACGTTCTCTCAAAAGAAATACGTAAAAAACCCAAAGGAATAGTTGGAATATCAACTGTTACAGACCCCTATCAGCCCGTTGAGAAAAAATACAAACTAACAAGATACTGTCTGCAACAACTTTTAATCCATGATTTCCCAATAAACATTCAAACAAAATCGGATTTAGTAACACGAGATATAAAAATAATATCAAGATTTTCAACTGCAGAAGTCATATTTAGCATTGCAACATTAAAAGATACGCAAAGAAAAATACTTGAGCCCAACTCCTCCAAAATCCAGGATAGACTAAACGCAATGAAAAAAATATCAAAAGCAGGCATTAAAACTAGTGTATTTTTTGGACCAATTTATCCAACAATTAAAACAGAAGAAATCAAAGAAATAATTCATACATTTTCAGAACACGGAGCAAATAAAATTATGATAGACAAATTCAATTTAAAACCAGGAATATATCAAAACATAAAAAACACTCTAAAAAAACAGGATAATACATTAGATCTTTTTGAAAAAAACCTAAAAGATGAATTCTATTTTCAAAAAATTAGACAAAAAATAATCTATGACTGCAAAAAAAGAAATTTAACCTTTAAAGATGCATTTTAAAAATTTAAAATAACTTCTTCAACAATTTTTGCTTCTCCACCAACCAAAGTTTTTCCCTCTTCAATATTTACATTTAATCTTCCCCGCCGGCCAATTGTATCTCCTTGTTCACAGATAAACTTGTTACCTTCAACAATATTATTTTTTACAAGGTAGCTACAAACTGCACCATTTGCAGTGCCTGTAACTGGATCTTCATTTATACCATAAACAGGTGCGAAACAACGTGCATGATACAATGAATCATTCTCGATTGTATCAAATGTGAAAACATGAAAACTTCCAACATCAATTTTTGAACAAACCTTTTTTACTTTATCAAAATCAGGTTTCATATCTTTTAAAGTATCAAAGTTACTTATACAAATTGGTAGAGTAAAAAGACCTGTGGATACTTTTTGTAAAGGAAGATAAGTATCTATTTCATCGGCATCGATATTTAAAGCCTCAGATATTTTAGAAATATCATAATCAACATCTTTTAAAACAAGGTTGCTCTGCTCCATCATAACTTTCTTAATAAGCTCATTTTTAAAATAAAGATAAACTGGTAAGATTCCTGCTTTAGTTTCTTGTTTTACACAAACCCTGTTTTCTTTATTTTTTATTAATCCTTTCAGACACATTGTAAAAAAAGTTGCAATTGTTGCATGACCACAAAGAGCTACTTCTACTTTAGGGCTAAAAAAACGAACCTTATACTCGGCATTATCACTAGGATACACAAAAGCTGTTTCAGATACCTTCAACAATTTAGAAACTTCAGTCATCTGCTTATCGCTAAGAATAGAGGAATCCAAATATACACCAGCAGGATTTCCGCCATCAATTCTATCTGTGAAAGCATTAACTTTCAAAACCTTTACTTCAGATTTCATATTTTATACATTATTTTCTTCTTTTTCTAAATTCTTCAACTAATCGATCCCAATCAATATCTTTATTTGCAAGCAATAAAAGTGTGTGAAATATTAAATCAGCAGCCTCCCAAACAAGATTGTCATCTTTTTCAAACGCTTCGATTAATTCTTCGCTTTCCTCCCTAATTTTATCAACTAATCTATTATTGTCTTGAATGATTTCTGATACATAAGAATCCTTTGGTTTAACTTTTATTCTATCCTGAATAACTTTGTATACTTCTTCTAAAACTGGGAGACTTTTTTTGCCATAAATTTTGTTTGTAAAACAACTATAATTTCCTTTATGACAGGCAACGCCTTTTTGTTTTACAATATAAAGTATTGAATCATTGTCACAATCAGTGAAAACACCTATCACATCTTGTATATTTCCAGATTTTTCTCCTTTCATCCAAAGTTTTTGTCTGCTTCTTGACCAATACCATGCTTTCTTTGTTTCAATTGTTTTTTCTAAAGCCATTTTGTTTGCATAAGCCTGCATTAACACTTTCCCTTCTAAATCCTGTGCAACCACTGGTATTAACCCTTTTGAAAACTTAAGTTCATCTATTTTCATCTAACAACAACTCCATTCTGTCTCAGAAAACATTTTACATCTTCAACGCTGAACTCTTTAAAATGAAAAAGACTTGCAACAAGAGCAGCATCAGCGTGTCCCCTAGTCAAAACATCTAAGATATCATCAAGAGACCCCGCGCCACCTGAAGCGATAACAGGTATATTTACAGCATCTACAACTTTTCTAGTAAGATTTAAATCATATCCTTTTTTAGCCCCATCTGAATCCCAACTAGTAAGCAATATCTCCCCGGCACCCAAGCTTTCAACTTTTTTAGCCCATTCTAGAACATCTAAACGAGTTTTTTCCCTTCCACCATAAATCAAAACAGACCAAGAATCTTTACTTTTGCAGGCATCTATTGCACAAACCACACATTGAGAACCATATTTTTCAGCAGCCTTCTGAATCAAAGTTGGTTTTAACACACCAGCTGTATTAATTGATACTTTGTCTGCACCATTTGAAAGAGCCTTTTGTATATCCTCAATAGATCTAATACCTCCACCCACAGTCAAAGGGATAAAAACTCTCTTTGATACATCTTTTACAATATCATACAAAGTTTTTCTTTTATTTGGCGAAGCACCAATATCTAAAAACACTAATTCATCTGCACCTTGTGAATTGTATTCTTGTGCTAAATCTTCAGGCTTTCCAACTTGTTTTAAAACCTTGAAATTGACCCCTTTTAACACAAGACCATCGTCAACATCCAAACAAGGAATAATTCTTTTAGCTAGCATCTACCACAACTCCCTTAAATTTAGTTTTTCTTGATATAATGCTTGTCCAATAATTACACCTGAAAAGCCAAATATTTCTGCAAGTTTTATATCTTTAACAGTTGTAAATCCACCTGAAGCATATGTTGCAATATTGTCTATTTTAATTGTTTTTAAAAGATTCGAATTAGGACCTTTTAATAATCCCTCACTTCTTACATCAGTTGATAGAATTGAACCAACTTTGGGTTTTATTTTTTCAACTGTATCTTCATATTTTAAACCAGAATTATTTTTCCAACCTTTTGTAACAATAAATCCATTTTTTATATCAAGAGCAACCATTATTTTTTCTTTAGGAATTTTTTTGTTTAAATCGTCAAGGAAACCCCTATCAAGTGCTTTACTACCAACAATTATTCTTTCTGCACCATTTCTAATTAGCTCAACGGCATAGTCAACATTTCTAATTCCTCCACCTACTTGGAACTTACATCTATTATTCGTAAGAAGATCGAAAATCATATCTTTATTTGACCCAAGTCCAAGTGCAGCATCAAGATCAATTAAGTGAAGTACATCTGCACCTTTCTCTATCCATCTATCAACCCAATCCTTTGGTTTACCGTAAATCTTTGCAGAATCAACTTTACCATTAACTAACTGTACACATTGACCATTAAGAATATCAATACTAGGAATTACAAACATTTTTGAGCAACCTCAACAAAATTTTTTAAAATTTTGAGACCAATCTTACCACTTTTTTCTGGGTGAAATTGAGTAGCAAAAACATTACCACAACCAACAACTGCTGCAAATTCCTCGCCATAAATACTTGTTGCTAATGCATTTTTTTTATCTGCAGCATAAGAGTTGACATAATACACGTAACACCCATCTTTAATATCTTTCAAAAGCGCATTATCTTTTTTTATCTCAATTTCATTCCAACCTATTTGCGGTAATTTTTTGGCAGATAGTTTTTTAATTTCTCCTTTAAAAAAACCTAGTCCATTCCATTTCCCATTCTCATTGCTTTCTTCAAATAAATACTGCAAACCAATGCATATTCCTAAAAATGGTTTCCCACTTGAAAGATATTTTTTGATTTGTCTTTTATACGGGTTAAGTAATTCTGATGTATCCTTAAATGCACCAACTCCTGGCAGTACCAATGCATCTGAATCTTGGAAATCATCAAGTTTTCTAATTTTAACTTCTGCTCCAATGTACTCAAATGCATTGTAAACACTTTGAATATTGCCCATACCATAATCTAAAACAGCTATCATTCTAAAGTCCCCTTTAACCCTGAAATAGTATTTTTTCTCCAAGGATTTTTTTGTAGTGCTTTTCGAATAGCAAAACCTAATGCTCTAAATACAGCCTCAAATGTGTGATGCGGGTCATCTCCAAAATAATTAATTCTTAGAGTGCATCTGCATCCCTGTGCAAATCCCTCTAGAAATGCAATAAGATCATATCCGCTCGTACCATCAACGTTTTCGAAACTAGGTCCTTCTATGAAATAATTTGTTCTTCCTTCGATACTTATTGTTGCTTCTGCATAAGCCTCATCAATTATGCCTTTAGCTGAGCCAAATCCTTCAACACCTTCTGAAAGTTTAGATTTGTATAGTTCTAAGATTGATTTACCAATTGTAATTCCGGTGTCTTCTGCAATTGGGTGTCTTAACTTAACGCTAGACTCGACAAAAACTTCAATGTTCAGATTTGCTCTAAAAGCAATTGTATCTATCATGTGGTCTAGAAAAGGAATAGTTGTTTCAGCCTTCAACTTCTTATTTTGTATCTGATTTAAACTAACAGAAACTTTAGTTTCCTTTGTATTTCTTTGAATTTTCGTCTCATTTTTTTCTTTTCGACTTTTAATTCCTAGACTCATAATTCAACCTCACTTTAACAGAGTTATAATGCCCGTCAAGACCCTCTTCCTTAGATAGCTCTTTAACTATCGGGTTGAGTTTTTCCAAACCTTTTTTTGTAAGATATTGAAATTCAGATTTTTTGACAAATGTATCAACTCCAACAGGTGAAAACATCTTTGAAAACTGCCCAGTTGGAAGAACGTGATTTGTACCAGATGCATAATCTCCAACTGCAACTGGGGCATATTCTCCTAGAAAAATGGAGCCAGCGTTTTTAATCTCAGCAAGAAGCTGCCAAGGATTTTTTACAATAAGTTCAACGTGCTCAGCGGCGTAATCATTAGCAAAATCAATAATTTTGCTCCATTTTTTACATACTAAAATTGCTGAATATTTCTTTAAAGATTTTTCTATAATATCCTTTCTTTTAAGATTTATAAGTTGTTTTTCAATCTCTTTTTTTACCTCTTTTGCTAAGACATCCGAATCAGTAATCAAAACAGCTGATGCATTAGGATCGTGTTCGCATCTTGCAAGAATATCTGCAGCTACAAAACAAGGAT
Source organism: uncultured Thermoplasmatales archaeon (assembly GCA_964578185.1). Taxonomy (GTDB): domain Archaea; phylum Thermoplasmatota; class E2; order DHVEG-1; family DHVEG-1; genus JAZKSG01. Next base: position 13,024 of record CAZOBL010000043.1, read on the forward strand.
TGGCAGAAGAATCCGCTATAATCAATGCTTCACTAGGACCTGCAGGCATATCAATATCAATTTTTCCAAAAAGAAGCATTTTTGCACAGCTAACGAAGATATTTCCAGGTCCTACAACTTTTTTAACAGACTTAATGGACTCAGTACCATATGCAAGTGCAGCTATTGCTTGCGCGCCACCAACCTTGTATATTTCTTTTACACCTAATATGTCTGCACAAACTAGGACACTATCTGGAATATTATCATTTTTATTTGGTGGAGTACAGACAACTATTCTTGGAACATTAGCAATAACTGCAGGTACTGCTAGAATCTGTAAAACAGTGGGATATGCAGCCCTACCTCCGGGAACATATAAACCCACTGATTCAATAGGCGTATATCTTTCACCAAGAACTATTCCTTTCTCAATTTCAAATTTTTTATCCTTTAGATTTTGTCTTTTGTGAAATTCTTTTGAAAATAATATCTGTCTTTTAATCTGTTTTAAAAGCTCTGAATCAATATTTTTCCAGGCATCATCAATTTCTTTTCTTGAAACCTTAAAATCAACAATTTTCACACCATCAAAAACTTCAGTGTATCTACGTAAGGCTTCATCTCCATAATCTTTCACATATCTAATTATCGAACTTACTTTTTCTTCCACATCTTTGATATCTTGCCCAGATCTATTGATTATAAAGCTTAGTTTCTCCTTAGAAATTTTCTCCAAATTATAAACGTTTATCATTTTTTCACCTTTTTTACACTACAACTCTTTTAATGTCTAAAACCAAAATATCTGTTGTACCCAAACTTTTTAACTTGGTAATAATCTTAGAAAGACCGGGCGTTGGTACAACAGTTTGAACAGAAACAATATCTTTATCACCAGTATTTACAACAGTTGGCGCTCTCATACAAGGTATCTCGCCCAAAATATTGTCAAGGATTCTTCTAGATACATTAAACATCAGATAACTTTTATTTTCAGCTAAAATAACACTTCGAATTGAAAGTGTTATATCCTCTATTTCCTTGTTTTTTTCCTTCAAAACATTCTTGTTAGCTATCAGTACAGCTCTTGATTCTAAAAGCTTGTCATAAACAACTAATTTGTTTTCTTTTAAGGTGGAACCCGTTGAAGTAATATCTACAATAAAATCAGTGATTCCAAGAATTGGTTTGAGTTCAGTGGCACCATTTGATAAAATTATCTTTGCAGAAATTTGTTTTTCTTTAAGATATTTTTTTGTTATATTTGGATATTTTGTAGCAATTTTTATTTGATTTTTTCCCTTTTTATCTTTAGGCCCTGCAAGAACTAATGTGCAAAAACCATAGTTTAAATCTAGTATTTTTTCTACAGAAGTTTGCTTTTCGATTACTAAGTCATACCCAGTTATTCCTAAATCGGCTACGTCTGATTGTACATAATTTCCGATATCCTGCGTTCTCAAAAAAAGAATATTTAATTCGCCGCATTTTGATTCTGCGTAAAGTTTTCTTTCATTGAAGTTTTTAAGTTCATATCCTGCTTTCTTTAAAAGTTCTATTGTAGGTTTAAACATTCTTCCTTTATTTGGCACAGCTATTTTTATCAAAATAAATCCTCCCTAAAATCGTTTATCCTTAAGAGTTTTTTAGAAAAATTAGTGATGAAGGCGACCACGAGCTATCTTGTTGATACTCGTGTCCTCTACAAAATAAGAATTTATCAATTCTTCTTTAATGTCAGGTATTGATAAATTTGCTTTTGAAATATCTGCGATGATATTCCATCGAGCTTTTGTCCCACGATTAAAGCTTTTTGATTCAGTCATGATTAAATCAATTTTTAGTTCAGCTAGTTTATTTGCAATTTTCGCTAAACATCCGGGCGTGTCGCCAAATTCAATTTTAATTTTTACCAATTCGTCTTGGCGGCCATATGTGGGGCTTATTGTGATCGAATTTGTTTCGGAGTCTAGGCTAAGAAGTACATTATCCCCCTCTTTTAAATCGAGGGTTTCTCGAAATTCGCTTGGTATGACCAGGCGACCTCTTGTATCTAGTTTTATTATTGAGTTCATCATTAACTCCGTGGGAATTTTGTGGGAATATATATTGATACCTATATAAATTTTTCTATCCTGCTCCAATTAAAACAAAAACACTTATTATTATTCACCAATAATTATTTAAATTATACATCTGATATATAATCTGATAAAAGGGAGGAAAAAATATGAACAAAAAAATCCCAATTTTAAGTTTAATGCTGGTAATAATCATTATATTTTCAACTCAATCACCAGTAATATCAGCAAATAAACACATAGAAAGCCAAGAAAAAATAAAAATTGAAATTAATAACTATTTACCCAATAAAATAGAAAAAAACATAAAAGAACTAAGCAAAGAAGAAACAAATCAATTAAGAGAAATTCTAATTGAATACAGTGAGGCAATTAAAGAAAAAGACTATGATAAAATATCTTACTGTGAAAACTGGCTAAAAAATAAAAATATCATTCCTTCAAACTATCAAAATTTATACATACAAAATATTAAAAAAATCAAACTACTTGAAATTTTAAATAACGCATTTAAAGATAGAATAAAAACAACAAATCTAAATGATAATATATCCAACTCAATGTGTTATCTACATGCCACAGGTACAGGATCAATTCTATTTCCAGTTGAAGCAAAAATTCTTGAATGGATGATAAACGAATCTGAACAACAAAACAGCAGCTTAGCAGGACTCATACTTTTCATATTATTATTAGTAATATTTTACATACCAGTAATGCTAGTAACACACTTAATCCCATTCAGAATAGCACTACCTAAGGGCAAAATAATATTGACTAATGGAAAAATATCCACAACAGGTACTGAGGGTCATAAATCATTAGAGGTTACTAACTCATCGAATTATTTAGATATGAATATCAGTTGGTTTACAGGTTTAACAATAGGTCTACCAGCAATATCAAATGAAGGGGTACAAGTATCAGATAACTTCTTATTTGTTTCAGGTTTTTGTTTTAAAGCAGAAAAACAAAACTAAAATTTTTTATTTTAATAAAAAGTCACAAGAACAAAAAAAATAAAAATTTAAGCAAAATTCACTCGGAATAGTTTTAAGTATAAAGACAATATTACCGAAAAAACCATTATTATTTAAGACAAATTTAAAACTTTAAAGTGATAAATTATGGCAAAAGCACGATCAAGAGCAGCAGCAAGAAAAATTAAAGACCGATGGAAATCAAAAAACTGGTACAATATACTAGCGCCAGCATCATTTGATAATGTAACAGTTGCAGATACCCTCTCCAACTCTCCTGAAAAGCTTATAAATCGCGTAACAGAGGTATCTTTGCAAGATTTAACAAATGACTTTAGAAAATCTCATATCAAACTTTTCTTTAAAATAAATAATGTCAAAGAGAACAACGCTCACACCCAGTTTGTAGGGCATACACTTACTTCTGACTATTCAAGAAGGTTGATAAGAAGAAAAAAATCAAAAATTGACGGCGTATATGATGTTTCAACCCGTGATGGAGCAAAAATAAGAGTTAAACCCTTTGCTACAACCGATAAACGGATACAAAATTCACAAAAGAAAATAATTCGAGATGTAATGAAAAAAACTCTAACAAAACAAGCAAAAAATCTTACTATGTCAGAATTTATCAAAAAAATAATAGACGGGGATATGGGTAGAGATATATACAAAAACAGCAAATCTTTGTATCCCGTTAAAAGAGTAGAAATCTTCAAAACAGAGGTGCTCAATCAACCAACAATAGAGATTAAAGAACCTAAACCCAAAAAAGAACCAAAACCAGAAGATAAAAAAGAGAAACAATCTGAAGATAAAGGCGATACTGAAGAAAAAAAAGAAAAAGACGAAGAAAGATCGGAAGAGCACA
>CAZOBL010000044.1:0-15834 GCA_964578185.1 uncultured Thermoplasmatales archaeon
CTTTTTGAAAATAGCCAGATTTCAAATCGTAAGTCCTTAGTTTAGAGCATTAAAGGTTTTGAAGCCTTGAACTAACTGTAGAAGATGAGTTAAAATCTACTTTTATGGTGAGATCCTAACGATTACTGCCATGAATATTGGGAAGACAGTTTTTGCACAAATTAAATCTATGATGCCTAAATATGAATTCGATAAATATGTTTCCAGATATCCCGTGCCATCATCAATAATAACAATTTAAAGATTCTTCCAAGTTTGAGATGATGCTGATTTTATTGTTTCACCAATATTTTCTTCCGATTTATAACATGGTATTTGATTGGAAACTAAATTATTGCTCAATAGGATTTTTATTACTTCACTATATGGTTAGCAAATCTCATAACATCAGTTTTATAAGCTTCTCTGCTTAGCTTAATTCGGATGAAAAGATCCTTTTCGGTTCGATAATTATTACTAATTTGGTTTAATCTATTAAAGTCTAATCTAAGGATACTTGAAAATAATTTATACCTATACTTTTTTTTCATTTTTTTGATGTAATCATCAATTACCTCTTCTTGTAAAAAAGGATTTGAATATTGTATTTTTTTTGTTAGATCTTGATTTATTTTTTTAAAATCTTCAGGTCTTTCCTTAGTTCTTCCTTCGCGGTCATGACATATTGTTGCATTTGGTGTAATGTATATTCCAAAATCATGATATTTGACACGCTGACAATAATTATCGTCCTCACCATAATGTACAAAAAGAGAAGTATCAAATAGTCCAACCTTCTCAATACATTTCTTACTAATTAGCCATGCTGCCGCATTAACAAATTCTGTTCTATAAGCTTGTGAAAGTTTCCCACAATATAAATCAGAAATGAAGCCTGGAGTATTTTTATTAGAAAGATAATCGGAAAAAGCATAATCAAGCCCAGATTTATTCCCGTTTAAATGAATTGGTGATACAATTCCAGCATCAGGTTTATTATTAAATACTTTTAATAGTTCTATTAAGGTGTTCTTTTCAATCCAAGCATCTTGATTTAATAAGAAGATATAATCATAATTCTCATCGATAGCTTTTAATAGCCCAATATTATTTGATTGTGCAAATCCAATATTTTTATGGAGCTCAATTACTTCTACTGATTGATATTTGGTTTTTAACGTTTGTACTGTTCCATCAGATGAACCATTATCAATCGCAACAGTGTTAATAGAAATTGAAGAATCAATAAGTTGGCCAAAACTTCTCTCAATCCATTTAATTCCATTATAGGTAACAATTATTACTAAAATCATTTGAATAGCTTCCTCAGAAATTTAAAAGGTCTAATAACTACTCTGTATATTTTCCAAGCTTTTGAATGATATATTTTTTCTATTTCTTTTTTAAGGGAGTTTATTATATTTTTTTGTTCATTGATAATTGAAAAAACATCAAAATAGAAACGAGGAGTACAAATTGAAAATGAAGGATCAATTTTAAGTTCTCTATCGCTAGAAATACATATATTAAATCTTGGCTCTATGGTCATTGATTGTCCTGTCTCTTTTTCGATTTGTATTGGTTTTAAAGTGTAAGGGGTTGAATTTTCTATGTTTATTAGAGATCCAATGACATTGTTTTGTGAAAAGTAAACATTGTGGTTGAAATATTGAGCCAACATTTTTTTGAATTCTGAGAAGTATAGTTCTTTAACATGGTAATCATTAATTTGAGAAGGGAAATATTTCTCATAGAATCCTTTATCGGGGGAAGATAAAATTAGAATTCCATTTGTCTTCAAAATTCTCTTAATCTCTTGTAACATCCTAGTATGTTTATCATGATGCTCTATTGTCTCAAAACTGACAACAACATCACAAAAATTCGACTCTAAGGGTATGGATGTAACATCACCAACTATAAAAGTCAAATTATGTTTACCATATTTTTTTCGTGCATGTTCAATGCTTTCTCTTGATAAATCTACTCCATAAACATGTTTAGAGAATTTCGACAAGATATTACATCCATATCCTTCCCCGCAAGCAATATCTAATATTACTTTATCGTTCAATTCAATTTGGTTTGTAACAAAAAAGTACCTATGAAAATGCTGTAAAGCAAGCCAACCTTCTATTTCCGGCACAAATCTTTCACCTGTAAACTCCATCTACTTTGGTATTAATTTATTATTATTTTCACTAGTGTCCCGTTAAAAATGATTGTTACTGAACAAGTTAGGAATATCGTCACTCGGGACCGATGTTGAAGACTTTCTAAAGAGTTCATTTAGAGGCACTTTCTCAAAAGGAGTAATGCCACATATTTGAGAGAATGAGTACAATGACTGATCAATTTTACATTGCTTTTTTGCGATAGCAATAATGAGGTACATGCACAAAGCAATCCATATTTGACAAAAGACTGTGTTTTCGCTGGTACCGTAAAACGAATTTATTTGAAGATGCTGCTTGATCCATTTAAAGAAGAGTTGCACCTGCCAACGTTCCCTTTAGAGTTCAGAGATCGTCAGGGAATCAAGTATGGTATTGTTGGTACTGAACCTGTAAATTACGTCAGTAGCATAATCTTCATATGTAACCATTCTGAATGGCTCAGGAAAATGTTTGCCGGAAAAATAACCAGTAAGCGATATCATCTCATCGCTGATTACATCGGATTCAATTTCAACAGGGCTAGAACTTTCAACAGTATATTGCATATTGTTTTTTGCCCTGGTAACGAAGAAGGCTCTGTTTTGATGAATAAGTTTGTACAAGCGAGATAAATCCAGGTATCCCTTGTCAATTACATATATGGCTCCAGGCTCAATATAAAGGTTATCGAGGATTTTGACATCATGTATAGAAGCCTCTGTAAGACTCATAAAAACAGGAAGATTGCATTTGAGATCCAACAAAGTATGCATCTTGACGCCGCCTTTGTTTTTACGGAACATAGCCCATGGACAGAGCTTCAAACACAAACTGATCGTGCTGCTGTCAAATGCATAAACAAGGTTGTCGATATCAAGCCTGAAGTTATTATCATTCTGGTACATTGGCCGGGCTATGTCCACAAGGACCTGGGCAAAGTCAGCATATCCGCCAGTCTCGATTTTCATTGGCTTTAGCAAGTGTATTTCTCGGGACAGCATGCTTTATCACGCAATGGTACAGTTTATTCGAGACTGCTTTCAGACAGTTTTCAATATCACGAAGGCTATCACGTTGGGTAAGCTGGGCAAAACACATGACATAGAAATGATCCCGGCAAGAGAAATTGTGAACTCGGTATTTCCCCTTGTATCTGCCAACACATTTATCGAACTCGTATTCTGGCGTCATAGACATAAGCTGTGCAAAAACTGTTTTCCCGTGATTCATGGTGAATATCGTTATGATCTCACCATAAATGTAGATTTCAAATCGTTGAAAAATATGACCTTTGTAACATATTTATTATTAACTTATTATATAATATTGTCCCGAACTTAACGGGACACTAGTGAATTATTTTCGTAAGTGATATTCTTTGATACCTGGAATCATGCTTGAATGCAAATTTCATCACTGGTATTTTATTGCCCGAATTGCAATAGATGAAAGATCTTCAAGTATTGATAACGTAACACTGGAAAATCCTGAACGAAATACTTCTACCCAAAAATCAGCTCCATACTCAGTATACACTTTATAATCAATGCCTTGAGATTCATCCTGTTTTCCATGATAGCTGTTGCTTAAACCATCTCGGCGTCTGGTCAACCTCCCATATATTATAGGGATTGTATAAAAGAGGACACCACCAATGGTGAGGATACGTTTACATTCTTTCAGTGCTAAAAGGCTGTTTTCTATGTGTTCAAGCGTATCAGAATGTATTACTAAATCAAAGCAATCATTTTCATAAGGTAATTTTTGAATATCCACATTTGGGTATTCCGCAAAAACATAATCCCTAAATTCTCTTAAGAAGGGATGTAAGCAACCAGCAGTGTTGATCTCTAGTAACTTTAATCTCTTGCTGTATTTTGATTTACAGAACTTCTTAAAGTTGTTTTTGTAGGAATAATGATTCATTATTGCATCTGCAAGAGTCATCGAACGAAGGCTGCAATAACAATTCTTGCATAATAAACCTTGTTGTTTATTGATATATTTTACCTCAAAGGAACTCAATTGCCATTCATTAATAAGCCGTTGCTTAATTATTTCTTTCTGAATAAAATCAGTAGATGAACATATCGGGCAAATTTCCATACTTATTCATTTAAAACTCTTTGCTCCCAATTTAGTTTGGGTTTTATTAATCCTGGCAGGTCCTTTTTACAATCTTCTGGATTTGAAGAATTGATTTTGGTATCAATAATCTGAATTCGAAGGAGGTCTTGTTGATGAAATAACACAATAAAGGGATTATATCTCATGAAAGCAATACTGACTAAATAATCACCGGGTTGTAGCAAATTACCTGGTACCCAGGCAATGGTAAAATATGTTCCTTTTACTAATGTTACATTTTTGTTATATTGATTACTATCATGTGATGAAAATATATGAATTCCACTGGAATTGAAAAGATTTACTCCATGAGTGAAGTATTGCATATCACATAATAATTCATATTCTAAATAAATGCCAAAAGTATCTTTTGTTAGTGTATATTGTAAAATCTCCCTATTTCTGTTTACTGTGCTTATTCTTCGAATTTTTATTAATTCATTACCGGGAGCTGTAGTTATATTACCCCACTCCCTTATAGTATCTATGTTTTGACCTGACTTTAAGTAAATATCTATTATTTCTCCAATAGATCCGGCTTTCTCAATATTTCCGTTCTTCAAGATTATTCCTCTTGTGCATAGATCACCTACAGAACCCATATTGTGGCTAACAAACAAGACAGTTCTTTTATCTTTTCTACTAACATCCTGCATTTTGCCTACTGCTTTCCTCTGGAATTCAGCATCTCCAACAGCCAATACTTCATCGACTACTAAAATTTCTGGTTCCATATGAGCGGCTACTGCAAATCCTAATCTGACCATCATTCCACTGCTGTATCGCTTTACAGGAGTGTCAATATATCTTTCCACTCCGGCGAAATCTACAATTTCTTCAAGTCTGCTTCGTATTTCTGCTTTTGTCATACCAAGAATTGCGCCATTCAGGAAAATGTTCTCACGACCAGTCATTTCCTGGTGAAAACCTGTTCCAACTTCAAGTAATGAAACAATACGTCCCCGAGCTTTTATTATTCCGGTAGTTGGAGCAGTTACCCTGGATAAAATCTTTAACAATGTTGATTTACCAGCCCCATTTTTTCCAATTATGCCCAGAACTTCTCCTACTTCGACTTCAAGATTAATATCCTTAAGGGCCCATACATATTCGCTCTCTCCCCTCAGGTTTCCAATGTTCGATTCACTAATCTTAAGATATGGATCTTCCCTACGCCTAATGCGTGTTTGCCACAAACGATTTATATCATGTGAAAGTGTGCGGCCTGAGACCAATCCAAGCCTGTATTGTTTACTTAAGTTTTCTATTTTGATAGCGATTCCCATTTTTCGTTAGCTATACAGTATCCATAAATGATCTTTGCACTTTGTTAAATATTATAATACTTATAGCGAGCAAGATAAACATAAAACAGAATGAATAGATCAAGCTGATCCAATTAAACGTTCCTACCCCCATGGTACTGAATTTGAACGTCTCAATAATGGATGTTACAGGATTGAGGGACATTATGAATTGCATCTTAGAGGACATGGTACTTAAAGGATAGATTACCGGTGATGCATACATCCATAGTTGCACTAGAAATGAGAATAATATAGTTAAATCACGATATTTGGTTGTTAAAGAGGATACTAAAATTCCAAAACCCAGAGCTAATCCTGCAAGCATTATTATTAAAACGGGTACCAATAATATATATATGTTTGGTGCCAAATTGATACCAGTTAATAGGAAATAGGTATAAACAGCTATAAAAAGTAAAAACTGAATTCCCAACCTTACTAGGTTTGAGGAGACTGTCGCAAGCGGCATAATTATTCGCGGAAAATATACCTTCCCAAAAATTCCCTGATTAACTGTGAAAGTTGTAGCTGTTTTATTAAGACAATCGGCAAAATACTGCCAACAAACGATTCCCGCGAGGTAAAACATAGGTTGAGGCAGACCATCCGTCGAAATCCCTGCAATACCACCGAAAACAACCATATATACTATTGTAGTAAGTGCTGGTTGGATGAAAAACCATGCTGGTCCGAGGATTGTTTGCTTGTACTGGGTTATGATATTCCTCTTTACAAACAAGGTAAAAAGATCGCGATAATGCCATACTTCAGTCAAATCTACCTGTAGTAATTTGTTTTTCGGTTTAATTACTGTTGTCCAGTTATTTGCTTCTTCCATCCGATTTGTCACTTAGTCAATTCTAATCTCTTTGGGGTTAGTTCCCCGCCGCATGCGGCGAAAAGTTTACTTTTAATGTATGAGTGAAAGCGAATACATAAACAAGACGCATAATGTATCTGTACTGCTTTAACATTCTGTCTGTCCAGCGAAATACCGTCGGGTTTTATTCAATAAAGCAGTTGATAAGAGTTTTAAAGACATCTTTCTTGAAATATCGAAACGATATGAGATTCGTTTTTTGGAGATTTGGGTTGACAAAGATCATGTTAATTTTTTGATTCAAAGCATACCTCGGATGAGTCCAAGCCAAATAATGAGAATGGTGAAAAGCCCGACAGCGAGAGAGATTTTCAAGAAGCATCCTGAAATGAAGGAAAAATTGTGGGGTGGAGAATTTTGGACTGACGGATATTTTCTGAACACGGTCAGCAAATTCGGGGATGAGGCAAGTATATCCCGGTATGTCAGAGATTAAGGCGTTGAAAAAGACTACTAAGTTCTTCATAGCGAAAAGCAATTAGCCCTCTTCTGATACCTTGCTGCTTGCCGCGGGGTAGTTCATTTCTTTTTGGTACTGATCTTAACTTCCTTCTTTGGAAGTGTAATCTCTATAATAGGAACCATAATAGTATCCATAACCGTATCCATAACCGTATGTATAATCGTATCTTAAAAAAGATGAGGCTTTCAAATCATTCACAACAATCTTAATAGCTTTGAATCTATCCTTATCCTTAAGACTATTTAAGAAGTTCAGTACTTCTTTATTTGAATATTTATATCTAATTACGAAAAGATTCACGTCTGAATGATTAGCTAATAGCATAGCATCAGAGACTAGTGCTAGAGGAGGCGTGTCAACTATAATGTAGTCAAATTCTTTCTTTGCCCAATTTAAAAAAGCCGCAAGTTTTTCTTTTTCAATCAATTCAGCTGGATTAGGAGGGATTGGACCTGCATATGACACAGATAGACCAGATATATGGGTCGAATGCACAATCTGATCCATTGAATCCATGCCTTCAAGATAAGTACTTAATCCCTTTTCATTATTATCATTAAACAACTTATGAATAAGAGGTTTTCTTAGATCTAAACCTAAAAGCAAGGTTTTTTTCTGACCCATTGCTATTATGCATGCAAGATTTAAAGCTGTGAATGTTTTTCCCTCGCCTGATAACGTAGAGGTCACTAAAATTGTTTGCCCCTTACTTAATTCAAGTTCATAAAAGATTTCTGTCTTCAATCGCCTGAATGATTCAGCGAAAGATGAATTTGGTTCTTCATAAACTGCAAATTCTGACTTCCCACTGAAATGGGAAAGTACCCCAATGATGGGAATTGTTGTTTTATTGTCAATATCAGTCTTCTCCTTTATTCGAGGATCTACCAAATCTACTATTAGCATAATAGAAATGGGAAGGAATAGTGCAATTAATAAGGAAATAATATACAATTGTGTACTATTATTATTAACAGTTTGCATATTATAATAGTTAGACCTATTTAACACATTAATATTTGAGATGGTTGAAGCCTTTTGAATACCAACTTCAGCTCTTTTCTCGAGTAGAAATGTTAGCACAGAATTATTGACATCATACTTCCTTTGGATATTAATTAGTTCTTGTTCATTACCTGGAAGTTCAAGCAACCTATTCTCTATATTTTGCTCAGATAATTCAATCTGCTCTCTAGCAATTCTATTAGTTTCAATCAATTCGTGAGCAACTTCTAATACGAATTGCTTTTCCTTCAAAATAGCAGCATTTAATTGTGCAAGGTTAGGGCTATTTTCTTCTACAATAGTGGATAGCCTATCTCGTTCTTCCTGCTTTTCTTTTAGATTCCCAACACTTTCAACTAAGACAGGATCATTAACCTGCATTAAAGCGGGTGCAATTAATTCGCTAGGATTTTTATTTTTATTTAGGTACCCTATTAAGTACTCAAGATAATTATTCTGCATTATTATTTGCAGTTTCTGCTGATAAAAGCTCTCAAGCTGGTTATACGCAAATTCCCCTTGATAACTTAAATCAATTATCTCATTATTCAGCTGAAATCTGAGTAATTGATCTTCAACTTCACTTACGCTATCTCTTATAATGCTGAGCTGGGATTCAACAAATTCTATTGTATTGTCAGCTATCCTTTGTTTACGCTCAAGATCAGAGGTTATATACATATCGCAGAGTTGATTCACATAGTCCCTTTCTTTCTCAAAAATATGACCCTGAGATGAAATATTTATTGTGCTTGATTGTTCTTCATCGATTACATACGAAGTTTTTGCTCTCTGTTTATTTGCTAAGTTATCATGACTATAAATCGTAAAACCGTAGTATGAATAACTGGATGCAGAGTTGAGGGGTAGGATTTTGAATATCCAATTTCTGATATTGATCCATTCGTTATTCAGAATAGTCGTGTCCAAATCCCCTTTATCATATAAGTGTATAGCTTTTGATGTATTATCCATACTAATGAGAAAGGTTCGGTTTAAATACCATTTCGCTGATGTAGAATCTATTATTATTTTGAAGGGCTCGTTTTTGTATATTGGTCTTTCTCTTAGAAATCTGCCATAACCTATCCATTCAATTTCCCAGTTCAAACTATCAATTACCCTTTTATGAAGTTCCAGGGCATTTAATTTTGCTATTTCATTGGCAAGATCAGTTCTTCGCCGCAGATCTCGTATCGATCTGAATTCACTCATTATATCACCACCGCTTGTCTCTTGTTCGATTAATACAGTGGCGTTTGCGATATATGTTGACAGTTTATATCGATTAATTGTATATGCTAAAACCATTGATATTCCAATAGTTATTAGAAACCAGTACCAATGACTAATTATATTATATAAGTACTTTCTCCAATTCACTCCATGATCATCAAGGAGTCTTTGATTTATTTTCTGTGAGGGTTCAGCCATTTTAGTATATGGGAAAAAGTTGTTTCAATCTGTTTTGAAGTAATTAATTAGAAGTAAACTTGTGGTTATTGTAGCCAGAGTTGTTGAAAAGAACAAAGTAAATACTGGTACATTCAAACGGAATGTTTTGTTTTTTGTCGGCTCAATAATTACTATATCATTAGGAAGTAGAAAATAGCCTTCTGAATTTAGTAAGTACTTGTCCAATAAATTGATTCTGTAACTTTGAATTCCTTCCTTAGTTGATCTAAGAATCAATACATTTTCTCGATTCCCATAATCAGTAAGGTTCCCTGCCCTTCCGATGGCCTCAAGGACAGTAAGTTGATTATTGTAGTTTGTGTACATCCCGGGAGCATTAACTTCTCCAATAACTGTAAATTTATATGAAAGCAATCTAATATTTATGTAAGGATCCTTAAGATATTTAAGAGCCCTATGTTTAATAAGACTAGCGATCTCTTCAATGGTATGATTATAAACATAGATATTTCCAATTATCGGTAGTGATATTGTACCTGAATCACTTACAGTATATCCTAATATATAAGTACCACTTTCGCTAAGATTAAATCTTGATGTGTTTGATGTTCCTTGGTTTAGGATTTCATTGACTTCGCTATCCATCGTAGTTATGCTAACATATAGAATATCTCTTTTCTGAATCTTATATAGTGGGGGTGGCTTTGGATAAAACTGTGCAATATCTGTAGAATCAAGATTATTCAGATAGGTGAGTTCTTTCTGGGAGGTACAGCTGCCAAAAACAATGATGGCAACAATGAATACTGTTGCCAGTTTTACCAGGAGCTTCATAGGTCTGGTTTTAGTTAAGTTATATTTTTCAGCTTGGGGTGAATCTGGCCAAATCGTCAGTCCTGTTTGCTAAGATATGCATTATACATGAGATCAATGCCCTGGTCGAGTTCGATGGTGTGGCGGAATCCGAGATGGTGCAGCAGATCGACACTGGTAAGTTTACGCATTGTTCCATCGGGCTTGTCTTTGTTAAAGAAGATCTCTCCCTTAAAGTTTAAGGATTGCTTGATTTTGAAGGCCAGATCCCTGATCGATATCTCAATGCCTGTCCCTATATTCACAAAGTTGATCTTTCTGGGCTCATGGGGATATAGATCAGAGGGTGTTAGGTTATTGATATCACTGATGTTTGTATTTTCCATCAGGAAGACACAGGCAGCCGCCATGTCCTCCGAGTACATGAATTCCCGCATGGGTTTACCGGTGCCCCAGATCTCTACCGATACTTTGTTCTCTTTGAGAGTAACTCCGTATTTTTGCAGGATTTGAAGGATCTCCTTTTCAGTGCTGTCCCCGTCGATGCCTTCAATGGGGTGCGCATTCAGATCCTTGCGGATCGCTTCTGTGTCGTTATTTTCCAGGCATTTTCCCAGGTGAATCTTGCGGAGCAGGGCAGGGAGGACGTGTGATTTCTCCAGGTCGAAATTGTCGTTGGGGCCGTAGAGGTTGGTGGGCATCACGGCGATAAAATTGGTGCCGTACTGGAGATTGTATGATTCGCAGAGTTTCATGCCTGCGATCTTGGCGATGGCATAGGGCTCGTTGGTATACTCCAGAGGACCGGTAAGCAGGTACTGCTCTTTCATGGGTTGAGGGGCTTCACGAGGATAGATGCAAGTCGATCCCAGGAAGAGCAGCTTCTTCACCCCGTTCAGATAGGCATGATGAATCACATTGTTCTGGATCATCAGGTTGATATAGATAAACTCGCCCCGGTATACGTTATTGGCAACCACGCCCCCCACCTTGGCGGCGGCCAGGATCACGTATTCCGGCTTCTCTGTCCTGAAGAAATGCTTCACAGCCGCCTGGTCGGTCAGATCCAACTCCTCCAGGGTACGGGTCAGCAGGTTGGTGTAGCCTTTGTTCTTCAGCGTTTTGGTGATCGCCGACCCTACGAGTCCGGTATGTCCCGCTACATATATTTTCGAATCTTTCTCCATCGTTCAGGTTATTACCTTCTGCTCCTCTTTGATAAATCTGCTATTCAAAATAATTCAAGGTCCTGTACCCTCCCTCCTGGAGGTAGCTCTCCTTTTTCATCAGGTGGATGTCTGCCTGCATCATGTCTTCGATCAATGCGTTCAGGTCATACTCGGGAACCCAGCCCAGCTGTTTGCGGGCCTTGTTGGCATTTCCGATGAGCAGCTCCACTTCTGCGGGACGGAAGTAGGAGGGATCGACGCAGACCACGGCCGATTCGTTGTTGATCTTCTTCCAGATGCCCGACATATAAGTCTCGCCCACCTTTTCGGAGAAGACTTTCTCATCGACCGAGGCGATGGTGGCTTCCTCCTTTTCGTTTTCTCCCTTGAATTTCAGCTCCAGGCCGATCTCGCGGAAGGCACGGCGGATAAACTCCCTTACTTCGGTGGTGATTCCCGTGGCGATCACATAGTCGTCGGGCTGATCCTGTTGTAGGATCAGGTACATGGCCTTGATGTAGTCCTTGGCATGGCCCCAGTCTCGTTTGGCTGACATGTTCCCGACGTAGAGCCGCTCCTGAAGCCCCAGGGCGATCCGTGCCGTGGCCCGGGTGATCTTGCGGGTAACGAAGGTCTCACCCCGAAGTGGGGATTCATGGTTGAAAAGGATTCCGTTGCTGGCATGCATGTTATAAGCTTCCCGGTAGTTCACGGTGATCCAGTAAGCATAGAGTTTAGCCACCCCGTAAGGGCTCCTGGGGTAAAAGGGTGTCTTTTCATATTGGGGCACCTGCTGGACCAGTCCGTACAGTTCCGAGGTGCTGGCCTGATAGATGCGGGTCTTTTCGATCAGACCGAGCAGGCGTACGGCCTCCAGCACTCTCAGAGTACCCACTCCATCAGCGTTGGCGGTGTATTCGGGCGATTCAAAACTGACCTTCACATGGCTCTGGGCCCCAAGGTTATAGATTTCATCAGGTTGAGTATCCTGGATGATCCGGGTGATGTTCATGGAATCGGTCAGGTCGCCATAATGCATGATGAATTTCCTTCCTTCCACATGGGGATCCTGGTAGAGGTGATCGACCCGTTCGGTGTTGAACATGGAGGCCCTCCGCTTGATCCCGTGCACAGTATACCCTTTTTTTAGGAGATATTCGGCCAGGTAGGCTCCGTCCTGACCGGTGATCCCTGTGATCAACGCAACTTTTGACATTAGCTAATTTATTGATTTACAACAATTTATGCTTGAAGTTTGAAACGGCTTCGCCCGGTCAGTCACAATGGGCTGACCGGGTAAACCAATCATCTTTCTTAAACCATCTTTTCCAACAGGGAGGGATGTACCTCGACTGTTAAATTCTGGTCAATCCCTTCTATCCTGACCAGTACTTTCCTTCGATTGCCATCGGAGATTAATTCACCCTTCAGGCCTTTTAATGTACCGGCCGTAACTCTTACCCTATCTCCCTTTTTTCGTTTTTCCCAGCTGGTTTCAATCCGTTCATCGCTGTTTACGATGATCCTCAGATTGTCTATTTGCTCCGGAGGGATGGTTGCAGCCTTTCCCTCGAAGGTGATGTATTTCACCACCCCATTGGTCTGAAGGACCTGATCATACTGTCTACGGTCCACATGAACAAATACATAGGAGGTGAAAAGGGGCACTTCGACCAGCTTTTTCCGGTCCGACCACTGACGCATGGTTTTAATCAGCGGAAGATAAGCCTCAATTCCTTGCTCCATTAACCGGGTGTATACCTGCTTTTCGAATCTGGGGCGGGTATAGATCGCATGCCACTTTGGAATCTGTCCATTCACCTCCTGCTTCGTCATTTTATGATCATCCCGCAGGGTATCCATCTCGCGTGTTCCTTCAGTTTAGGGTTCGGTCAAATATAGTTTTAAAGATAATAAAACTTGCTACTTTTGGTTCAGGAATTATCAAGGATGCCAACTTGGCTTTTTTCAACGCTTTGCTATTCAATTCCTTCATATTTTTCATCTTTCTGGCGGTAGTACTGCCAGTTTTTTATGCGCTCCCCAACCGGACCGCGAAAAATTCATTTCTCTTAGCCGCCAGTTATTTCTTCTATGGTTACTGGGATTGGAGGTTCTGTTCTCTGCTGTTGATTTCTACCGGAGTGGACTTTATTGTCGGAAGGACCCTTTATCGAAAGAAATCACCAACTGTCAGGAAACTTTTGCTGGCAGTCAGTTTAACGGTGAATCTCGGGATTCTGGGGGTGTTCAAATATTTCAACTTCTTTGTCGAATCATTTCAGACCATATTCCCGGGTACGCAAAATCTGGATTTCCTTCATTTACGGATCATCCTTCCTGTAGGGATCTCTTTTTACACATTTCAGACGCTCTCCTACACTATCGATATCTACAGGGGCCGGATAAAGCCTTCAAACAGCCTGCTTGAGTTCAGTCTGTTCGTAGCCTTTTTCCCTCAACTTGTCGCCGGGCCCATCGAACGGGCATCCAATCTTTTACCTCAGCTTTCGAAGAAATTGCACCCCACCCGAGAGCAGATCGGAAAAGGTATTACTCTGATAGTCTCAGGATTATTCAGAAAAGTGTTGATCGGGGACACAGCCGGCCGGTATGTGGATCATATTTTTGGGAATATCGGATTATATACCTCCTTTGAATTACTCACAGCCCTGATACTGTTTTCTGTCCAGATCTATGCCGATTTTTCGGGATATACCCATATTGCCAGGGGAGTTGCCAAACTGCTGGGTGTTGAACTGATGAAGAATTTTGAACAACCTTATTTATCCAGGAACATAACGGAGTTCTGGCGACGGTGGCATATTTCGCTTTCAAGCTGGCTGAAAGATTACCTGTACATTTCCCTGGGGGGTAACCGGGTGAGTGTGCCCAGGATGTATATGAATTTGATGATCACCATGCTTCTGGGGGGGCTATGGCATGGGGCAAGCTGGAATTTCGTGGTCTGGGGAGGGCTGCATGGAGTATACCTTTCCGTTCATAAATGGTTGACCAGGAAAAAAATCACAGCTGCCAGGTACCAGTTCGATAATCTTGCCGGTGGCTTGAGATTCGCCGGTTCAATTCTCCTCAATTTCACACTGGTTACTTTTTCCTGGCTATTTTTCAGGTCGCAATCATGGGAATCTACCGGACTTTTTCTGTCGCGGATCATCCATTGGGAATCCAGTGAACACTCAGGCAGACTATGGATCACACTCATTTCATTCCTTTTAGCTACGTTTACCATTGATTTACTGGAGTATTTTTCCGGTAAGCATACGTTCATACTTGCCATTAAAAACAGGGTATTTCGGGTTGGGGTCCTGATCCTGTTATTTATCACGACCCTGCTGTTTATGTTTCAGTCCGAACCATTGCCATTTATCTATTTTCAGTTCTGACATGAGGAGATTGAAAGAAATAACGTTCGGAGTAACCGGTCTGATGGGAATTCTCGTTTTGCTGGAGTTGTTTATTCGCGGCGGAGGGATTGTACCTCCTTCATTTACAGATTATGAGGAAGGTATAGGTAGAGTTCGCCGAAAAAATCTGGAATATGTCATGTTCTCTGAAGGTTTTACCATCGGGTCATTTAATCAGGGGCGCTACCTGGGGCCCTATTATCCCCCTCGTTCAAATGGAGTATCGAACAGGATAGCCTTGCTGGGCGACTCGTATGTGGAGGGTTTCCAGGTCTTTGACCGGCACCATTTCCGGAGGGTGATGGAGAAAGAATTGGCTCATCATTCAGAGAAAACTGTGGAAGTCCTGAACTTCGGCAGGAGTGGATTTGATCTGGAAGACATGGTGACGTATTACCATACCTATGTTAATAAATATCTGCCTGATGTCACTCTTCTACTCCTCTTCGAAGAAGATTTTCATCCTGCGGTTTCAGACCCTCTCGTCCCCCGTCTGGAGTTCGAAAATGGCAGGCCCGGAGTCACGTTTTCAGCCTCGAAAAGTTATCGTGAACAATATCTTAAGTATAAGGATGTACCTTACTACAGTGCCTATTTCAATATGGCACTCAACTGCTGGAAACAGCATCGCAGAGGCCTCACCGGCAGCAAATTGCTTGGGAAGTTCTACGGCATGAGTAATAAAACAAAGAAAGGGACCCGGACTAAGGGATCCCGTCCTTCTCCCGGTATGGTTTCAGAATATGATCTGGAGAAAACCCAACAATTATTGACCTACTTAAATGATATAACCAGCCTGGTGATTGTGAAATGCGATTCAGCTCGGCTTTCTGAAGAGCTGGAAGTGATCCTTCGGGATAACAGCATCAAGATCATTGATTTGAACGCAAAAATCAGGCAACTGGAAGAAAGAGATTTCGATCCCAACTACTGGGAAGTTACCAACCAGACAGGACACTGGAACCACGCGGCGCATGCTGCTATTGGCCGGCACCTCGCTGAAGAGCTGGAGGTTGTTTTTTAGCCCACGATGACTGGCAGTGTAACCAGCTAACAATCAATAATTCGACAGTTTATTCAGGAGGGGTGCC
>CAZOBL010000045.1:0-15610 GCA_964578185.1 uncultured Thermoplasmatales archaeon
GGAATTATCCCTGCCTTAATATTAATGTACATCAGCTTAAAAGGATATGAAGGATTATACAAAGAAAAAACAATTTTTATCACCTTTGTTGCCGGAATAATTGCCGGAGTAATATCAATTATAATTGAATCTGTAACTGTTACAGTTGGAATATACGCAATTATTTTATTTCCAATTCTTGAACAATTATTCAAAACCATAATACTGAACATTAGAGGATTTCAGGAAAAAAGAGAAACCGTAATATATGGTTTAACTCTAGGTGTCGGTTTTGGTTCTGTATTTACACCGTATTATATTATTATAACCAGTCTAAGTAACAACGATGTAAGTACTATATATCTTGGATTTGCCACATCAATTGGTATAATACTTCTTCATGGTGCAACAGGTATAATGCTAGGATATGGAATATACAAAACTGAGCTTGTGAAATATTTTTTAATAGCATTGATTCTCTATATTCCTACACCCATACTGAGTTCATTTGCAGGATATATACCAATTCTATTGATTCCTTATGGATTAATAATCTATTATTATAGCACAACAAAAATAATGCCGCAGATTAAACACAAAAAAAGAAAGAAAAAAATAAAAAAATAATTTTTTCTCTAGTACATATTTTATTTTGCTGTTGCTTTTTTTAATTGTCAGTTGGTCCCATAACACCAAATCCAGCACCAGATTGTGTAGCTTTTTGAGATGCATCTGGGAGTGAGAAAAATGAAATTATTTCAAGTATTCTTGCAACCAATATGATAATCAGACCTATTCCAATTATTACTGTTGCAGCACCTATAAGATATACTAAACCAGTTGTTGCAAATAGATTTACACCTGTTTTTTCAGCAATTGAATTGTAGCTCTTCCTTAAAAATATCGCAGAAATAAGATATAATATCCATCCTACAAATAGAGCTGTTAGACAACCAGATAAAAAGGTCCCTAATTTACCCTCAAAAAAATCTCTAGCTTCTTTTTCTGTAGTAATTTCACTCATTTCTGTTAAATCTAACCCTAAGCTACCAATAGTAACAAAGAATATAACTGCTATGGCTACTAAAGCGACTATACCTAAAATAATAGAGTACAGATAATTGTTAAAAATATTTTCATCTCGAAAAACTTCAGCTATATATTTTACTGCAATAAGCAAAAGAATAAGACCTGCTATTGTTATTACAAAACCAAATGATGGTACAATTGCACCAACTAAAGCTAAAATTGCCCCTATTCCGCCATATGTTTTTGCTTGGCTTAAACTGCCCATATTTTTACCCCACTTCAAAACATTATTATTTAACTAATTAGCAGTAATGTCTATTATTATTTAGCTTTTTGTTTATGAATATCAATAGTTTCATCAATAATAATTCCGATTGCTAAACCTGTTATAACGCCTATTAAAAGTCCTGTTATCACACGTGTAAGATTTGTACTCTCCCAATAACCCAAGAGTTGTCCAACTCCATCTATACCTATTGGTACAGCTCCAATTACCATAAGATAAAAGAATTTTTCATCAAGTGGCATCTTATAAAAAAGCATAAAACCAATACCTGCACAAAGACCAAGCCATATAGCTGTGCAACGTGCACAGAATGGCATCTGGTTTTCATTTATAAAAAAAGAGCGACTTGCTTTTTGATGACACAAAATATCTCCTGCAGAATAAATTGATCCCCAAGGAGCCTCCATTTCACTTATTTGTTTTTCATTGTTTTCTACAACTGTTAAACCAGTTAAATCTTTAACACTGCCTGTAGAAAGCATTACTGGTGAAATAAATTGAAAAAGTACCCATATAAAGCTTATTATAAAAAAAACTAGGATAATTTTAGAAAATTTTTCCCTTTTTTCCATTTTCAAATTCATCTCTTGACATGAGTATCAAAACTAGGGCTATTATGCTTAGTATCGATCCTACCATGAAAAAACCAATGGTTAGAATTCCAATTAACGAACCTACAATTGCAACGTCCAGATGACATCTTTTATATGTTACAATAGCCGCAAGTAGTGCAAAAATAGAAAATATAATTATTATAATTGAACAAGCCTCAGTTCTAAATCTTTCCTCTTTAGTCCCTGAACCGATGTTCATATCTATATCCTGGGAGGATGTTGAAAATGGGTTTACAAGTATTTCTTTTTTAATTTTCTCATAATTGTTTTTACTTATAATAATCTCATGAAGTCCTGGTTCAATGTTGTTAAATTTGCAACGTCCTTTTTGATCTGTTAAAGCATTTTTGTTTAGAATACTTACTGATACATCTCTAATTGGTGAGTTGGTTTCGTTTGTAACTTTTACCTCAACACTTCCTGTGAGACCAACAGCTGAAGCTGCATCCATTGAAGATTCAATAAATGTTTCAGAAAAGATGGCTGTTGTGAGACCTATTGCAAAAACACATATAAGAATAATGAAAATTATCTGAGGTTTATCTGTCCTGGGTTTGATCGATGAGAGAACAGTCTTTCTTGGTTCGCCATGTTCTTCCCAGTAGCAACCATCCTCAGTTTTCTCACTTTTTGGTTTTGGTTTAACTGTAAATTTTGTTTCACACTCAGGACATGTTATTTCGTGTCTTTTTCCATCATTTGCAATATCGACTGTAAATGTGCTATGGCAACTGGGACATTTTGTTTTCCCCTTCACCTAAATTCTCACCAGACTCATGATACAAATACTACATTAAGTATATTTCCATAATTTTTAAAAAGGTTTTTTTACAGTAGGGATTATGTTTATATAATATATGCTTATTCCGATACAATACAAAATACTATTAAAAGGGTTATTATTATGGCAAGATTTCCAGAAGCAGAAAAACGTCTATTGAACAAAAAAGTCTGCATGAAATGTGGCGCATTGAACGCAACAGGTGCTCAAAGATGCCGTAGATGCAGATCCAAAGAATTACGTGTTAAAGCCAAAGAAGGACGCGGAGTCTAAATAATTTTAACAAGAAATTTTTTTTTTTAAAACCGTCATATTTAAGTGTACTCTTTCTTTTATATTGAGCTTATTAATCTGAAGAGTTGAAAATAAAAATGCCAGAAACTAGATATAAAAAAGATGAAGATTTCAATGAATGGTACAATGAAATAGTTGAACTTTCAGATTTATGTGATAAACGCTATCCGATTAAAGGTATGAATGTATGGCGGCCTTATGGCTGGAAACTTATGAGTCATGTCGATTTTTTAACCCGCCAGCAGATGGATGATACCGATCATCAAGAAGTTTGTTTTCCTCTTTTGATTCCTGAGTCAAGTTTTAAAAAAGAGGAAGATCATATTGAAGGTTTTGGAAGTGAAGTTTATTGGATAACCCATGCAGGTCTTAACAAACTTGAGGAAAAATGGCTTTTACGTCCAACTTCTGAAACAGCTATGTATCCTATGTTTTCATTGTGGATACGTTCTCATACAGATCTTCCACTTAAAACCTATCAAATTGTAAATACCTTTAGATATGAAACAAAGCAGACACGTGCATTCATTCGGGTACGTGAAATACATTTTTTTGAAGCACATACATGTCATAAAGATTTTGAAGATGCTGAAAAACAAATAAAGGAAGATAAAGAAATCGCTAAGAAACTTTTTGATAAATTATCCCTACCTTTTATATTTTGTAAAAGACCCGAGTGGGATAAATTCGCTGGAGCCTTTTATACAATTAGTATCGATGTTTTAATGCCTTCTTTGAAGACTTTGCAGATGGGTTCAATTCATCAATATAAAGATAATTTTGCAAAACCATATGATATAAAATATGAACAAGAAAACGGTGAACACAAGTTTTGCCATCAGACAACTTATGGTATGAGTGAGAGAATACTAGGTGCCCTTATAGGTATTCATGGGGATAATAAAGGATTAGTTATGCCACCTGCTGTAGCTCCAATACAGGTGGTTATTATACCTATAATATTCAAAGGAAAAGAAAAACCTGTAACTGAGGCATGTGAAAAATTGTATGAAGAGTTAAAAAATGAAGGTATTCGAGTACATTACGATAAAAGAGATATAACACCAGGTAACAAGTTTTATGATTGGGAATTAAAAGGAATACCTATTCGTATTGAAATCGGCCCAAGAGATGTTGAAAAAAATAGTATTATGCTTGTAAGAAGAGACAATGGTGCGAAAAAACCTACTCCAACAAAAGACTCACTAGAAGAAGTGAATAAAACCTTTAAAGGTATCTCAAAATCTTTATATGATAAAGCAAAAAAATTATTAGATGAAAACATTCATCGAGTAAACACTGTTGAAGAAGCGGAAAAGCTTAAAGGAATAATTGAGCTTCCATGGTGTGGTAGAGAAGATTGTGCACTTGAAATAGAAAATATTTTAGAAGGCAACACGTTAGGTGAACCCATCGATGACGAAAAATGTTTAAACCCTTGTCCGGTATGTGGTAAAAAAAGTATAACCTGGATGAGATATGCAAAAACATATTAAAAAAAAATTTATGGATGTGAAAAAATATGGGTAGTAAAATTACAGATTTTTTAAGAGATTTTGTAGTTTTTTTTAGTATAATATTTACAATAATTGGAATTATTCTAGTCTCTATTGGAGGTCTATGGTACGGGTTAAATGATACCGCTAAAAAAATAAATTTCATCAATAATCTAGGTGATTGGAATTTCTATGTTTTAGTCGTCGGTTTCATATCTTTAGGAACTGGTATTTATTACCTGTATTCTTTTATAAAAAACCGTAAGTTTGTACTTGAAGAACTTAAAACCAATAAAAGATCAGAGTTTCTAAAAAAACATTCTGAAGTAAAAAACGTTGTACGTCATCTACCAAGTAAATATCACAAAATGTTAAAAGATAAAGAAAAACAGCTAAAAATAAAATGATTAAATATTTCCTTTTTCTCGTTTTTTTAATTTTACATTTTTGTTTTAATGGGGGTTTTAAGCTATAACACAATTCTTTGTTGTTCTTGTTGAACCAAAGTATCCTGGAAATATAGGTGCTGTCGCTCGCTCTATGGCTAATTTTAATTTTAAAAATCTTTACTTGATAAATCCTTGTAAACTTGACGATGAATGTTACGCTAGAGCTAAACATGCATCATATATCTTAGATGAGTCAACAATATATAAAAATTTTAAAACAAGTATTAAGAATTTAGATTATTTAGTAGCTACTTCATCAATTGATACTGAATCTGATAAAAAACATCTGCGGAATCCAATATATCTTAAAGATTTTTCCAAAAGCATATATGATATCAAAGGAAAAATTGGCTTGGTTTTTGGAAGAGAAGATTATGGTCTTTACAATGATGAAATTGCTTTATGTGATATAATGCTTAGAGTTCCAACTAGTGATAAATATCCTTCTTTAAATCTCTCACATGCAGTAAATCTTGTGTTATACAATATTTTTGAGTCAAAAGATTTTAAACCACGTGAAAAAAAAATTGCATCTGGTTTTGAAAAAGAAAAACTACATAGTTATTTTTCTAAAGTTTTAGACAAAGTTGATTATGCAGATCATAAAAAAGATAAAACACGTGTGATGTTTAGACGTATAACTGGTAGAGCTATAATATCTAAATGGGAATATCATACATTAATGGGTGTTTTTAGTAAAATTCTAAAGAAAATTAAATCAGATAAAAAATAATTTTTTT
Organism: uncultured Thermoplasmatales archaeon; assembly: GCA_964578185.1. Lineage (GTDB taxonomy): Archaea > Thermoplasmatota > E2 > DHVEG-1 > DHVEG-1 > JAZKSG01. The sequence continues at coordinate 5,669 of CAZOBL010000045.1, forward strand.
TCTTTTTATACTGTTTCAATGTTGAAATAGATTTTGTGGTCTTTTAGTGCTGTATGTACTCTATCAGCAAACCATACAAGTTCATCTACTGATACCTCTTCATCATCCCATTCATAGACAAAATCATAGTTGCCTTTTGTTGCTTTAAAACCCATGTTCATTAATTGATTTTTAACTTCTGAGGGTTTACTTCCATCACTGTGAAACATGATTGTAAGATATGTTTTCATAATTCTCTTATTCTCTCCACATACTTATTTTTTTATTGCCATAAATGTGATTTGTTTGCATGTATTAAATAATTACGATATAAAAGAATTTACTGTTTTTATCTAATTGGGTAGGGTATGTAACAAAGGACTAGTATTGCTATTGCTACAAAAAAAAGTATTTTTCTTTTTAAATCAAGAGATGTATCATCATTGAGTGGTGGTGGATGTATCATGCCCATTGCAAATAGTATTACAAATGCAAAAAACCACCAGCCTGTAAATATCATTATAAATATCGCGATCCAGCCGGCATATTTTTGTTTTTCTCCTAGAACTGACCTAAATATGTGCCCTCCGTCTAACTGTCCTGCAGGTAATAGATTTATTGCAGTTATTAAAAGACCAACCCATCCTGCAAACAAAATTGGATTCATATCAATGGTATAACCTGAAGGAATGTCAAGTAGCAACCTTGAAAATATATCAATTAAAATTGAGCTACCATAGATTGTCTCACTTTCAGGAATATTCTTTGCTACTGGCACAATATCTGCTGTTAATAGACCCAGAGCTGTTACTGGTAATGCTATTATGAAACCTGCGATAGGTCCAGCAATTCCTACATCAAATAAAGCTTTCTTATCGGGCATGGGTTCATGACTTGAGATAAGAGCTCCAAATGTACCGATGTTGAAACTTGGAAGTATTGGTGGTACAGGTAGGAAAAAGGGCAGTGATGTAGATATTCCATGTTTTTTTGAAACGAAATAATGCCCCATCTCATGGATTATCAATATGCTTAGAAGAGGTAATGAAAAAAGTAGTGCCCCGTAAAAAAGGTTTTCAGGTAGAAAAATTTCAGTGATGTTTGGCATTAGAGCATTAAAATCTTTATTCCAAATATCTGTTTCGCCAATATATAATATCGAACCTGTAATTACTGTAGTTATAACAGTCGCAGCGATTAAAGCATAGTTTATCCATACTGGTCTTTGCTTACGTTTAGGTTTTTTGAGTACGTATATTACATCTTCTCCATGCTGATTACGAAGTATTGGTATATATCCTTTTTTTGATAGTGAAATTCTTAGCTGATCAAATTTTCCTTCAAGTAAATCTTTATCGATTCTACAGAAAAAAAGAGCTGTTTTCTTGTTGTATCTAAAATCATAAAATGGAAAATAGAGTCCTACTTCGTTTTTTAATAAATCTATGTCAAGCTCAGTTTCTTGTGCATTTTTTCCAAATGGATTCCAGTTTTCTTCCATAATTGTATTAAACTCCGTAGGGGTTTTTATTTATAAAACCTTCGTTAAAATAGAACATCTTTTTGTCATCACTTTTATTTACTTGTTTTCTATTTGCCAGTTTTAGTGAATATTTAATGAGTGTAAATTTAGTTATTGGAACCCAATGGGGTGATGAAGGAAAAGGAAAAATCGTTGACTATTTTTCTAATAATGCGGAATATGTTGTTCGTTTTCAAGGTGGAAACAACGCTGGTCACACAATAAAAGTCGGTGAAGAGGTTTACAAACTCCATGTAACTCCCTCAGGGGTTATTCAAGGTAAAACGGGTGTTATTGGAAATGGGGTTGTATTAGACCCTGAGATATTGGTAAAAGAAATCAATGAGCTTACAAGTAGAGGAATAAAACCAAGACTTATGATAAGTGATAGAACAAACATTATCATGCCTTACCATAAAAAACTAGATGGGGCTGAAGAAAAATTCTTGAAAGATAAAAAGATTGGGACAACTAAAAGAGGAATAGGGCCATGTTATAGTGACAAAATAGCTCGAAATGGAATACGCATGATAGATCTAACAGATAAAAAAATCCTTTTAAAAAAACTTGAAACAGTAATCCCAATAAAACAAAAAATCTACGATGTTTATGGTGTTGATGAAAAATTAGATTTAAATAAAATTGTTGAGAAATATAATAACTACGGGAAAAAACTCAAAAAATACGTTAAACCTACTCATATTGAAATAAATGATGCTATAAAACAAAATAAAAATGTTTTGTTTGAAGGTGCACAAGGAACAATGCTTGATGTTGATTTTGGTACCTATCCATATACAACTTCTTCTCATACAATAGCGGGTGCGATTTGTATAGGGTCCGGTGTAGGCCCCAAAGTCTTAGACAATATTACAGGGATCGTAAAAGCATATACTACTCGTGTGGGTGAAGGCCCTATGCCTACAGAGCTATTTGATGAAAATGGAAAACATCTACAAGAAAAGGGGCATGAATTTGGAACTACAACAAGTAGACCACGTCGTTGTGGATGGCTTGATTTAGTGGTTGTAAAACATTCCTGTACTCTTTCTGGAGTAACTCAGTTAGCTATTACAAAACTTGATGTACTAAATGGATTAGAAAAAATAAAGATTTGTACAAAGTATAAGTTTAAAAAACAGTTAATCGATTTTTTCCCTGCATCTATAGAGCAAGTCAAAGATTGTAAACCAGTATATGAAGAGTTTATGGGTTGGAAAGCGATAAAATCTAATGTTAAAGAAGTATCTAATCTGCCAGAAAACGCTCAAAAATATTTAAAATTCATAGAAGAATTCTTGGGAATACCAATAAAAATAGTATCAATCGGGCCTGGTAGAAAAGAGACTATAAAAATCAAATAATTTTTTTTATTTTTTGCTCAACGTTATATGCTGTGTTAATCCAACGCAGATAAGAGTTACATGCTGCGCGAAGTGAACTTATATCTTTTGCTTCAATAGTTAAACTAAGTTTTTTCCCATCCAATCTTGTATTAATCTGTGTCTTGGGAATTTTATGTTTTATCTCAGGATATACAGAATCTACGATAATTTTTGCTTCTTTTTCTGAATCAAAAACAATTGAAAAATCTGCACGTTTCATAATTAAAAAAAGATAATGTTTATTTTGATTTAATACGTTTTGCAACAGTGGGTCTTTCTTTGTAAAATATTTTACTTCCACAATATGGACATTGCATACCTATGTTTTTTACATCAAATTTTACACTTTTTTTACATAGTCCACATTTATAACCTGCCATATTAACATCAAACCTCTTATTCTTCTTCAATTTCTTCTTCTATTTCTTCAGATATATTTGGAACTTCGATTTCTCCGCGAAGCATTTTTTTAACGTTTTGTCCCGCCTCAGTTTTAGGAAGATATGCCCCTCCAGCAAATTTTGTATTACATTTACCACAAAGCCATATACCTGTACTTACACGTTTAACCCTTTGATGCCCACAACTTGGGCAGATATGTTTTGATCTTTGATGAATTTCGACATTGCGTATCCTAGTTCTTGATCTAACACCATATCTATTACTGTATCTCCCTGATGGACCTACTTTTTTTGTTCTTTTTGCCATATTTATCGACCTATCGTTTTATATAATAACTGTCTTATTTTTTTGCCGTTATCTGTTGAGTATTTAATAACTTTTTTTATCTCATCAACTGTAAAACTACCATTTAAACCTTTCTGCATAGCACGTATATCGCCGTTATCATCAGTTGCAACAGTTAGTCGTGCTTCGGCTATTTCTTCCTCATCAAGTGATGGATCCATAACAATGATTCCATTATATTTAGCTGCTGTACAAGATACCGGGGGCTCTCTCATTGGAAGTGGGAAATCATCACCAAGTTCAAAACGCTTTGCTGGAACATTAGTAGTTAGCAATGCTGCAAGAGCTGCAAGAGATGCTGCATCAAACAAGTTACCATCATAATCTATCACATGGATATCAATAAAAATAATCCATATCTTTTCACCTTCCTCAATGCAGAGTTTCTCAAGCTCGATAACTTTTGATTCACGAATCCCACGATCGACAACACGAGCAAGCTCAATTGCATCCTCACGAGGTGGACCTGATTCAAAATCAGGTGATGCCATAGGTATAAGTTCAGCGGCAGTGGTCATAACACCTTCATCGGGTGTATCAGGATATGGTTCACCAACATCAAGCTTAGCCCCAACTATTACTTGGGTGTTACCCATTTTTACGCGAGCTGATCCTTCAGCACGAGAGATAACATTTGTTTCAAGCTCTATATCGCGATATTCATTTAAACCACGTCCATCAAGTCTTTTACCCTTCTGGGCAAGTTTTGCTAGATACTCTTTCTTTAAAGAAGAAGTAATTGTCATAATTAATCATACCTCCTTTGAATATTTTTCTACTAACGCCTTTTTTTGTATCTCTGACACTTTCTTGCATCCTTCAATAGCCATGTTTAATGCTTCATCAAACTCTTTAGGTGTAAGATGGCCATCCATCTGCAATAGAAGAATCTCGCCAGTTCGAGGTGAAATAGCAATAGGTAAATCTGCTTGACCAAAGTTATCCTCTTCTTTTTGAAGATCTAAAACCACTGTATCTGCTATTTTACCTGCAGCACAAGCGACAGGTAAATCAGTCATTGGAATACCCGCATCAACCATAGCTACTGCTCCCGCGGTGAGCCCTGCACAACGAGTACCTGCCTCTGCCTCAAGAATTTCTATGTTTACATCAATTGCAGCTCTAGGGAATTGTTCAGTTAAAACAACTTTTTCAAAAGCTTCAGATGTAACTTTGGAAATCTCCCGGCTTCTTCTATCCGGACCGGGTCTTTTTCTATCATCAACACTAAATGCGGCCATATTATAACGAGCGTTTATTATAGCCTTTGTAGGATTTTGAGTATGACGTGGAATAGCCTCACGAGGGCCATATACCGCAGCGACAACCTTGTTGCCACCCCATTCAAGATAGCATGACCCCTCAGCTCTATGTAGAACACCTGTCTGAATTTTTATCTCTCTGAGCTCGTTAGGTTTTCTACCGTCAATTCTTGTACCATCGTCATTAATTAATTTCATATCTGACTTCATATTTTAATGCACGTCCTTTTCATTTTCTTTCTTTAATAATTCCTCAATTTTATCTGTTAAACCATATGACAAGGATTCTTTTTCGATTTTTCTTATCATACGAGTAACTTTTGCAACATTTTCCTCGTCACCATCAATCCATATACGGCCGTTTTGCCCAACTTTGATTCGGCAACGAGTATATTTTTTTAGAAGAGCTATCATTGAGCCCTTTTTACCGATGATTCGTGGAACCTTTGAAGGTTGAACCTCGATTAAATGACCGTTCTTTATTTTAAAAAGATTACGATCATCCATAGTAATTTGAACTTTTTTCTCTGAATTCACTTCGGAGACTTTCGCCATAATGCAATCGCCTTTGTTTAAATATTTTTCGGTTTCATTGAAATCCACGTTCCAAGGGACTTCATTTACATGTAACAATGCCGGATAAGGCCCTTTTATATCAACAAGCCAACTTGAAGATAAAGGTTCCTCTACAACACCTATAACAAAATCTTTTACTTGAGGGTTGTATCTTCCTTTTAATGGTACAACATTTAAGTATTTTCCATTCTTGTTTAAAACCCCAAGCATTTCAGAAAAAATCTTACCTTTTTCTATAAATGTACCAGATCCAGCTTTAAATTCTTTCAAGTCACCTAAAAACTGACTTGGTATCACGATATCGCGTTTATCTTTAGACATAAATCTTTTTTACTCCTGTTAATACTAAAACAATGGAACTGAACACAAACTGTTACTCTTATTTTAAAATTTTGGTTGAAACATTACCTTTTGTTATATCATTTAGTTTTTCATACAGATCAGTTTGCATTCCTGCAGGAATTTTAAGGATACCTATCCAAGATCCATCTGATTGCCAATCTTCACGTTCCAGATTACCAAAACCTCTGATAGTACCATAGGCACGACCCGTATATTCTGGAGGGATCTTAACAGAGATTCTAACATGATCCATAGAAATTGGTATAATCGGGCGGATCGCTTCAATAATCTGTTTCACTTGTTCTCGTACTGGTTTAAATGGATCTACATGTACTCCTGCCTCCTCCATAGCTCTTTCAATCCGGCTAGGTGGATGAGGTGATTTTGTCTTAGGATCCATTGCATTTCTGGAAATATTTTCAATAATTCTTTTTTTCTTATTCTTCTGCATTTTATGACGTTGCTCAGTTGTTAGTTGAATATCACCTTTTAAAACAATTTCTCTTGCAATTTCTTCTAAATCAATCGTATTAAATATTTCTTGCAGACTTTCATCAGATGCATGAGTACCTTTTTTTGCGTCCTTAAAAATCGCATCTATTGCTAAATTTTTTAAAATATTCACGTTTTCTTTACCATCGATTAAATCAGCCGCTGCATACGGATCAACTAAAATCTCAAAATGCTGATCATTTCTTTTCAAACGAGCGATAACAGCATCATCCAGACTTACCAATCTTAATTTCCTCCGATTGCTTTACCTACATAATCTTTAGTTTTACTCTGGGAGAGAATATTAAATTTAAATTCCTTATCTACAACACCGATCTCTGTTGCATCAGGATTTAGTTTTCCATCGGTTCCTTTATGCAGAGCTTTGATTCCGAGTGCGATACCATCATCCATACTAAGATCTGCAGCATAATTTTTTTCAAAATAACTCATAGCACCACTTCTTCCAGCACCTTCACTACTTGCCTTATACTCCATTAAGGCACCAGATGGATCGGTTGAAAACAATCTTGGCCCGCTTTCATCAACACCAGCTACCAGTAACGCAGTACCAAAAGGTCTTACGCCCCCATATTGTGTATATTTTTGTTTAAAATCACAAATACGTTTTACAAGTGTTCTAACTTGTATCTTTTCATTATATGTAATTTCATTTATTTGTGCATCCACACGAGCTCTATCGATAAGAGCTCTTGCATCAGCAACAAGTCCTGATGTAGCGCATCCAATGTGGTCATCAATTTCAAATATTTTCTCAATTGAACCAGGTTCAATAAGTTTTGATGATATTCTTTTATCAACTATTAACACTACACCGGTTTTATATTTTATACCTACAGTAGTTGTTCCTCTTTTTACAGCTTCACGTGCATATTCTACTTGAAATAGTCTCCCATCTGGAGAAAATACTGTTATTGCTCTATCATATGCCATATTTGATCCAGGTTGCATTTTAACTTTTCACCTCAAATTTAAATATTTTTTTCCTAATCTCAATTCTTTTTCTTTTAAACAAATTAAAGTTGATTTGTGTAAAGATTTATTGAACTCAGAATACAGTTATTATGTAAATATTTTGTGTTAATAAATATAATATTTTTATACTATACTTTTCTATGGTTCTCTCCCCATATAATTTTATGAATTTGCAGGCTTATTGTGATATCTAAATCATCATCTAAAACCCACTTAATTAAATCTCTCGTGTTGCTGTTGTATTCTGGCTGAAGATAAATAGAACAGGGTGTATAATACTTTTTTATGGTTTTTTTTGTGTAGTTATAATCTTTTTTGTTTTTAACAACAAATTTTATTTGATCTTTTTTTTGTAGATATTTTATGTTTTTAAAATTCATTTTTTTATGCATGTTGCTAGATGGGCATTTTATGTCTAGTGAGATCATGAGATTTTTGTTTTTTGGTAAGTGGTATATGTCTTTACTGCCATTTGTTTCAAGACATATCTGATATTTTTTTTCTAGAAGTCTTTCTATGAGTTTTTTTGTGTTTTTTTGCTGTAGCGGTTCCCCGCCGGTGAGACATATTTTTTTACAATTGTATTTTTCGATTTCTTTAATTATCTCTTGTATTGTTTTGTTAGTTCCCTTTTCATATGCATATTTTGTATCGCAGTAGCTACATCTTAGATTGCATCCTGTTGTTCTTATAAATATACAAGGTTTTCCACTCCATTTCCCTTCGCCTTGTATTGAGTAGAAGATTTCATTTATTTTTATCATCTTTGACGTCTGGTAGGTGTTCTAGATATTAATAAGTTTTTTTGTATCTTTTTTTTGCCCATATGATTAAAAATGTCGGCAGGACAAATACTGATGCGAGAAAACTGTAGAGAATCGTAAGGGCAGTAATTGCACCAAATTGTTTAAGAGGTGGCATCAATGTAAAAACCAACAAACCAAAACCTGCTATTGTTGTTGCTGCAGCCCCAAACAATGCAGAACCGGTATGTGATAGTGTTTTCATACCTGCATCCTCTATAAATGAATCATTGTTTTTAGGATCACTGTTTTCTAAATCCTCTAAAAACCTGTGTGTTAGATGAATGCCATAGGTTATACCCAGCCCAATTGTAAGTGACGCGATTGTTATAGTCATCATGTTTAAGGGGATATCTACCAGATACATGGTTCCAAGGGTCCATGCTACACAGAAGACAACTGGTGTCATTGTTATTGCACCCAAAACAAGTGATTTCCATTTAATCCAGAAAATAGCTGAAAGTAGAATAAATGAGATGACAATAGTAATTATAAGCGAGCGTATCTGACTTTCATTTAATAGATCCATTGTAGTCTTTGTAAGAATAGGGCCGTCTGTAATGTATACTTCATCAGTATGTATTTTTAAAGGTTCTATATCTTCTTTAAGACTATTGTGTAGTCTTTCAACTTCTTCTTCATTATTTGCATCAGCATCTACAGAGAGTCTTATAACCGCACCGTCGTATTCTCCCTTTGTGTTGATATGTAAAACATTTGCTATGCTTTTTGCAGATGTTGGGTTTGAATAAAGCCAGTTATACAAAGTACTAATATTTTCTTCTGTTGTGTTTTCTTTTGGGATACCCTGAGGTGTCATAAATTGATTATAGAGCTGTGCAAAAGAAGCATTATAGTTATCTTGACCAAACTGTGATGTGTCGTTAATCCAGTCAAACATCAAAGAATAGATGGAGTCTGCATCTGCAGTATCGCCGTGCTTTACAACATGTGTGTCGTCTTTGAAATTGTTATGTATAGATGCAATAGCAGTTAATATCTCTGGTTTTGATATGTCTGATTTTATAAGTATGTTTACTTTTTCCCCTCCGTTCATTTGTATATCAAATTCATTTAACATGAAATCCAAGTCTTTTGAAATCTCTAAATCATCAGGTAAAAAATCTTCAAAATCAAATTCTGTATTTAGTTGAGTTGCGAGTACACCTGATCCAGATGTTATTATGATTACAACTAGCAATATTATTAGTGGATATCTATTTCCTGCTTTTGCACCAATAGTTATGGCTTTGTTTATAGCTGTTGCACCAGTTTTTTTTATTTTTTCACTTTTTGAGTTATTATTTTTGTTTTTGGAAAGTTTACCATTCTTTAACCTTCTTTGATCTCTCACCTGTTGACATGCAGGTACAAAAGTTGTCATATTAACAAAACTACCAATTATTCCTATAGCACATAAAACTCCAAACTCTCCAAGTATTTTCATAGGAGACGCAATATTTGAAAGAAAAGCAACAACAGTGGTAAACGTAGCTAGAAGAAGTGCAACACCAACTGATGCAATAGTTATGACAACTGATTTATTAATTTCTACTTTATTTTTAATTTCCTCACGATACCTCATAGTTATATGAATTCCATAGTCGATCCCTAGACCTACAATTAAAACAGGAACTGCTGTTGTCATAGGGTTAAATGTATATCCCATAGCCGAGCCAAAACCATAAACCCAAATAATTGAGAAAACAAGTGCCAAAAGACTAAACAATAAATCTGAAAAGCTTCGATAGATTATCACTAAAATGACAATAACCAATATAAATGCGATAGGTAGAACTATAGCCATTGACTCATTATTCGCATCTAAAATTTCATTA
>CAZOBL010000046.1:0-11397 GCA_964578185.1 uncultured Thermoplasmatales archaeon
ATAGGAATCAATGGAAAACCTTAGGGGAATTAAAAAAAATTCAGGAAAAAAAACTCAGAAAGATTATAAAATATGCATATCTAAAGGTGCCTTTATATCATAATATTTTCAAAAAAAATAATTTATACCCTGAGGATATTAAAAATTTGGATGATTTAAATAAGATACCCACTATTTCAAAAAAAACACTTCGTAGTAACTATCCTGATGGTATTGTATCAAAAGATATTAATTTACAAAAATGTAAAATATGGCGTACCAGTGGCTCGACAGGTTTTCCCACAAAAATAGCATATGATAAGAAAGCTGATGATTTCGCTAAGTCGATAATTTTACGATCCTATCTTGGGAATGGATTAAAGTTTTTTGATAGATGGTGTGTAGTGGGTCCAGATGATTATATTCGTGAAAAATCTAAGTATTTTTTTCTATGTCAAAAACTTGGTTTTTTATCACCATATTATATATCAATATTTGACTCTATAGAGAAAAAAATTTCTTTACTGAAGGATTTTAATCCTCGTTTTCTTGATTGTCTTTCTATGGATTTGTATCTATTAGCAAAATATATTGAGAAAAATGATGTTCGAGGTATAAATCCAGAGATTGTTACTACCAATGGAGATTTTTTAGATGATTCTGCTAGAGGATATATAAATAAAGTGTTTAATGTAGAGTTGTCTGATTTGTATGGTTGTTATGAGCTTAGGAGAACTGCTTGGGAATGTCCTGCTCATGAAGGTTATCACATTGATATTGATAGTTTAATCATGCAATTTATTAGTGATAATGAAGAAGTTTCAGCTGGTGAGAGAGGTAGAATTGTTTTCACTGGTTTGTATAATTATGCGATGCCTATTATAAGATATGACATAGGTGATATTGGAGTTCCTTCAGATAGTTTTTGTTCTTGTGGGAGAGGTCTTCCACTTATGAAAATTTTTGAAGGTAAACTTATGGATTTTTTAATAGATCAAGAGGGTAATATGGTTTCACCATATAAAATTAAGATTTCTATCACAGATGAAGTTGAGGGTATAGATTTTCTAAAAATAATTCAGTATTCTAAGGATCAATTAAAGATAAAAATTGTAAGAAATGACAAATATAGCATAGGTTCAACGTCTAAGATTAATGATGTTTTTAAATTCTTTTTAGGTAAAGATATTAATTTAGAAATCGAGTTTGTCGATGAAATTAAAAGAACAGGCAGAAAATATAAAGTAATAGAATCTAAAATTTCAAGTGCTAAAATGAATAATGATTAATTTATTTATGGAATAATTAATTATTACAATATGAAAAAACATGAAAAAAAAGGATAATAATGCAAATGAAAAAGATATATCTTTTTTACAATGAGTCCTATTGTATACGAAGGTCTTTAGATTCACAAAAAATCTACGAATATCTTGTTGAAAATGATTACACCGTTGTTAACAATCCTTCAGATGCTGACATCATTCTTTTTATTACTTGTGCTTCACTTGATTCTTCTACCAATTTTTCTCTTGCTAAAATAAAAGAATTTAAGAAAAAATATAATGCTGAGTTAATTGTGGGTGGATGTCTGCCCGGTATAAATCAAAAAGAGTTAAGAGAAATATTTAACGGCCGAACGCTATGTACAAAGGATATTGATAATATACAGAGTATTTTACCTGGTGAAAAAATACAGTTTAACCAGTTAGATGATGCTAATAAAACTAAACAATTTACGATGAATTCAAGTCCAAGGACTTATCTAAAAAATATTCTAAGCAACTCACACACTATAGAAAAATTTTATAGAAGATTTAAATCACACATAATTAAAAATATTTATGGGAAAGATTCAAGATTTTATAGATGGTCCATTAGAAGGAACCAGTTATTTATTATACGTGTCTCTTGGGGTTGTAATAGTAATTGTGCTTATTGTGGGATTAAAAATGCTATAGGTCCTGTAAAAAGTAAATCCTTAAATGTCTGTGTAAATGAATTTAAGAAAGGTTTAAAGCATGGTTATAAAGAATTTGTGATAAACGCTGATGATGTAGGGGCATATGGAATCGATATAAATAGCAGCTTTGCAGAATTATTGGAGAGATTAATATCTATAGATGGAAAATATGAAATATCTATACTAGATCTTTCACCGAGATGGATTGTAAAATATAATGAAAGATTAAATGATATTTTTAAAAAAGGAAAAATATCTAGAGTAGACATTCCAATTCAATCAGGAAACACCCGTATATTAAAATTAATGAACCGTTATCCAAATGTTGAACAATTAAAAAAGATTATAGATTCCTTTAAAAAATCATATCCGCCTTTAATTGTAGATACACGTTTAATAGTTGGCTTTCCAAGTGAGACAAAAGAAGAATTCATCGATACTATAAATCTCATAAAAAATATAGGATTTTCTTCAGGATATATTTATCCATATTCACTTAAAAGTGGTACAGAAGCTGAAAAGATCGAACCAAAAATATCACAAAAAGAAATAAAAAAAAGAGTTAAATTAGCAAAAAAAATCTTAACAAAAAAAGGTTATAATTTTAATAAGGTACCAAATAAGCATTTTTACTTCTTTGAAAAACAAAATAAAAACCTTAATTGACTTTAGAAATATTTTCCTTTTTAAAAACATTAAGAAACTCTAAACTAAATAGATCTTTTGTGGCTGAATACATTAATGGTAAAGGATCTTTAATATCAAAATAAGCATGAATCTTTTTGCATTTGTAATACGATAAAAGCCATTGTCTGAAACTTAGCTCATTTTTTTTAATATGGCATAAAGCAGAACGGATATCATCAAATAATAAAACCCAATTCAAATCATTTTTACAAATATCTTCTTTTTTATATTCTACATGTTTTCCTATTGCATCCATATAAGCCCAGTAAGATATTTTAAAACCATATGCGCCAGGAAAACTATTTTGCATCCAAGATCTGGCATTTATCTCAATCAATTTGTAAGATCCATCTCTACAATCTCTTTTGAACTCTGCATCTATAAGACCATAATATCCTATATTTTTGACTAATCTGTTTATTACTTCTACTAACTCGGGGATATGTACTCTTTTTATCAAAGAACCATTTCCAAATTCATGTGGCCATTCCCTAATTCTTTGATACATAAAAAAATTATTAGATGAATTACTATTTTTTTTGTAATATGCATTTAGACCAAACATATTATTTACTTCACCTGGTATAATCTCCTGTATAAAAACTTCATGGTTTTTCAACTTAATTTTTTTCCATTTTGATAATAGTTCGTTTTTTGACTTCACTGGAAAAAGTTTTGTATTAAAATCAAGTCTAAAATAATAAGATAGAGCAGGTTTGATTATACAAGGATATTTGATATTTTTACTTATTTCTAATAATTCTATCTCATCTTTTACATAGTATGTTTTTGGATGTTTTATATCCAATCTCTGGAGTGTTTTATAGAATATAGATTTATTTATAAATTTTTCAGATGTCGATAGATCTGACATTATAAAATTATAATATTTTTCTAACTCGTTTCTATGTTTTAAAATTGCTAGGGCTTCTATGTCTGATGATGGAATCAAAACACCTTTGCAATTAAGTAAATCTCCTATATTTTTTAATAAGTCTATGTATTTATTTTCCTCTGAAAATGGTTTTGGTGTGTTAACTGCTTTGCAGTATCTTGAATAAAAACCAATTTGATTTTTTGAGTCATCTAAGCCAATAACTGGTATACCTTTTCGACCAAGTTCTCTTATCGTTCCTAAACCTGTTATATAGCAGCCAAGAACAAGAGCAATTGGGTCATGATTGTTTTTTATGAATCTCTTTAGGTCATTAGTTATCATAATTATCAAATTTTAGAGTACAGATGATAAACCAGTTATTGGCATTATGTTAAAAAATATTGTCCTTAATCTAACATTTCAACATTAACGTTGTCTTTATCAATATCAATTAAAGCGCCGCTACCTTTTTTCCCAATGCTACAGTTGACAAAAATTGTGTCATCTTTTTTGGTAAACCCTGGGTCCTCATGGATATGTCCAAACAAAACTAGTTTTGGATGAAATCTTTCAACAATTTTTCTTAGCTCCTTACTTCCTTTATGCATTTTTGTAAACATTTTGTCCTGAAAGCCGTAGGGTGGAACATGTGAGATGAGGATACTTTGTTTGTCGACTAAATCAGGGTTTTCTTCAAAAAAACGGGTAATCCGATTTTCATCTGTACCGTTTATTCCAATGAATGAATAGTCTCCCTTTCTTTCTTTTTTCATATCAATATTTATAGCGTTACTGTTGTCGATACCTTCTTTTACATCGGAAGAATCCATATTGCCAGGTAGAGCAAAAGTGTCTGTGGGTATTTGATCCAGAAGAGATGTTGCGAGTCTAGCTGGGCCTAGCTGGGTTATGTCCCCACAGATAACTACAAGATCTGGTTTGTGTTTTCTTATGTTTCCTAATATAAGATTCATCCTGTATTGTGCACCATGGATATCTGCAGCGCATAGAATTCTAAAAACCAATTTTTTATCACCAAAATAAATGTTTATTTATGTAGGGATTATCGGCTCTTCATATGTTGAAAGAAGATAATCAAATTTTTCTTCAAATATTTCAGCTTGTTTTTGAATTATTTTTTCAGCTTCATTAATATTCATATCCTTAACTTCATTTGCGTAACTTACAAAACGTCCAATCCATAAAGTTTTCAAAGTATCTAGTAACAAATATCTGTCCGCATCAGTTTTTGTAAGTTTATAAGATGCAGCATAGTTGTAAACAATTTCGGCCCATAGATCACTATCAAAATTTGCGCCATCATTAACTATTTTGTCTATATCCTCTATCAAACTCTCTGGTATAAATTTAGACATTGTATTTTTTGTTGCGTTAAACTCTGATTCAAAAGACTTTTTCATGTCATCCAGGTTTACGTTTACAGGGATGGGTTCTTGGCTGAAAGATTCTCTAAAATATTTTGATTTCCAAGTCGGTGGTTTAGATTTCCAGTAATCCTCATAATATGCAGCAAGTTTAAACATGCTACCGGTAACTCTTCTAAACATGGGTATTAAAAATTTTTCTGGTTCAAGATAATGAGTTGTAGATTCATGTATCTTCATAGAAAACAAACTTTCTTTAACATACATTCCTTCAGCGGCAGCAGTTGTAACAATAAATATATCTATACCAAATCCAGGTGGAAACAAAGGATGGTCCAAAAGAAGATTATATAGATTTCTGGACATAGCAAATTCACCTGCAATAGGCTGACGGATATCAATTCCATAAAGAGCACGGGTAAAAGGATAAACCAGGTTATTAGTTATAACCGCATCATTTTTATCACGAATATAATACGGGACAGTTAGATCTGCACGGCCATAAATAATAGGATTAGCCATAGTTTCAATCCAACCTGGACGTATACTAAGTAAATCTCCATCAATCATCATTACACATTTAGTATTTGTCTCTTTAGCAATTTTCAAAATAGTAAATACACCAGCGCCTTTACCACCTTGTGTTATATCATGAGTTTTAATCATGTTAACACTACTATACGGCTGAAAAAGGCTAACAGCCTCATCAGTATTATCCTTTGACTCACCAGTAGTTACAACAATTGCTTTTTTAAGATTTGGAAAATATCGATATAACCCCTCATTTACAACCTTTAAAACATTTAGAATAGTTGTCTCAACATCTTTACCCAGAATACCAACTATAATATCAACATCTTCTATTTCCTTACATTGCTTAATAATTTCAGGTTTCAAATTTAATCCTTTGTTCCATCCCTCATTCATTTAGATGCTCCTCACTTTCATCAATCAAACACCAAACCTTTTAAAAAAGTTTTTACTCGTTTTCCTCCAATACTATCTCCAAGAGTTCCTCCCGTATTTTTTTACGAACAGATATGGCTCTCAACCAATCAGGCATACGTGTACCTACAGGTTTACGCATATAGCTTACTCCTGCACTCATGAGCTGTTGACTAAATTGTTCAACCATACTTTCCTCCATATGCCTATCATATTTTAAACCATTAAAATTAGCATCAGCACTATACTTGCGTATTGCGTCACGAGCATGACGTACATATAAAACTCGAAGAGATGTCAACTCCTCTTTTGAAATTGTTATATTATCTTCTTCTATTAAGACACGTAATAATGTTTTAAAAATATCGCCTGTCATCTTTGTAAGACCTGTATGTTTACCACCAACATCCTGATGTTTATGGTCATAAAAACCAAGATCCGTTTGGCATATTCTTTTGATAGCCATGTTACGATACATTTCACCCATAATACCTATTTCAATACCCCAATCACCAGGAATATCTACATCACGGGCAAGATCACTAGTTAATGCAAATTCACCAGATATAGGATATCTAAAAGAACGCAAGAAACGTGTAAAATCTGTCTCTCGGCCAATATTATCCACAAAAGCTCTCAGTATCGGATGAAGAAAAAGACGGAAAACACGTCCATACATGACTTTTTTATCTAAACTAACACGTGCATAATATCCTTTGTTAAATTTAAAATCAAGATCGGTCTCAACTATGGGATATAAAAGCTTTGTAGGAATTGATTCATCATAATGAAGAACATCGGCATCATGAAGGGCAAATGCATAAGAACGAAGGTTAGCAATACCCATAGCAAGCCATACATCACGACCTTTACCATGATATTTTAAAAGATTTACTTCATCACCTTTCAAATCCTCTAAAAGATTATTCATCTTTTTGCCGTTACACCACATTACAAGATGTGGAATTTCAAGTTTCTTAAAAAAACGCTTAACATGACGAAATTCCTTTTCATTTTTCGCTGCGAGAGGGATAATCACTTCTTTCAAATATTTACATTTGTTTAAACCCTTAAGTATTGTCCCTAATGCATCATTATTTATCTCGCGATAAAGCATTGGCATTATAACTGAAACAGGACGCTCTTGTGAAGCATCTGTTACGGCTTTCATAAGTTTTTTTTGGTCTGTACATAAATCATGGAATGTTGTTATTTCATCTTGGCGATTATCCAAAATATCAGACCTCCCTATATCTGATGATGTTAAAATAAACAGTTAAATTATAGTTTTTGTTTAGTTAAACAACACAGCAACAATGTTTTTGCCCATTATAAATATTTTCCGTTCAAGAAAACTTGATAATATATCTCTATGTAAGATAATACCTAAATACCAAAAACATATTCCAATTCTTAATATGCCTCTTGTAACATTTGATTATAACGATTTCATAAAAATACTTGGATACAATATTTCAAAGAAAAAATTAATTGAAAAACTCCCTCTTATAGGCGCAGATTTAGACAAAGTTGAAAAAAATGAAATAAGTATCGAATTTTTTCCAAATCGACCTGATTTAGCCTCGGTAGAAGGAATAGCACGTGCATCTCGTACTTTCTTTGACTTTGAGCAAGGTCTAAAAAAATACAATATCAAAAAGTCAGATATCAAACTTCGAGTTGATTCATCTGTAAAAAAAGTTAGGCCTTATATTGCAACTGCAATTGTAAAAAATGTAGAGATGACTGAGGAACTTATATCCTCTTTAATGCAGCTTCAGGAAAAATTACATCTTGGACTTGGGCGTAATCGGAAAAAAGTGGCTATTGGTGTACATAACTATGAACCTGTTCAACCTCCCTTCACCTATAAAGCAGTAGACCCTGATACTGTTCAATTCGTGCCTTTGGGAAGAGTTGAATCTATGACTATGAGTCAAATATTGAAAAGACATGAAAAAGGTAAAGCATACGCGCATATACTTTCAGGTGAAAAAAAACATCCTATTATAGTTGATAAAAATAATAATGTTCTCTCTTATCCACCGATAATAAACGGGATGTTAACTGAAGTTACACC
The DNA here is from genome assembly GCA_964578185.1 of uncultured Thermoplasmatales archaeon. Taxonomy (GTDB): domain Archaea; phylum Thermoplasmatota; class E2; order DHVEG-1; family DHVEG-1; genus JAZKSG01. Next base: position 7,917 of record CAZOBL010000046.1, read on the forward strand.
ATTTACAGAAGATTTATTTATTGATGTTACAGGTAGTGAGAAAAAAGCAGTGAATTATGCTCTTAACATAGTTGTAACAGCTCTAGCGGAACGAGGTGGAATGATCTATTCTACAATAGTTGAAGATGATAGTGCTTTAGAGATATCACCAAACTTACAGCCTTTTAAAAAGATTCTAAATTGTGAATATGTAAACAAGATTCTTGGTACAAAAATGAAATATGCTGAAATAAATCGTTGTTTGAACAAAATGGGCTATGAAACCAAACAAAAAAGTAAAGATAAAATAGAGGTTTTTATACCCTCTTGGAGATCTGATATTCTCCATGAGATAGACCTAATTGAAGATGTTGCAGTTGGTTATGGATATACAAATTTTAAAAACATGCTTCCAAAAGAGTTAACATTTGGTAATGAACTATCTCGGCAATCCTTTTTTGATGGTTTAAGAAAAACTTTAATTGGTTTAGGTTTCAACGAAGTAACTACCTTTACAATATCAAATGAAGACACAGAGTTTAAAAAACTTGGTCTTGATAAAAAACAGGTTGTAGAAATCAAAAATCCACTGGGAGAGGAATTTTCTTGTTTAAGAAATAAGCTTATACCCTCTCTTTTAAAAATTCTAAATGAAAACAGACATCATCCGCTTCCTCAACAAATATTTGAATTGGGGATAATTGCGGATTCAAATTTCAAAAATCGTTATCATTTATGTTTTGTAAAAATGGATGCTAAAGCAAACTTTACAATGTCAAAAGCATTAGCGGAGTCTATTATGAGCGAAATAAATGTGGATTATGGAATTAAAAATCTTAATCATCCCGCATTTATAGATGGTAGATGTGCAAGTATAGCATTGAAAGGAAAAGAAATAGGATACTTTGGAGAATTACATCCAAAAACTATTATAAATTTTAATCTCGAACATCCCATAATAGGCTTTGAGATAGACCTAAGTAAGATAAAAAAATAATTCAATATTTTTTCCTAATTTGTGGTTAATACTATGGTTAAAACATGCAGTAAATGTAAAAAACCCGCAGTTACTTTTATCCGGTACAATGGAACCCATCTTTGTAAAGATCACTTTATTTTCTATTTTGAGAAACGTGTAAAAAAAGAAATAAAAAAGCAAGGTAAAACCAAAGGCCCTTGTGTAATTGCTGTTGCGGTATCTGGTGGAAAAGACAGTCTCGTGGCATTAAACATGATATATAAGATTTTCTCAAGAAGGAAAAATGTAAAAATAATCGCTATAACTGTAGATGAGGGAATTAAAAATTATAGAGATGAAAGCATTAAATATGCTAAAAAATACTGCGATAAAATCAATGTAGAGCATTTTACTGTAACTTTTAAGCAAGTTATCGGTAAAACAATGGATGAAATCTCAAAAATAAAAAAAGAGTTAGGTGAATGTAGCTACTGTGGAGTATTTCGAAGACTTTGTTTAAATAATGCTGCAAAACAAATTAATGCAGATAAACTAGTAACTGGTCACAACCTTGATGATATGGTGCAGTCAATTCTAATGAATTTCACAAATGGTGATATGAAAAAACTAGCTAGACTCGGGCCACATAAAAAAGTGCAGCCGGGTCTTATACCTCGTATGATGCCACTTAGAACAATACCTGAAAAAGAAAATGCGTTGTATGCAATACTGCAAAATATCGATTTTTTTGATTCAAATTGTCCATATTCAGTTGGTGCATATAGAAAAAAATATCAACAGATTATAAACAATCTGGAGGATGATCATCCTGGTACAAGGCATAGCATACTCAACAGTTATGACGCAATTAAAGAAGAATTAATAGGTAAATATCCACCTGCTGATTTAAACAAATGCAGAAAATGTGGTGCTCCAACATCCAAGGATTTATGTAAATCATGTATATTAAAAAAGGAATTAAATCTATCCTAAATGATTAAAATATTTGTATTTATAATGACTCGTTTATTTTCTTCTTAATCAAAGAGGCATAATTTGTAATAGTTGAAATATCAATTTTTTCTTCATTGCTCATTACACTAATAAAAACAAGGACGTTTTCTATACTAAACCATAAAAGTTTACCTGAAAACATTTTAGTTTCATTATCATTTGAAGCATTATATAAAGCAAATTTTTCACCTATATTTGTTTCATCAAATTCTATCTCTGATAGATTTAAATCAAAGGTTTTAGAGAGTCCAATGTAATATTGTATAATAAAATCAAAATTATTTTCTAATTCCTTGGTGTTTAAATATTTTGTAACTGTCAGAGAGATAGATGTATAGTTAGAATCTGTATCTGTTTCATTATTTTGGAATTGTACTTGATACTCTTCCAGAATTTTTTCATCACCTGTATCGGAGGTAAAATAGTCACTAGTCAAACAATAACCCTCAGGAAGTTCTTGTAGTGTAAAACCAAATTCATCAACTGATGATGTAATAGCTATCTTTTTTTTAGAACTAGCATCTTCATTTTCAAAGCATCCTGATAGAGTAAGACTTACTAAAAAAACTGTTATAATAAGTGTTAATAATTTTGTTTTCATCCCATCATCACATCTTATAATTATCGATATGCTGTTTATAAACATTTTGCGAAGAAAAGCTTTTTATTCTTTATTTCACTGACATATCTTGAACGCGATAATGAAACGACTAAAAATTAAATGTAAAGCCCTGGATGAACTACTTGGTGGAGGTCTTGAAAGTGCATCAATCACTGAAATTTATGGTGAACCAGGCAGTGGAAAAACCAATCTGTGTCTTCAAGCTTCACGTGAATGTGCACTTCAAGGTAAAAAAGTGGCTTACATAGACAGCGAGGGAGTATCCATTGACAGATTAAAGCAGATTTGCAAAAAAAATGATTTCAAAAAAATTCTAGATAATATTCTCTTTTTTAATCCTACTTGCTTTAAAGAGCAAGAAAAAATGGTGACAAACGCGATAAAAATCAACAACGTAGGTATGATAATTTTTGATACTTTTAACATGTTTTATCGACTTGAGTTGGAAAATAATGAGTTATGTGTAATTCGTTCTTTGAATCGTCAAATAGCAAATCTTCAAGTAGCTGCAAGAAAAAATGATATATATTCAATTATTTCAGGGCAGGTATACTCCGTTGAAGATGATGATGTTAAACCATTTTCAGGTATGGGTATTAAACATATTTCTAAAACGATTCTTAAACTAGAAAAAAAAGGAATAGGTAAGCGCAGGGCAACCATTATCAAACATCGTTCAGAGCCGGAGGGTAAAACAGCTAATTTTAAAATAACATCGAAAGGTTTGGAGTAAAACGTTTTTTTATGAAAGAAATCAAAGAATGGCTCAATGATAGCTTTTATACTGGTGATTTGTCCCCGGGTTGCAGGATGTGTGCAGCTGGCTCAAAAATGGTGCTGCTGGTGACAGGTCTTTGTAAAAGCAGTTGTTATTATTGTCCTTTAAGTAAAAAGAAAACTGGAAAAGA
>CAZOBL010000046.1:11407-15525 GCA_964578185.1 uncultured Thermoplasmatales archaeon
ATGAGGATGATATAGATAAAATAATTAAAGAAGCAAAATATATCGATGCAACAGGTGCTGGTGTTACCGGTGGAGATCCTCTTATTGTATGGAGGAGGACAAAAAAATATATACAGCTTTTAAAAAATAATTTTGGTTCAGATTTTCATATTCACCTATATACCTCTGGTTCAGTTAATGCCGATAAAATAAAAAATTTGCTGGAGGCTGGTTTAGATGAGATACGTTTTCATCCCCCGCCTAACCTGTGGGGTAAAATATCGAAAACAAAAATTGCAGGAATTATAAGAGATTCTGTTAACCTTGATATTGATGTAGCAGTTGAAATACCCTCAATACCTGGTATGAAAAAGGAGATATTTTCACTGATTACATGGGCGGATACTATAGGTGTAAAGTGGGTTAATTTAAATGAGCTAGAGTTTTCTGAGACAAACGAAGAAACTCTTCTAAAACATGGATTTGAAGTAAAGAGTAGTGTTTCCGCGGCAGTAAAAGGTAGTATGCAGACATCACTTGATATTCTAAAGATGGTTTTAAAGGAAAATCTAGATATCGGTGTTCATTTTTGTTCATGTAGTTTCAAAGATGGTATACAACTTAGAAATCGTATTAAAAGACGTGCAGAAAACATAGTAAAACAATATCAATACATATCTGAAGATGGAACATTAATATATGGTATTATCACATCACCAAAAGTTAAGTTGAGAGATATATACCACTCTATAATAGAAAAATATGAATTTGACTACAATCTTCTCAAACTTGATTTTAAGAAAATAAGAATTGAAATAGCAGCAGATATTCTTGAACAAATAGCCAATGATTTAAAACAAGATTTCAAAGATATCGGCTGTTATATCATAGAAGAATATCCAACTGCTGATCATCTGGAAGTAGAACGAATACCTCTAAAATAAACCATTTTTTCTGAAAAAGTTTTTTATATAAGACCTGCATTCCAAGCTTTACACTTCCAACAGAAATAAACAAAGATACTATATCTTGTTTATCTATGAAAGCTTAAACAAAAAAGATATAAAATTTGTTTGGAGGCTAAAAAAATATGGCGATGTATGTAAGATTTCAAACAACAAAAGAACTTCAAGATTTAGCCTATGATATAATAGAAAAAGCTCGAGATACAGGAAAAATAAGTAAAGGAGCGAATGAGACTACAAAACAGGTAGAACGTGGTCAAGCTAAACTTGTTGTAATGGCAGAAGATGTAACACCAGAGGAAGTATTGGCTCATATGCCAATTCTATGTGAAGAAAAAAATGTACCTTATACTTATGTTCCAAGTAAAGATGAACTCGGCACATCAGCTGGTTTAAAGGTTAGTACCACTTCTATTGCAGTGGTAAATCCAGGTAAAAACAAATCAGCAATTGAAGGTATTGTTAAAAAAATAAATGATGTAAAAAAGCAGGGTTAGAAAAATGGTAGAAGGAACACCTTGTGAAGTAGTAGAAATTGTCAAACGGACCGGTATGGCTGGTGAGGCAAGACAAGTGAAAGTAAGAGTACTAGATGGTCGAGATAAAGGAAAAATAATTGCTAGAAACTTAATAGGACCTGTTCAGCTTGGTGACATCTTAATGCTTAGTGAAACACAAAGAGAAGCAAAAAGACTTGGATAAATAGTTTTAGAAGAGGATTATTTTTTATGGTTGAAAGAAGGAAATGTTCGTTCTGTGGAAATGAAATAGAGCCGGGTACCGGCAAAATTTATGCTAAAAAAGATGGTACAGTGCTTTATTTTTGTAAAAGTAAATGTCAGAAGAACATGCTTGAGTTGAAACGTATCCCACGTCGTGTGCGTTGGAGTAAAGAATACGTAAAAAAATCTGCTAAAAAATCAAAAAAATAGATAACAATAATTATTTTTTATTTATATTAAACTGGTTTTATTATTAGAATTTGGGTAAAAAAATATGAAAGTTGATCTTCCATATGGAGAATCTAAACTCGAAGTTGAAATTCCAGATAATAATATTTTAGATGTTATACATCCTAAAGAGATCACACCGCGGGATAAACCTGAGGAAATTGTTTTAGATGCACTTAGTCATCCGATGGGTACAGACCGACTTGGAGGTATTGTAACAGCTGGTGATCGTGTAGCTATTGTTGTTGATGATTATACTCGTCCTTGTCCTAATGAACTTCTTTTAACTCCTATACTAAATGAGCTTGAAGGTGCGGGTGTAAACTTTGAAGACATTACAATTATCGTTGCATGTGGCACTCATACTCCACCGGATTATGAAAAAATAAAAGAAATCGTTGGGGATAAAATCTCACGTAACTATACAGTTATATCAAATGACGTAAAAAACAGTGAATATGTGGATATCGGTGTGTCAAAGAATGGTAACAAGTTGCAGGTTTTAAAGGAATACATGCAAGCGGATATAAGAATTCTAGTTGGTGATATAGAATATCATTATTTTGCTGGATATGGTGGTACTCGAAAAAGTGTTCTGCCGGGTATATCCTCAGAGGAATCTATAAAAAATAATCATAGTATGCTTTTTGATGAAAAATCATGTACTGGTGTTTTGCATGGTAATCCTATTAATGATGAAATGTTTGAAGCACTTCACCGGGCGGGTTGTGATTTTTGTTTAAACGTGGTGCAAAACTCACATCATCAAATAGTTGGTGCATGGTCTGGAAATCCCAATAATGTAATGGATGCAGGTGTAAAACTTGTTGATGAAATGTACAGAGTAGAAGTTGAGGAAAAATCAGATATTACAGTTATTGCAGCAAATGGTTATCCTCATGATATAAACCTCTATCAATCCTTAAAGGCTATGCATACAGCAACAAAGGTTACTAAAAAAGATGGTGTTATAATTCTAGTGGCACAGTGCCCAGGGGGTCATGGAAGCCAGCTTTATTTTGATTGGCTGAAGCAGTATAAAACATCTGAAGAGGTTAAAAAACGTTTAAAAGAAGATTTCATCCTTGGTGGGCATAAAGCATTTTATCATCGCAGTGCAATTGAGAATTTTAAAGTTTTTTTTATAACTGAGATGGATCATAGTTGCGCTGAGGGTACTTTTGAGCTGAATTGTCATGACACCCTAAAGGGTGCTTTAGATAAAGCTTTTGATTTAAAAGGCAGGGATGCTAAAGTTTTAGTTGTACCTCAAGGAAGTACTACTCATTTAGTTTACAACGATTAATTTTTTTTCAAGGTTTTTGTGTATTTGCATATGCAGGTAAATATGCATATTTATCTTTTTAAATAAATATTAAAAACTACATTTTTAAGTATATAGAAAGATATATATTACATGCTTTTATCTCATAAAGAGAGGGTAGAGTGAAAAAATCCAAAATTACATTTTTTTTTGTGTTGAAGATTTTTTCTCTCTGACGGGTTTAAACTGAAAGTTATAAATAAACTACTTTGGAGATGGAGAGGATGTTGCAAATCAATAAAGGAAATATTAGAGGTAGATATTTTTTGAAAAAATTTTTAAGTATATATGTTTTGACGCTGTTGATAGGTTCATCGTTTTTAGTGTTTACACCAGAGACTTTTATAGATACTGCAAAAGCTAATGGTATCCCGGTTGGAAGTGATCAGAATGGTTTATGGGTAAATACCACCACTCCAGATGTAACGATTGGTGATACTTTTTATACGTTGATTAATGCGACTATCCATCGTGAGGTAGATAACATAACGATTAGTAATATTACTTTTATGAATTCTAGTGGTCAGGCTCGTTTTATAAACTACACTGGCGTTACATGGGATACTTTATTTTCTAGCCCTAGTAAAAGCTGGACTCCGGATGCAGCTAATGTTAGTAACTCTTCTGGATATGCATATAACTTGTCGATGATCAATGATTCATGCATTAACAATACTGCCGGTACGTTTGCTAATATTTCTTGGTATGCTTTTGGTGTAGGAGAGCTAGGGATTAATCTTACGGCTACAACTAAGAATAACAGCAATGGTGAAATTGATACAGTCATTAACAACTTAACTATATCTGTTCATCCTGAAGGTCCGAGTAGTCTTTCTGCAACGGCACATAATGACACCCAAATAAATCTTACTTTTACAGGTGCTAATAATCTTGGAGTAG
>CAZOBL010000047.1:0-15208 GCA_964578185.1 uncultured Thermoplasmatales archaeon
TGACTGCAACTGCCACAAAAAAAGTAAGAGAGGATATAAAAAACCAGTTAACACTTAAAGATCCTAAGGTATTTATTTCAAGTTTTAATAGAAAAAATTTAAATTTAATTGTACTTAAAAAAAATAAGACCTTTAATAAAATTTTGGAGTTGATTAAAAAACACCAGAATGAATCAGTTATTATTTATTGTTTTTCAAGAAAAGATTCTGAAAGACCTGCATATTTTATACAATCAGCTATATATTCGTCATTTATTGAATTTAAAATTTTTAGGCCATAGGATATATTTTCATAAACAGAACCTTCAAACATTACACTTTCTTGATGAAGCATAACTATTTTTCTTCTTAGTTCTACAGGTTGTAATTTTTTTATGTTATCGCCTTGAAAAATTATTTTGCCTTTATCTATTTCTATAAGACGGTTTATACAGCGTAAAAGAGTTGATTTTCCGCTTCCACTTGGTCCTACCAACCCTATTATTTCTCCTCGGTTTACATCTAGGTTTATATCTTTAAGTATATTTTTATCCCCCAGTTTTTTTTCAACATTTTTTAAATTCAAAAAAGTCATGTAATCACCTCTGATGATAGTTCTTCTATGAATTTCTTTAAGCCGTCTAGTGTTTTTTCTCCTTTTTTAGTGGTTTTGTATATTTTTCTTATTTTTCCGTCTACATTTTTTTTATGTTGTTTGAGTATTTTTTGATTTTTCATTTGATGTAAGATCGGATATAATGTTCCTGGGCTTATTTTGTAACCATGATTTTTTAGTTCTTTTATCATCCATGCTCCGTATATTCCTTCTTTTTTTGCGTGATGAAGTATATGCACTCTTATGAATCCTAATAGTATTTTTCTTTCATACATATATTATCGAAAACCGATATCGAAGAGCGATATTTAATAGTTGCGCTAAAAAATGATAAATTAAATATTTTTGAATAAAATAAGAACTTAAGATCTTTATTTAAAATGGATTAGATTGTATAGACTTTGGTTTGTACCAATTATTTTGTTCTAGCTCAAGTTTCCCTCCACAATGGGGGCAAGAACTTAAACGTCTATCGAAATGTGCTTTACAAACCCTGCATTTCATATCTATCATTTTTTACACCTATAAAATAATTATCAATTTTCAACGTATATAAAATTGACGATTTAATAATCGTTCATCAGCGATTAAAAATGCGATTTTTTTGAATATTATTCAGTTAAAAAATTTTTAATAAACTCAAAAATAACATATTTCAAACGATAAATGCGGAAAAGTTTAAAAATACATTTTCTATACGTATATATACGTATTAAAACTTATTAAGAAGTGTAGTTTTATGAAAAAAACCACAAAATTTGGAATGATGATATTTGTAATAGGGGTTGTAATCGTCCTATTATACGGTCTATATGAAGGTTTTCAAAATATAAATTTTGAGGAACTGCGGATTGTACCCACTTTTGGCTTTATAGTTTTGATAGCAGGTTTAGTGATTCTTTTTATTTCAATCGTATTCGAACAAAGAGAAGGAGTAAAAAAAATGAAAAATGAAATTAAAAAGGAGGATTTAGAACCATGATAGTTGTAAATACAGATTTTGTGCAAGGAAGAGAAATAAAAGAAACAATTGATCTGGTAAGAGGAAATACAATTCAGGCAAAAAGCATTGGAAAAGATTTTAGAGCAGGACTAAGACATATTGCAGGTGGAGAAATTAGAGAATATACAGAAATGCTTGCAGAAAGTAGAGAAGTAGCGCTTAAACGAATGGTGGATAAGGCAGAAAAACTTGGTGCAGATGCTGTGATAAACGTTAGATTTATGACATCAGCAATTATGGGTGGTGCTGCAGAAATTTTAGCATATGGAACCGCCGTCAAATTAAAATAAGTTGGTATTAAACCATGAATGCTGGTAACCTAGTTTTTATTTTAATCGGTGCATTTGTAACATTTACTGGTATACTTTCATTTATCAATCCAAATTGGACAAGATGGATAAATTTTCCAGGTGGCCCTAGATTAAAAGCCATAGCGGCGCTTGTCAGCGGATTAATACTTCTTTTGGTTGGATTACTAATTAAGATACCTGCAAGATAAAAAATTGAGGATATTTATGAAAAAAGTAACAATAACTATTGATGATGAAATCTGGACTTGGTGGAAAAAAAACCCATGGATTAATCTATCTCAACTTGCAGAAAGAGAGTTAAAAAGAATTAGAGCACTTGAGGAAAGAGTTCTTGGAACATGTCCAGAATGTGGAAATTCAAAGCTTATATTTGATGGAAATACGTATAAATGTTCCAAGTGTGGATATGTATATAAATAACAAAAAAAATTTAAAAAAGTGGGTGGAAAACACATATGATGGTTACAACAACTGAAAATCTACCTGGTAGAGAAGTAAAAGAAGTATTAGGCATAGTCTTTGGATGTTGCGTTCAAATGAAGCATCTGGGAAAAGATTTACGTGCTGCTGGCAGGACTATTATAGGTGGTGAAAGTAGACCTTATACTGAGCTTATGGAGGAAGCACGTAGAACTGCTATGCAACGTATGGTTCAGGATGCAGAAAAACTTGGTTCAGATGCAATAGTGTGTATGCGATATGCTACAGCACAGACTATGGGTAGTGCAGCAGAAATAATTGCTTTTGGAACTGCGGTTAAGACTCATTAAATATTTTTTCTTAAATAATTATATCAAGAAAATAAGGAAGTTTTGAGTTTGATGTTTTCTTTGGTACAGGATCGATATTTAACCATGGGATTAAACCAAATATCCTTCCAGCTCTACCAAAAATTAATTTTGGAATTAAAATACGTCTATTAAATTTTAAACCTATCCAGTTGTCCCAATAATTATTAAACCATATGTTGCTTTTGCATTTAACAAACTGTGCGTGTCTATCATTTTTAATGAAGTTACTAAAGATTATCATATTTATAGAGGAAGATCTAAGAAGTATCCCATGTTTATTTTTTGTTAAATGATTTAAGTAAAATAAATTCAGTTTTGACTCAGATAAATATATTCCATAATCATTAGAATCTATTTTATTTGATAAAATAATTGTATAAGATGTATTTGAAATATAAAAGCCATAAGTGTTATTTTTTATTTCATTGTTATTTATATTGCATCTACTTTCTATATAAATTCCATATCCATTATTTTCTATAGTATTAAATGAAACAGTTGGTCTAATTCGATTTTCTTGTAAATATATGCCTTTTTGATTTGAAGAAATTATGTTATCGTAAATTTTTAATCCAGTGTAATTTGAAAATCTTATTAAAATCCCTGCGTTGTTTACTTCATTTCCACTATTTCTAATCGTAAATCTAGAAATTGAAGTTTTATTGTACCAGTTTACCTTAGAAAGCTTGATATTTATTACATTCTTATTCTGGTTTCCATCAATTATTGTTTTTGATTTATTTTCTCCTAATAATTGAATAGGTTTATCAATCATTAAATTTTCTTTATAAGTGCCATTTAAAACAAAGATTATTTCTCCATCTTGAGAGCAATCTATAGCCTCCTGGATATTTGCCCATTTACTATTTTGCCAGCCCGGTTCTGATAAATTGAAATCATCGTCTACAATCTTTGACAAAGTTACATAAAACCATCCTTCTTTGCCATCTTCGGTTATTGTTCTAATTGAATAAAAAGAGCTCTTATTAAGACTTAAATTTAAAGTGATATTATTATTTATTGAACTTACATTTGTTTTTTTAACTGTCATATTTGAAAATTTATTAGAGTCTATTGCTTTTACCTTTGCAGTGGGAGAGTTTGTTTGTATTTTAATAGTAGAATTATCGTGAAGAGCACAAATAGGTACTTGGCCAGAACCATGATAGAATTCAGCAAAAGTTTCTAATTCAGTTGATACAATTATTTTCTCGGCTTTTGATACCGGAGATTTGTATTCTATCCCATCAGGCCGTGTAGGTAATTTTAAGGCTGGATCTCCTAAGAGAACAAAACAACAATAAGTATATTTATTTTGTGAGTTGGAAAAATCATTTTCTTCAATAAATTTCAACATTGCACTAGTTGTAAGTTCTCCTAGATTTGTTTTACTATTATTATTGTATGCCTCAAAGAAATTTGTAAGCATTCCGGCCATATATGGCTCCTTTAGAATTTTTACTTGACCGTTATCTATGTAGAAAATTGGTATACCTGCATTACCTCTCACTCCTCCAAGGTAGGCAATCCCTCCGGCATTTGAAAGTAAAGTTGCTTCACCAATTGAATGGTTAAATTTAAAGGATTTTGAGATATGTGTATCAAAGGCACCGTTGTAACATGCAATTGAAGCTACAATAGGTGTTTTATTACATGCAGGGAGTTCCATAAGATCTTTAACACTAATCGGTTCGCCATTTAGCATTATCCTATCGCCACTGCCGTGGCCTATATGGTATAAAATCCCTGTGTTACCCGATAAAGGTGATATCAAATTTAGTTTATCAAAAGATTCATCTGTTCCAAAATATTTTGTAATATTTGAGCCACTAAAAAAACCTCTATTTATTGAATCTGTTGTTATCATTTCTCCAATATCAAATGGTGAGGAGAACGGTTTTCCACCTGCAACAGACACATTATTAAATAACGTAGTTGTAGAATTCCAATTTTTTATCTTATTGACTACATGTGTTGCCTCATCAACATTGTTTACAGGTAATCGTCCAATGTGGTAATTTGGAACAAAATCAATATCTGGGGAAGCATAATATATATCAGAGGGTACATTTGAAGTTCCAAAGAAAAAATAATTGCTCGGTGGAATAAGTCGTGCATTACCAAGCAAAGTAACATATTCAAGATTAGGATGAGCTGAATAATCCCCTAAAAACGATATTATCTTTTTGGCTAATACTTTATCATATCTTTTTAATCCTAAAGGAAAAGTTGTCAAATTTCGATGATTTACCCTTCTATAATTATTTTTTATCCATGTGGTGTTTACAACAAAAGTTGATGTCCCTTCTAGATTATGAAAATCTCTAAGTTCACAAGCTTGTTTGTAAAAAGATGAAGGAGTTATAATTACATTTTTTGCATTTGAAATTTGAGAATTGTATGAATACTCAATTTCTTCTTTTTCCTTGTAATATATCTCAAGATTTCCATTTGTTATTAGAACTGTCCTACCAGTTTTCGGAATATTTTGGATAGGAAAAATTCTTACAAATAACTTTTTTCTATAGTTGTCATTTCCCTCTTGATATGAAACTACAGAACCTGGGAAAAAGACCTCGCTATTGAAAATATCTTTTTTTAATCTAATTGATTCAAATACTTCTTTAGATTCTATTTCATCGCTGATATGCCACCATACAGGTTCAGGGTTAGGTATAATGTTTAGTTTCTGATCAATTTCCCTGTAAAACACATCTGTCATTCCTACATCTATTATCTCACTGTTTTTGGGTAGGTCGACTATTATCGTTTTCATAGGAACCATTGGTTCCCCTGGTGAACCATAAGATTGCAAGTCTGAAATCCCTAGATATATCTGCTTTGAATTCATGTAATAAGGATTACACTGAGAGGGATTAAAATTGATTTTTTTTGTTTTCATTAAAGCATTTTCATAAGATTTTTCATCTGCATTGGTTAATATGCCTGTTAAACCTAATTCTTTTGGATTTTTAACAACGGAAGAAAATTTAATTTTTGTAATTCCTTCGGGTGTTTCTATACTTATTGATAATATTTCGTCTTTTTTTACACTTTTAACTGATATGCCTTGTATTGAATTAGAAATTCCTATAATGATTAGTAAGCTTATAGCAAGTGCCTTATATTTTTTTCTCAAATTTTTACCACCCAAAAAGACATTCTCTATAATATATTTATATCCTCTTTATTTATAAATATTTCTTAATAGATATATTATTTAGGCTGAATTAATGTTAATTAAATCTGTATTCAAAATTTCAGGAGTCTTCTACTATATATAAGAAAAAATAAAAAGAAATGTTATGATCCAAGAGTTGTAAAATCGTCTACATCTCCAAAGTAATTTGTTCCATTGATATTTGCAACTGCCTGAAACCAGTATGTTGTGCCCTCTTCGAGGTAGCTTAATGTAATGCTGAAATCGCCTGGGTTTGTCATTATTAACTTAAATGTTTGTTCATCTAAGTTATTTGCTGATTTATTTCCATATTTAAACCAAACTTGGGCAGATGACACACTAGTCATATTATTTAGGCGGCCATTTAAAGTGGCTGATGTAATGCCTATGTTATCAGCGTTTTTCGTTTCAACATGATCATAACCATCTTTAAGGATTCTTATACTCCCATATCTTAAACCTATATCATTTTCTGTAACAGCTCTATAATAATATTTTTTATCTATAAATAAATCATGAATGTTTGAACTAAACTCACCTGTTTCATTCATTACTTCTTTAATTGTATCAAAATTTAGATTATTCTTAGATATGCCATATTCAAACCATACTGTACAATTAGCAGCTCCACCTAAATGTTCTAGTATTCCATTGGCAACTGCTGAATCAGTGTTGTAATCTGAGTTATCTGTAGAAATACTGGGAAGACCAGATTTAAAAACTTTATCTTCGCCTTGTTGAACTTCTCCACTTTGAGTTTTTTCTGCGATTGCTCTGAAATGAAATGAATCACTACGATTTAGATTATACAATTCAGCCGAAAACGAATTGTATGAACCAAAATCATCTGCCCAAATTAAATTTTCATATTCACTCCAATCCTCATGATATTCAACGTCCCATACGAAACCCTCTTTCCAGTTTTCATTATTTTCTTTTGGTGTTAGAGTACCATGTAAAACAACGGCTGTGCCTTGTTTATTTGCATGACCCCATCCTATTGTAGTTACTGTATCTCTTGGTCCTATACAGCCGGATAAAAAAACAGTAATTAACAATAATGTTAAACCTATAGTTATGTAAGTTTTCTTTTTAGAAATATTTTTACTCATTTTTTGCCCCCTATAATAATTAGTTTCAGTACTATCTTTAATAATAAATATTAAGGATACATAAACTCAATATATAAACATTATGTATCTATAGTGACATAATATAACTATTTACAATTATTTTTTATATTATTACGTTTTTTACGTCACAAAATTTTATTTTAAAAGTCCACCCTTTTTATATATCTCCTTTTGAGATTTTGAAAAAGGTTTAGCATTATAGGTTTCATTTTTTGTTTTATTAAATATTTTGCCAGTTTCAAAGTTAACCTCAATTATATCCTTATCGTCAATTTTTTGTGTTATATTTTCTGATGCTAGAATCGGCATGGCATTATTTATTGCATTGCGCTCGTATATTGCTCCAAAAGATTCAGCTATTATCACACTAATGCCAAGGGATTTAAAGCAATCTACCGCTTGCTGTCTGCTACTTCCGCATCCGAAGTTTTTACCAGCCACGACGATATCATCAGTTTTTGCTTTTTCTGCAAAATCTTCATATCCTTCAAGATTATCAAATGTATATTGCCCCATCTCAGAAATATCAGTTATGGAAAGATATCTATTATGATATATCATATCGGTGTCAATATTATCTTTTTTTATAACCCATGCTCTACCTTTGACTTTTAAAGGTTTCTCTTTTTTTGTTTTTTTATCTTTGCTTTCAAAGTTTTTTTCTTTTTTAATAGTTACATCAATTGGTTTTTTAGGGATTTTATCTGAAGTTGTAATATGGCCGGCTATTAGTGATGCTGCAACTGTTTCAGGGCTTGTTAGATATACATTTCCTTTACCTTGTTTACCCACATAATTACGATTACCTGTTGATATTTCAACCTCGTCTTTACCAGTCTGTCCGATTTGACCTGCTGCGCATCCTGCACAACCTGCACTACCAACTAGACCTCCAGATTCTTTAAAAATCTTAATTAGCCCATCATCAAGACATTGTTTCCATATTTTATCTGTAGACGGTACAATCTTTAAGACTCTACCAGGCGCTATCTTTCTTCCTTTGAGTATTTTTGCAGCAGCACGCATGTCGTCCATTCTACCATTTGTACAACTTCCAATAAAACCTGAGTCAACTTTTACATCTTTTAATGTCTCAACTTCAACAACATCCTCAGGATGACCTGGTTTTGAAATCAAAGGTTTAAGATCGGTAATATCTATCTCAATGGTTTTTTTATATTCTGCATCTTTATCAGCTAAAAATCCTTTTTCATTTGGGAAAAGAATAATTATGCCACCCATCTCAGTAGCCATTGAAGATATTGTAATCCTGCCATCTAAGGATAGATTATCTACATAATCTCCATATATTTCTGCAGCATAACCTAAAAGTCCATTTGCGCCAAGATCCTGTAACATTTTTAAAACAACATCTTTTGGAGTAGATTTTTCCCCGGGATTTCCTTTTAAAATAATTTTAACAGTAGTTGGAACTTTAAACCATATCTTACCGTGAGCCCAGGCATGGGCAATATCTTTATCTCCCATCCCCTGCCCAAATGCACCATATGCGCCAAGAATATTTGCATGTGAATCAGTTGAAATGATTGTCCCCCCTGGTTTCACAATATCTTCGTCAATTACGATGTGGGTTCCTATCCCCTTATCAATGTCAAATACTTTTATTCCATTTTTTCTTGCAAACTGCCTACAAATATGCTGGTTTGCAGCATATTTCTGATCACATCCTCCAGGGTTGCAGTCAAATGTAAAAAAAGTCTTAGTTGGATCATCAAGAGATAAATTGTTTTCTTCAAGGTTTTTCACAACATTTGCTCCACCAAAATCACGAGCAACACGAATATCTATATCTATATCTATTATGTCTCCAACATTAGCTTTTTGTTTTGAATGGCTCTCAAAAATTTTTTGAATAATTGTTTTTCCCAAAAAAATCCCCCTTTATTCTAAATTTTTTTCTTCATTCCCATTATATTTTACATCCGCTTCAAACATTTTACGCATTGGTTTAAACTCGGTTTGCTCCTCATAT
The DNA here is from genome assembly GCA_964578185.1 of uncultured Thermoplasmatales archaeon. GTDB lineage: Archaea > Thermoplasmatota > E2 > DHVEG-1 > DHVEG-1 > JAZKSG01. The sequence continues at coordinate 9,008 of CAZOBL010000047.1, forward strand.
ACATGAGCAGTAAGACCTGCGACTCTGCCTAGAAGAAAGAAGGCTTTTCCAAGTCGCCAGTCAAATCCCATATCGCTTGTTATTGCGGCTATTGCGCCGTCAACATTTATTGGTATTTTTTTGCCTGTTTGTTTCTCAAGCTTCCCTTCAATTGATTTTGAAAGTTTAATATGTTCACCTGAAATATTTAGTTCATCTGCAAGTTTGAATAGTTTTTTTGTACGAGGATCTGAACTGTGAACTCTATGTCCAAAACCTAGAATTCTCTTTTTTTGTTCTCTTGAGTCTTTTACAAGGATTTCTGCAATTGTTTCAATTGGTTTATGTTCATCTTTGGATCTTTTTATACCTTCTTGCAGGAATTTTGCACCTTTTTCTATCGCCCCGCCATGTGCATCTCCAATTGATAAGACCCCTGCTGCAACTGCTGTCGGAAGTGGGACTCCGCCTGATGCAACTATTCTTGATGCCATTGCAGTTGGTGGTGTTACTCCATGATCTATACATGCTGTTAGTATCGCGTCTATCATTTTTCCATGTTCTTTGGAGGGTAATTCATTTTTAAGTAAAAGATATACAACATGTGAAAAAGGAATATTTCCAATTAAATCCTCTTGTTTGTAACCTTTAGTTACTAGATGATTTGGCTCTACTTTTGTTATTTTTGTTTTCCATTCCATTTTTATCACCTCTATTATAAAACTTTGTATATATTATCTAAAACAGTTCCATCAAAATATTTGGTCATACCAATTATCTCATCACCTAATTCAGGTTCTTGAGGTCCACCTGTTTCTTCATAGGCTAGTTCTTTTAATTTATGGATTGATACTAAATCTATTTTTCCTTTTACTTTTTTGATCAAATCTTTTCTTTTTGGGTTTATAGCAATTCCTTCGTTAGTAACAATTGCATCAATTATGTCACCTGGTGTGGATATAGTTGTTACTTTATCTAGAACAATTGGGTTTGTTTTTCTAAAAACCGGAACTGTAATTATTGTGAGACCAGCGGCAGCTGATACATCCTGATGCCCTCCTATTCCATGTAGCATTCGTCCATCGCTATGTGTGTTTACATTTACATTAAAATCTGTGTCCACCTCTGTTGCACCTAGTATCACTGTATCAAGACGATCCGTATTTCTACCTTTCATAGTGGGATCTGCGTATTCTCCAATTGTTGATTGTGATTCTAAATGATTTTTAACAAAGTCAACTGCGATTGTATCAAAACATTGGCATGTGTTCACCTGTTTTAAGACACCTTGGTTATACATTTCTACAATAAACTCTGTACATCCTCCTGTTGAACATGCTGCAACAAGATTTTTCTCCTGGAGTCTTTCACCAAGATATTTAAGTGCTGCAAGAGATATTCCACCAGCTCCACCTTGAAAGATCAAATCGTTTTTTACAATACCTGCTGCATCCATTAATTCAACACAACTTTTACCAATACCCAACTTCATTGGATTTTCAGTTATTTTAAGTGAGCCGCTAACTATTTTTTCTGGATCGCCAATTCTATCAACTTCAACCACATAATCAACTAGTCCTTCGTATATCTCGCGATAGGGGCAAGGATAATCGACAAGAGTGTCTGTAACTACAATAACTTTGTCTGCATGCCATGCATCAGCTTGAGAATAAGCAATATTTCCAAAAGCACTCTTTCCGATTATGCCTGTAGAATTACCTCTTATATCTGCAGCTGATGCAGCGATTACTGCAATATTTGGATGCAACTCACCTCTTTTTACTGCTGACCAACGTCCCCCATGACTACGAAGTATCACCGGCGCCTTAAGTGGATTATTTTTTGATATAAAATCTCCAACTACACCATTAACACTACCTTCGATTCTTGTTATAACACCATCTTTGATATAATCAATTATTGGCTCATGAACACTAAACATTGCGGTTTGCGCAAGGCGTATATTTTTAATTCCTATATCTTTAATTTTTTCAAGTGTTTGATTTAATACAAAATCTCCATTTCTTAATTGATGATGAAAAGAAACTGTCATACCATCTCTAATATCTGATTTTTTAAGAGCCTCCTCTAAATTTTTTACAAGTTTGCTTTTCCCTGCATGTTTTTCACCGCCCTTGAATGGTTTGTAAGTCCTATCGTCAATTTTTGTTTCAATTGTTCTACCAGCAGAATTTTTTACCTTCATTTTTTATTTCACCAATGATTTTTTGATATGAAAATCTATAAAATCACAATGATGTACGATGACACTTTCTGCAGAACGTTTGCATTTATCTCCTTCATGACTATGAGCATAAATAATTAAGATAACTTCGTCAGGAAGACCTAATTCCCTTGCGAGTAATGCTCCACTTACAGGATGTCTAAATTTTTCCCCATATTCACCTTTAACTACTTTACCATCTATTACATCGTATTCTAATAATTTACCTACATCATGCAACAAAGCACCTGCTATCAAAAAATCCAAGTTTATTTTTTCCTCTCTTTTATCAAAAACTGCTTTTGCTAAATTAGTTATTCTTTTTGTATGATCGGTTAGCCTTCCAGAATTTTCAAATAAAAGAGTGAAAGGCACATCATCAAGATTTTTCCAACCTCCTTTTTTTGCTGCTGTCATCCATAATTCAATTACTTTCTCACGTAGACTCTCATCTTCAATCCAATTTAGTTCTTCAGAAAATATGTTTAATATATAATTTCTTTCAATCACTAACAATTACCCCCATGCAGTTGATGTTGTAATCTAAAACTAAGTTATTAATCTTATTAGTAAATAGAAAAATTTTAAAAAAAATATTTTTTAGAAATCAAAAAAATTGTATTAATTATTATGCAAAATCTGAACCCATATCATATCCGCAATATGGACATTCATTTCCATCCATAGCCTGATTGCAATTTGGGCATATTGCATCTGTTTCAAAATTTTTTTCTTCCGCTTCAATAGAGCATCCGCATTCAGGACACACATATGCTGTTTTATCGGGGGACATATTCATCTCAGTTCCACAGTTTGGGCATATCCACTTATTTCCTTCATCCGTTTCAAACATACTCTCCAAACTTATCAACTCCAAACAAACTATTTAGCTGGTTTGTATGTTTTTAGTCTCTCAAATTTATTGTATATAAATATGATGTGGAAAAACGTCAAAATGAAAAAAGAAAAATATAACTTTCATTTATTGATATAAAATGGGAGGGTGAAGAGGTGATTTAGAGGGGGTAATTGGATGGGTATTCTCTAAAAACATAAAATTGGGCTTCATCCCTTCCCATTAATCATCATTTATTTTGAAAGCTTTGGTCTTTTAAGTCCTTTTTTCGCACATAAATATGTAAATGTGTGTGCAGATCATATCATAGCTACATTAAATATCAAATTTTTAGGTTTCTGTAAGATAAAAAACTGGATAGTTATACTTTTGATAACAATTGTATAAGAACATTTATTAATACAATAATATAAATCTTATATTAAGAAATCATAATAAGCGTTGATGTTCAATGTTACTTGATATCAAAAAAATTAGAAAAACTGATATTATTATCATAATTGCATTGGTAATTATAGCTATATTTGTTTTATCTGAAGTTAACTTATTTAAGACTATTACGGAAGAAGATATCCCTGAAATTACTTTTATTAAAGATGATGAAGATAATAAGTTAATTGTTGATTATGTTTCAACTGCTGTAAAGTGGAGTGATTTAGATGTTCAAGGTAAATGTAATACATCTGGGCTTATAAATTGGGTTGTTAAGGGGGATGAAATAACTCAATGTAAGGATACGATAACTATTACATATGCTCCTAAAAATATTGTTCTAGGTACTTGGACTTTTTCTACAAAGGAAAAATTACCCGAATCAATTGTTTCTTCTATTGAAAGGTCAATTTCTCCTGTAGATGAAGGTAAACATTATGATGATTTATTGGTTAGTAGGGAATGGTGGTACTGGAGTACTGTTACTGATAACAATTGTGAACTTGGTGGTTGGACTATTTCTATGAGTTTTATGCATTTAGCTAGAAATGACCTTCCAATGGCTTCTAACCCGGATGTTATGGTATTAACTTTAAATGGTCCAAATGGTGAAAAATATGGTGGTATGATTGATAAAAAAAGAGGTTTTGGTATCTTTAATAATCCTACTTTGGATGCGAGAACACCCGGTTTAAATATAAAATTTGAGGATTCATGGGCTCAAGGTGAGTTTCCTGAGTGGCGTATTCATATAGAGGATAAAGATATAGATACAAATTATCAGATTATTGTTGATTTAACTTTTAAAACTCAGTCAGATCCATTCTGGGTTTATAGTGGTAGACTTTTTGATAAAGGCGATAGTAATGTAGCTAGTTATATGTTTACTGGCTGTGATGTTACAGGCACTGTCAAAATTGATAATGCTGAGTATAATATTCATGGTGTCGGTCATCATGAGCATTCTTGGTCATCAGGTGTTCTTAAAAATGTTATCAAAGGTTGGGATTGGTGTCATTTAACTCTTGATAATGATTGGAATATTTATTTTAGTAGATATCCGATTTTAAGACAGAGGAGTTCAAGTACTGAGATAACGGTTAATCCTACAACTTCAGTTATCCTTACAACCAATAATGGTGAGACTCTTACAATACTAAAAGAAACGGATATAACTATTAGAAAATCTAAGCAGGTTTTTCCGATTCTTAAACCATTAATTAAAACTCCTACTGAGATTAAGATAAAAGCTGAACCAAATGTCTTTACTCAGGCGTTGTTAAATACTTACAAGATACAACTTGATATTGATATTAAGGCTGAGAGTTTATTTGAGCAAAAATACACAGGTCTTTTAAACGCTGTTAGTATGAATATTGGTAGTTGCAGCGTTGAAGGTCAGATAACTTGGTCTGATGAAGATGGCGATCATGATGTTGATTTAAATGGTGTTGGCAGCTTCTGGACTATGAGACATTAAAAATATTTTTTATTTTATTTCTACAGATCCACTATCTGCATCTACTATGAGTGTGTCACCTGTTTTTATTTTTTTGATATCTATTTGGTCTACACAGGGTATTCCTGCAAGTATTGCCCCTGTTGCAACTATTGTTTCAGTTTCTTCATTTATAATGGCTTTCGGTCCAACACCATTTTTTTGTAGGCCGTATATTACATATGAGCCTACTGTTGATCCTTTACCACATGGAAACACAAGGATTTTGTCTGTAATTTTTTTTCCTTCTAGGGGGTTGCCTTTCTCTATTACTAAACCGGTTTTCGGGTCGACATTCCCATAAAAACCAATTGGTTCACTTGATACCAATGCTTCTCCTTCTGCTTTTCCAGGGCTTATAGTTCTTCCTTTCATAGCTGCCCCTCCACAAGTTTATCAATATTTGCAAAACATACTTTTTGTTTACAAAAACCTGGCAGGTATTTTGCTGCCTTGCCGCTATTTACACCAGTTGTCTTGTATCCCATCTGCTCTATTGGTGATACGACCATGCAGGTATCTGCTACAATGTTTCCACCGGCTTTGACAATTACATCATTATAACCCATGCGTTGGGCTGCTTCTTTTACCATGCGGCTTGTGCAGATCCATACTGGTTTTTTGAGTCTGTGCCCTTCAAGCTTTTCTGCAAGTCTTGATATTTCTTTAAGTGATGCATGTGGGCATCCAAGTATTACTATATCTGGTTTGTCTCCGGAGCTTAGCTCTTCATATGCTGTGTCAAGATCTTTTTGTTCAACTGTTATAGTTTCAAGATTTTTTTTGTCTACCTGGTCTGCCTCTGGGGTTAAATCTTTGACGTGATATATTGCGACTGCTCCTGAGGCTGCCATGGCTGCACCTAATGATTTTAGTTGATCGGTATCAGCTTTTTTAATACCTGTAAATAATGGTATTTTATTTTTTACTTCTTTTCCTACTATATATCCAAGAGCTCCAAAATCAGAGTTAAATTTTAAATCTGCATCTACTTTTATTTCATAATTTGGTTGGCGATTTTCCCATAAATGAAGACCATAGTTTGGTGTAACACCGCATATAGCTGCTGCAAGAGCACTGGGTCCTCCTTCCCGGTTTGTACGAGCACCTATTACACTATTTGAAAAACTAACGGCGCTGCTTTCACTCCATGCAATATGCTCTCGAAAACGTGGAAGATTACCTGCTAGATATGGTGTGCATGTTGAAGTT
>CAZOBL010000048.1:0-14702 GCA_964578185.1 uncultured Thermoplasmatales archaeon
CTCTACTCATAATTACACTCATTGAATAATCCATGAATGCACGTTTCATCTCTGACTCAAGAGTTTTAGTAATATCTTTTTTAGGAGTTTCTTCATCAGTCATATAAATTCACCTTAAATATCTAAATTTTCAACCTCTCTAGCATGGTTTTCAATAAACTCACGTCGTGGTTCAACCTTATCACCCATAAGCATAGTAAATAGTTCATCTGCTTCAACAGCATCATCAACAGTCACCTTTGCTGTAAGACGATTTTCAGGATCCATGGTAGTTTCCCAAAGCTGTTTTGGATTCATCTCACCAAGACCTTTGTATCTTTGAATACTAATACCACGCTCACCCATCTCCTCAAGTACTTTTGCTTTTTCACGTTCACTGTATGCGTATTCAACCTTTTTCCCCCTGCTAATTTTATAGAGTGGAGGTTGCGCAATGTATAGATATCCTTCTTCAACAAGAGATCTCATATATCTAAAGAAAAACGTCAAAAGAAGAATACGTATATGTTCACCGTCAACATCAGCATCAGTCATAATGATAATCTTATGATAACGAGCCTTTTCAAGTTCAAATTCTTCGCCAATACCCGTGCCAATAGCAGTTATTAATGCAAGAATTTCTTTATTTTTCAAGATTTTATCCATACGGGCTTTTTCAACATTTAAAATCTTGCCTCTCAATGGTAAAATAGCCTGAAAATCCCTATTTCGACCTTGTTTACTTGAACCACCGGCACTATCACCCTCAACGATATAGAGCTCTGTTTTACTTGGATCGCGACTAGAACAATCTGCAAGTTTACCAGGAAGAGCGGTTGATTCAAGAAGACCTTTACGACGTGTAAGCTCACGGGCTTTTCTAGCAGCAACTCGTGCTTTACTAGCATTTACACATTTTTGAAGTATTATCTTAGCGACACCAGGTGTCTCCTCAAAATATTCTGCAAGTTTCTCATTAGTTAGACTTTCAACCATACCTCTAACATCTGAATTACCAAGTTTAGTTTTAGTCTGACCTTCAAACTGAGGATTTTTAACTTTAACAGATATAATAGAAGTTATTCCTTCCCTACAATCTTCTCCACGAAGGCTAAAATCCTTACTGTCAAACATATCATTATCTTTACCATATTTATTCATAACTCTAGTTAAAGCAGCTTTAAATCCTGAAAGATGAGTTCCCCCCTCGTGAGTATTAATATTATTTGCAAAAGTATGAATATTCTCGGTATAACCATCAGTATATTGTATAGCAATTTCAACCTCAACATCCTCTTCCTTAGCCTCGAGATATATCGGATCAGGATGGAGTGGATTTTTATTTTTATTGATTTCTACTACAAATTCTCGTATACCGCCATCAAATTTATAACCTTTCTTTCTACCTGTTTCCTCTTCTAATAGGTTTATATGCAATCCAGCATTTAAATAAGCAAGTTCCTTCAATCTTTTTTTAACTGTTTCATATTTGAATTCAGTTGTTTCAAATATTTCCGAATCAGGTAAAAAAGTAATCGTCGTTCCTTTCCCATCAGATGGACCAACTTCCTTTAAAGTAGATGCAGCATTTCCATGGTCATATTCCTGATAATATTTCTTCCCATTTCTTCTAACAGTTACCTTTAACCACTCTGATAATGCATTTACACAAGAAACACCAACACCATGAAGACCACCAGATACTTTATATGCTTTAGAGTCAAATTTCCCTCCAGCATGCAGGGTGGTCATGATAAGTTCTACACCACTTTTTTTATATTTTTTATGAGTTTTTACAGGTATACCACGACCATCATCTTCAACTGTCACAGATCCATCTTTATTTAATGCTACATCTATCTTTTCTGCATATCCGGCAAGTGCTTCATCTATAGAGTTGTCCACTACCTCGTATATTAAATGATGAAGACCACGTTCATCGGTACTGCCGATGTACATAGCAGGATTTTTTTTGACAGCTGCAAGTCCTTCCAAGACCTGTATGGAATCAGTGTCATAAAGTCCATTATCTTCTTTCTTTTCTTCAGCCATATTATAATCACTTTTTTAGCATATTTTAATCTAATCCAACAAGCATTTTATGAGTATATTTTTACATCCCATCACTAGGGTTAAATTATCTGTCGTCTCATATGTTTTATAGGCTAATAAATGTTGCTATTATATTATTACTTATCTTATAAATTTGAGAAAGGTTAAATAACTCAATTTTTTATATCAAAAATAATTTCACATTAGGTGGTTTAAGAAAATGATTAAAAAATATTATCTAAAAAAATTAGTAAAAACAGTTATTATCACTCTTTTATTGGCTGTATTATTTTTTTCATTTAATTCCCAAGCAGCTAATGGTATGAATTCAGTTTCTCTTGTCGAAGAATATGCACCCATTTTTTATTTTGAAAGAGAAGAAAACTGTTATCCTATAGCTGTTGAGTATCATATTCAAAATTCAGATGTGTTTAATCTTACTGAATATGGAGCACAAGTAGTTGAAAATTTTGATTTATCCGATCCTTTAATCAGTGATAATTTAGATCAAGCTGAAAATTATTTTTTAGATAACACCCATGGCTCAGTTGATAATGATGGTGTAATTAACCATTACAACAATAACAAAGGAAGTTATGATAAAACTGTATATTATCGTGTAACATCTTCTGGTGGAGATACTGTTATTCAATATTGGATGTTTTATGCATTTAATGATGGAGAGTTAAATAGACATGAGGGCGACTGGGAAATGGTACAAGTTGTTGTACCAGATAGTGGTTCTAAATGGGTTGGATATAGTCAACATCATTCAGGTCAGCGTGCTTCATGGGATCTTGTTGAACATGATAACAATAACATAAAAGTATATGTTGCACGTGGCTCACATGCTAATTATCTTCGTTCGTATTCTGGTAAACTAGGTATTTCAGCGGATATAGTTGGAGACAATGGAGAAGTATGGCAAAGAAATGATTATACTTTAGTTGAACTTACAAATCAAAACTGGCTTGATTTTGCAGGTAGATGGGGGGAAGTTGGTGATGACTTCGATGAAGCCATGTCTGGTATGGTTTTAGGTAAAATTGGCCCAAATGGTCCAAAATATCGCGAAAATGGTGATATGTGGAATAATCCTATAGATTGGGGTCAAGGACTATCTGAAGCAAGTAGTAATATGTTTTTAATGGAATGGTTTATTTACAATTTTGTTACAATCTTTATTGCGATTACTGCTATTATAGCTGCTTTAACTATTTTCTTTATTTATCGGCGGCATAAAAAATATGGTTTAGGTCCTCGTATATGTTCAATTTTATATATTGATGGTTTTAACTTAAAGAGTATTGGTAATATCTTGTGTATTGTTGCAATTGTTTTAGCGGTTTTTGGTCTTTTTTATCAATGGTATGCAGTATCTTATGAAATTAAATCTAATGCAGATCTTGGGGCATTTGATACTGAAGGAATGCAAAACTTGTTAACTGTAGATGGCTTAAGTGGAGTCAAAATAATTGTACCCGGCCAAAATGGGCCGACCCCTATGGGGAATTTCATACTGCCTTTTTCATTGTTTATCGGCATAGGTCTATTTTTCTTAATTTTAAAATGTATAGGCATTCCTAGAAGTCGTAAACTTAGTGGTAAGTATATTTGGAGGGGTATACGGCTTTTAATACCGTTCATAATTATTTTTGCTTTGATAATGGCTATGGGTTCTGTTATAGATGATAATGTAAGTGAACAAGCCGGGGATGAAAATCCAACAGATCTTTTAAAATCTATATCAAATAATCCTTGGGGTGGACAAGAAACTATTACTTTTCAAAACGAAAGTTTAAATGAAGAAACAGATGAACCTGTATCAGTTAGTTTAGATATTCAGTGGGGTTTAGGTCTAGGAGGATGGCTATTAATAATATCAGGTGTAGTTTTCATAATTGGCGGTATTTTAGAGTTTATTGATAACAAAACTTTTTTTGAACCAAAAGTTCCAATTGTTAAAAAACATTTTTGGAGTAAACCAAAACCTGTACAAAAAAATATGTCTCCAACTCAACAAAATACAGCTCAAGTTCCACCTAAACAAAAAGTAGCAGGGCCAATACCCGTGCCGACTCCAACTAAAAAGAGTGAGACTAAACCTAAAATGGATAAAAAAGATGATATTTTTTGCCCTGAATGTGGAACAAAACTCAAAGAAGATGACGAATTCTGTCCAGAATGCGGTAATAAAAAAGAACAGGAAAATTTTTGTCCCGAATGTGGAACTAAACTAAAAAGCGATGAAGTGTTCTGCCCTGAATGTGGAAAAAAGATTTAAACTATACGCCACTATTAAAAGTAAGTATTTAGGAGGTAGCATCTTTAGTTGATTGTTAATGCAGATCTTCATATTCACTCTCGTTTTGCAGGAGCCACCAGTAACAGAATGACTATTGAAAATATTTCACTTGAAGCACCTGGTAAAGGACTTGATATTGTTGGAACAGGTGATTGTTTACATAACGGCTGGTTAAAAGAAATTAAACAATGTAAAACAGTGGATGAAGGTACCTATGAACTGAATGGTACACGTTTTATTTTAAGTACTGAAATTGAAGCTGAAAAACGGGTTCATCATCTCCTATTTTTTCCTAGTCTATCAAAAGTTTATGAGTTTAAAGAACGGGTTAAATCAAAATCAAAAAATATTGATAGTGACGGACGTGCAAATATTCGTATGAGTGGGGAAGAAATAGCTCAAATAGCAAAAGATATTGATGCTTTAATAGGACCTGCTCATGCCTTTACACCATGGACTGCAATTTATGCCTATTATGACTCATTAGAAGATTGCTATGGCGATATGGCAGATTATATAAGTTTTGTAGAGTTGGGTCTTAGCGCCGATACAAATTTTGCAGATAAAATAAAGGAATTACACAGACTTACATTTCTTACCAACTCTGATTGTCATAGCCCACATCCAGTCCGTCTTGGTCGCGAGTTTAATCGTTTTGAAATGAAAGATAAAAATTTTAATGAACTTAAAAAAGCTATTTTAAGAGTTAATGGAAATAAATCTGTCTTAAACGTTGGCCTACCACCGCAGGAAGGAAAATATCATGAATCAGCATGTCGAAAATGTTTTACACATTACGATTTGCTGGAGGCACAGCGTAGGCGATGGAGATGTAGTTGTGGCGGACAGATTAAAAAAGGAGTAAAAGACCGTATAAACGAAAAATCAGATTTTGAAAAACCCCAACATCCAGAATATAGACCTCCATATGTCCATCTTATACCAATGCCTGAGATAATCACAAAAGCCGTAGGACAGAGAAACCCCTTTACAAAAACTGTTACAAAAAGATGGAAAGAACTTATTGATGCATTTGGAAGTGAAATAGAGGTATTACTAGAGGTTAATATAGAAAAAATAGCAAAGGTGACAGCACCTGCTATTACAAACTCCATAGCAGCATTTAGAGAAAATAAAGTAAAAATAATACCTGGTGGTGGAGGAAAATACGGGGAGATAATACTTCCAGATGATGATAAACCCTTAATTACAAATTTAGGGCCAGTAAATAATCAATCCAGTTTAACAGAATTTAAATAAAAAATCTTTTAGGTGTTTTTTTATGAATTATGAAAAAGCGCAGGACAAAATAAAAAAAATAATTGACGATAAAAAACCAGATAAATTACAAAAAATAGTAGACTTTCTATATGAATCGTTTAGCCCTTATAGCTGGGTTGGAATCTATATTGTAAAAGGAAATGATTTAATTTTAGGTCCATGGAAGGGCCCAAATGCTACAGAGCACACAAAGATTCCGATAGGAAAAGGTGTTTGTGGTAGTGCCGCGAGATCTGGGAAAACTGAGATAGTTGATGATGTAAAAGAAGATGAAAGATATCTTTCATGTTTTGTTTCAACTAAATCTGAAATCGTTGTACCAATTAAAAAAGAAGGAAAAATTATTGGGGAAATAGATATAGACTCAGATAAAAAAGCTGCTTTTACAAAAAAGGATTCAATTTTTTTAAAAAAAGTTGCAGATATGCTCAGTGAGCATATCTAACAAACATCTTTTTTTTCAGCACTCAAGATCTTCATCATCGTCAAAAAGACTCAGAAAGGGTTCGCTCATCACTATTATTGGATAAAAAAAGATGTTAATAATTTTTATCCCATAATATCCCAGATACTATTCTTCCAAATATCTCTTAACTCTTTGATATTTAAATCAACAATCTTTTTGTTTTCATTAAATATTTGGAGTTTATCAGATTTTACTTCACCTATTTTAATAAATGATGTATCCGAGTCGTTAAGGATTTTTTCAAATTCTTTTTTACTTTCTTTTTTAACTTCAATAATCCATCTTGTATTAGTTTCTGAAAATAATTTAAAATCAGATCTTAGATTTTTTGCGGTATTGGATATGTCTATTTTGCATCCCAGGAAACCGCCGATACACATTTCAGATAGGCAGAGAGCAATGCCTCCTTCACTTATGTCATGGCATGAGGAAATTGTTTTTTTATCTATTGCTTTTAAAATTCCATTGATTGATTTTTTTAGGATTTTTAGGTCAACTTTTGGAACGCGCCCTCCTTTTTTATTTAGGATTTTGTAGCACTCAGATCCTCCCATTTCTTTTTCTGTTTTTTTACCAGCCAGGTATAACAGGTTTCCTTCTGATTTTAAATCTGATGTGACACATTTTCCTATATCGTCTATGATGCCTATTCCCATAATTTCTGGGGTGGGTGGTACAGATGTCTGAGGTGATTCATTGTAAAAGCTTACATTACCCGACATAAAAGGAAGTTTTAGTTCTCTTGCTGCATCTCCCAGTCCTCTAGTTGCTTCGTAGAATTCACCCATGCGTTCGGGTTTTTCAGGATTTCCAAAGTTTAGACAATCACATAAAGAGTCAGGTTTCGCACCAACGGCTACAAGATTTCTGCATACTTCATCGATTATACTCATAGCACCATTATATGAGTCAAGTTCCATAAATCGCGGGTTTACGTCAGCTGTCAATGCAAGGCCTTTATAACTATTTTGAAGTGGTTTTAAAACAGTTGAGTCTCCATGCCCCTCAAAATTTATTTTCCCTTGTAGAGGTTTTATAACTGTATTTCCGCGTACCTCATGGTCATATTGACGTATTACCCATTCTTTTGATGCAATGTTTGGATCAGCAAGTATTTCTTTAATAGTTTTATTGAGATCTGGTATATCAAAATCGGGGTCTTTTTCATCATGTTTTTTTGGTTTTGATATCGGTCTTTGACATGTATCATATACTGGTCCGCCTGTAAAAAAATCCATATCCATCTCAAGGATTTTTTCACCTTTATAGAATACACGAGTTATTTTCTCAGGTATTACTTTCCCTATTTCAACTGCTGTGACATCCCATTGCCTGCAGATATGTAGTACTTTTTCTACGTTTTCAGGTGCAACTAGAAACATCATACGTTCCTGGCTTTCAGATACCCAGATTTCCCATGGGGAGAGACCTTTTTCTTTGAGGGGTACATCATCTAAATGTATTTCAGCACCAAACCCTGCGTCATATGCAAGTTCGCCACATACACAAGATAGTCCTCCTCCACCAAAGTCTTTAAGTCCTTCAAGTAATCCTTTACGGTTACATTCTAGAGTAACATGTATGACTGGTTCTTTTGTGATAGGATCTCCTACTTGTACAGCTGAACGGCTGCTCTCCTCGCTTTCATCACTCAGCTCAGCACTTGCAAATGTTACACCATGAATACCATCCCTACCTGTTTTACCCCCAACATAAATATATACATTACCAGGTGCTTTAGCGCGGCTATGAATCATCTCCTCTTTTTTCATTACCCCAACACAGCCAACATTTACGAGACAATTTCCAGTGTATCCTTTATGAAAACAAACTTGACCTGAAAGAGTTGGAATTCCGATTCGGTTTCCATAATCACGGATTCCATCAACTACTCCTTTGAATAAAAACCTTGGATGTTTTGTACCTTTAGGTACATCTTTTTGCGCTAGGTCTAATGGTCCAAAAAATAATGGGTCGATATATGCTATGGGTTGAGCACCCATGCAAACTATGTCACGAACGATACCGCCTACCCCGGTTGCTGCTCCACCATATGGCTCTACTGCTGATGGATGATTATGTGATTCAAGTGCTGCACAATAATAATGATCCTTGTCAAATTCTACTACACCAGCATCTTCCCTAGCAATAATTCTATCTTCTTCTATTCCAAAAACATGTTTTTTTAGTGGGACTTTACTTGATTTATAACAGCAATGTTCGCTCCAGGCTTGACCTAATGCTTGAAGTTCAACGTCTGTAGGATTTCGATTTTTATCTTTAAAATAATCTTTTATTTTTTTCATTTCTTTGAGACTTAGTGCAAGACCAAGATTTTTACTTATTTCTTCTAATTTTTTATCTGATGCAGATTGTATGTTTACAATGTAATAATCAAATTTTTTTCCCTTGTAATCTAAAAGATTTTTAGTACTCAACAAAAACTCCCCTTTATTTTTTGTTTATATCAATTTCATAGTTATGAATAACTGGATTTGTTAGAAGTCTTTTACACATTTGTTCCACTTGTCTTTTAACTTTATCTTTGTCTTTTTCATCTATTAATAAATCTACAATTCTGATTGTTTTAGCGTCTTTAACATCTTTAAAACCTAGAAGATGTAAAGCCTTTAGTGTGTTTTGCCCTTCTGGGTCGGAAACACCTTTTTTTAACCCTATTTTTATTTTTACTTCAAACATTATCTATCCGAGCGGAAAAATACAAAAATCGTTGATTAAACTATCGATTAAAAAATTAAAAAACAAAAACAACAATCTATATATATTCTGATATATATTACAATAAAAACTAGGAACTTTGGATGGGGCACACATAGTTGTTTACAAGTTTCAATGGGAAAGATAAAACTTCAAAAGCGAATTATGATAATATAGAGCATTTAGTTGATAAACTATTATTTGAAAAAACTGATACAAGTAGAAAAAATAAAAACTCCAATAAACTCAGATATCCTATTTTTTTAACTTTCTACAAAAAAAAATTTTTAAAAAAAATAATCTGTTTAATTATTACAATAACTTTAATCTCTGTGTTTTTTCCCTTAACTAGCAACTATGATGTTTCTGCGTCTAGTGCAGATTTGGTTTTAGATATTTCTTCTAATAAGTTACATTCTGATGGTTGCGTTTTTTTTAATGTGTCCGTTCCTTGTGTTTTTAATATTTCTTGTTTGAAGGCTAATGTTGGTGATGTTGTTTCTTTGGACTTTTCTCTTATTGATAATTCTTCTGATTGTGATTTGTGGCAAGGTGTTCTTTGTGATGTGGAGTTACCGGGTGGTGTATATGATGTTGAAATCTTGGGTTATAATAAGGGTAATTTAACGTATAGTGATATTGTAAAGTGGAATGTTGTTTCTGGTTTTAAGGGTTCTTCTAGGTGTTCTAATGATTCTGGTGGTGATAGTAGTGGTTCTGACGTGATTTTTGATGATGTGGTTTGGGATAATTCTAGTGTTGATTCTGGTTTATCGGGTCAAAATGGTAGTGGTGTTGATGTAGTTTTTGATAATGAGTCTTGTTTTGGTAATGTGTCTGGTGTTGGGTATGGTAATATTTCTGAGGATCTTGTTTTTAATGAGTCGGATGTAATTTTTAATGGTTCTGATTTGGATGGTGTTAATAGTTCTGCTAATGTAACTGCTGATGAGAATAATAAAAATATTTCAACTCCATCAGATGCCTTTAATGATACTTTAGCACCTTTTAGTACCTTGGAGGATCTTGATAAATATTTTTACAATCAGCAGGACGTTCCAGTAAATGTAATTTGTAAGAATTTTTCAGATGGTCCCAATGGTAGCGGTATAGATGCAGTATTGTTATATTATCGTTACAGTACAGATAACACATCTTGGAGTAATGGCTGTTTTTTTGAAAGCGTTTTTTGTAATTGTGATGAAAAAGTTTGGCATTTTACATTTCCAAATGGTTCAGGTTATTACCGTTTGTGGAGTGTAGCAGTTGATAAAGAAGGTAACTGGGAAAATAAGTCAGGTTCTTATGATGTTAGGTGTAGGTGCACTCTGGATCTGCCATTGGAGGATAATGATTCTGATGATATTAGGATTGATGAGCCGATAATTAACAAAGATTTAGTTATACCAAGTTTTGTTGAAGAAAAATTTGCAAGAAATGAAAATGCTAGAGTGATACTCAGACTTGGTGAAGACAGTTTTAATAAAATTACATCCGAAAATATTTTTGAAAACACAGATATTGTTAACAGACTTTCAGTAGTTTCAGATGGTATTGTTGCGGGTGTTTTGGATGAAAATAGTTTTGAAAATATTAAAAATATTATCGATATAGAGGTTATGTATAAGGATGAACCTTTTTCAGTTTTACTTGGTGAAAGTCTACCATTAGTTAACTATGATAAAACATTTAATGACTATGGTTTAACAGGTGAAAACATAAGTATAGCAATACTTGATACAGGTGTAAACTCTGGCTTTGTTGATTTTAGTGTTGGTTATGATTTCGTAGATGATGATGGCATCCCTGAGGATAACAAGGGACATGGAACAAAAGTAGCCTCAGTTATAAATTCTATTGCACCTGATGCAGAATTAATAGTTGCAAAGGTTTTAGATGATGACGGTTTCGGTTACGAATCAACAGTTATTGAAGGACTTGAATGGTGTCTTGAGCAGAATCCTGATATCATAAGTTTTAGTATTGGGACTAGCTCTGGTTGCAGTGGTTTTTGTGATAGTAACATTCTTGCTGATATTTGTAATCAGGCTTATCAAGATGGTGTTTTTGTAGTAGCCGCGTCAGGTAATGATAGGATAAGTAATATTGTTGGACCTGCTTGTGGTAGTAATGTATTAAGCGTTGGTGCAACTGATGATTATGATGCTATTGCAGATTTTTCAAATGTAAATCCCACGCTTGATATGTTTGCGCCTGGTGTTAATATAGAGACAGTGGCTGGTGTTAGCAGTGGAACAAGTATGAGTGCTCCACATGTTGCAGGGGCGGCTGCACTTATTCTTGAGTATGAAAATATTGATCCTGCTGAATTAAAAAATAGGTTAAAAACAACTGGTAAACCTATCTTTTATAGTTATAATGATTCCTTGTCGATAGATATTCCAAGGCTTGATTTATATAATGCTGTAATTAACAAACAAACAATGACTCCTTATAATTATTCTGACTGGTGGCAAGGAAAACTAGATGAACATAAATATACAACATTGGGGGCAGTTACTTTTTATTTTGATGATAGGGATACAGATCTTGGAGCTGAAGCATGGACAACAAACCCCGATAATATGATAGATGGAAAAACTTCTACAACTGCAGATACTAGTACAAATGGGGATGTTCAACTTTTAGATGGAAATACATGTAATGCCGAGGAAGCCGAGCAAGCATATGGGGAGGGCACTATTGAATGGGTCCATATGAGAGCATATGGAGAGTATGACGGCAGTTGTAGCTCAATTGGAATTATTCTAAGACCTATAGACGGGGGGACAACCGATGGTAGTAATTATGATGCTGAGATTAGTTCAAGTGCTGGTTGGGGGAATTGGATTGATATAACTAATGATTCGTTTGGCGGTGGCGAAGCAAATACTTGGACTTGGGATGACATAGAAAGTCTTGACTGTGATGTGGTAGCAGTATTATCTGGACTTTGTATGGGGGATCCAAAGGTTAAATGTGCTAAAGTTGAAATAGAAGTTGGTTACAATGAAGAGCCGGAATCAACAATTAATGACATACCCGAATCTGCAGGACCTTCTGACGTTGCTAATATTACTGGGGGATCCACAGATGAAGATGGTACAGTTGCAGGGGTTTATCTTAGAATAGTGAATACTACAGATAGAACAGATTGGTGTGGTAGTTCATGGGGTGTATGTAGTGGATCTTCTGCAACTTGTAGTTATTCTTTAAGCGCAAACGCTGATAGTGGAAATTTTAATAGTAACGATGAGGATTGGTATTATAATACCGAAGATGCTGGAGTAACATGGGTCGATGGTAAGAGTTATACCGTTTATGTCAAAGCAAAAGATAACGATGGAGACTGCCAAACAACAGCGACCACGGACTCTTTTACCTATTCACCTAATGCTGCACCAACAGCATCATATCTGTCAGGTGCAGATTCAATGCAGTATGCAGGAAAACAATATAGTTTTACAACCCGCCACACAGACGAAGATGGAGCAGATGATATAAATAAAGCCTATGGTGCTATTGGAGATGCAAATAACGATATTCAATTTGTATGCGACCCAAATTCTGGAAGTAGCCCTGCTGTAGATGTACTATACGGGTCGGGTTATCTTATTGGTTCTGCAACTGCTAGCCGCAGTAGTACAACTAATGGTTGGGATATAACCTGGACGTATACACTTGATTGGGATTGGGATCACGATGATTCTTCAGATATAGATTACTTTGCCTACACAGAAGATGACGGCGGAGATAATAGCGGATGGGATACATCTAATCAAAATGCTGACTATGAAAATGAATTGATAGTTAAAGAGGTATCTTTTATCTTATCTGATTCAGCTTACAGTGAAGATGGCGATACAGATTTAACAGAAGGCGAATGGTTCCGTGGAGGAGTAGATGTAACTGCATCTGGTACAATATGTTACGAGGGTGCAACAGGTGTTTACCCTCCGGGTACAGATGCATGTGATGTAGATCTTTATGCAGACGGGGAAGACAGTGGAGAAGGTGATACTAATCTTGGTTCAGGGACAGGTGCGTTTGAAACAACAGCATTTACAACACCTGATACCTCAGGAAAAGATAGTGATTATGATTTTGATGTCATACTTAGCAATTTTAAATCAGGATCTTCAGAGGGGTCAGGTGGGGCTAGTGGAATAAATTCACAAAGAGATAATGAAAAACCCTCTTCAAGCTTAGATGCAATTAGTCCCTATGAACGTACTTTTAGTGATATTTTAATTAATTCTTCTGATCCATCTGATAACTCTGGTTCAGGTGTCAAACAGGTTACTCTTTGGTATCGTTGGTCTAATGATAACAGTAGTTGGGGTAGTTGGACTGAGGATGTTACTGATTCTGCTGCTTCTTGGCAGTGGAGTTTTAATTTTACGGATGCTGATGGTGCTGGTTATTATGAGTTTTATTGTATCGCTATGGATAATGTGGGAAATGAGGAGGATGCACCACCAAGTGATGATGCGATGTGTCAGTATATTGCTGATATTTCGATAAATGTTACTCCAGGTGTTTATGATTTTGGAACTGTGAGTATTGGTTCTAATAATTATTCGACGAGTGGTCCTTATTTTACTCTTACAAATAATGGGAATGTCAATATAGATGTCATGATTAAAGGTGATAATGCAACAAATCAGGGTAGTGGTGCTGAGTGGAAGTTGAGCAATACTCAGAGTCATGATAATTTCAGTATGAAATATAAAAAAGATGGTGATCCTAGCTGGTTTTTTATTAATACCTCTTATGATTCTTTCTGTAGTGGTTTATCTTCTAGTAGTTCGAAGAGTTTTGATTTGAATCTTTTTATGGCTACAACTTCATCTACTGTTGATCCTTTAGAGTTTGATATTACAATCAAATCAGTTGCATCTTAACTAAATTTTTTTTTATTGCAATTTTTTCAAACTGTAATTTTAACAGGTTACTATTAAATAACATTGATTATAAAAACAATCCATGCTACAAACTAACATAATTATGTTTGAAACGAAATGAAAGGAAGAAGCAAGAACATGAAAGCAAGAAATGCAAAAATCAAAAAAATTACTTCTTTAATAATAGTTTTCTTAGCATTTACACTTATTTTTATAAATACTGACAAAATTTTTTCAAATCAGATAGATGTAAGTTTTGATCCATATGATCCACCACCTGAACCACCTGATTCTCCCTCGGATCCCCCTCCAGCTTTACCAACTAATAGAAAACCAGTCGCAAATATAACCATGCCAGAAATCGGCTATATTAATGAAACAGTTATTATGCATGGAAACTACAGTTATGACACTGATGGAAGCATACAAGGTTATCGCTGGGATTACAACAATGATGGATTATGGGATACAGATTGGACTGAAAACCCTTTTACAACACACATATTCAATCGAACCGGAAATTATACAGTAAAACTACAAGTTAAAGACAATGATGGTGCAACAGATATTCAAACTCAAGATATACAAATTATCGAAATTGAACCAGATAAGCAAAGACCAATAGCAGAAAACAATGGTCCATACTGGTCAACAATAGACAAAAATATAACATTTAACAGTAATGGAAGTTATGATCCTGATGGTAATATCACATCTTGGCTATGGGAATTTGGAGACGGAAACAGTTCAAATCAATCAAATCCAGTTTATAGTTACAATAAATCAGGAAGCTACATAATAACTTTGACAGTCTGGGATAATGATGGTTTAATAAATCAAGATTTTACAACAGCGAATATAAAAACAAATTACTCCAATGATACTATCAGTGAAAATAAAACATCAAAAAAAGGATTGGATAATAACGAAGAGGATCAAACTACTCTTTTTTTATCTTTAATGTCTATAGTTTTAGCTATAATAATTACAACAATAG
>CAZOBL010000049.1:0-14496 GCA_964578185.1 uncultured Thermoplasmatales archaeon
TTTAAAAGACCAACTAGGGAAAATCTTTTAAAAATTGAGCAGAACATTGATTATTATGTTTCTAAAAAAATAACTTGTTCAAAACCTATGCTTGCAAATTATATCTTTACTTCGATAATTGGTTTAATTTTACTGGATGTTTTTATGATTTCGGTATATCTGATTGTAAACAATGTTTTCTTCTTGTTTATAGTATTGCTCATAAATGTTTTGATTTTACTATATGCTATATTATATGCTAAAGCCAAAAGTTATATAATTCAGCCCTACAGGGTTTTAACGAAATGGGGCGTGCTTTATAAAAATCAAACATCAATTATATTTGATAAAATAGATCATATTCAAACCCATCAAGGTTTAGTAAATAAGATTTTCAAAAATGGTAATATTACAGTGCATACTATAGGTAGTAAATTACCAGAGCTTAAAATTAAAAATATATCTGATCAAAAAAGGTTCTATGAAGTCATAAAAAAGAATTACTAATTTTTTATTTTTTTCTTTTTAGACAAAATTATAGTGAAAGTTAAGATAATCGAGGCTATAAAAAATATCGCCGCAAGTCCGATAAATGCTGTGTCAAAACTGTAAATATCAGCGATAAATCCTACGACGGATGAAGAAGGACTAGCAAAAAGTATTAGCATTGAACGATAAAAACCGAGTTTACCTGCTCTACCTTTTTCTTCAAACTGATCCATTAAATAGGATGATATAACTGGGAAAACTGCTGTTGAAAGTGCAAGAAGGGGGCATATTAAAAAAATTAACCATATTGAATTGCTGTAAACCAATGCAAGCGTTCCCAAACCTGTAAATAAAGATAGTACAAGAATTATTATGTTTTTATCAAATTTATCTGATAGCGATCCCATAATTGGTTTGAATATAAATCCACTCACTCCCAGAATTGCAAGTGCTATACCTGCTAGAAAACCTGTGAATCCTGGTTTTGCAACAATAAGATATGGTTGAAAAAAGGACATATAACTTATCCATGTTATAGCCATTAAAAGATTTACAACAAATATGAGTTGTATTCCTTTATGTTTAAAGACTTTTATACCGTCAAATACTCTTTCTTTAATTGATACTGTTACTGGCAGAGTAGTTGATTCTTCTGTTCCTTTGTAGAATAAAAAGATACTAAGCACACATACTCCACCCCATAGGAAAAAGAAGCTACGCCAGTTGTAGTAGCTTGCTACTGCTGCTGCAAACATTGGTACTATGTATGCTAGTGATCCGGCACTGGCGCGTATTCCAAGTGCACGTCCACGATTTTTTTTGAAAATATCGGTGATCATTGATATTCCAACAGACGGATATCCTCCTGTTCCAGCACCCAGCAGTATTAATGCAAATAGAAATATTATATAGTGAAAAGAAAGACCTACAAGAAAATATGATATTGAAAATACAATCATTGCAATTATTATACTTATTTTCCTGCCTTTTATATCTGAAAAAATCCCTGATGGGAATTGTAGTAGTGCATAAAATAACCACATTGCAGTAAGTGCGATTCCTGCTTGTGTCCAAGAAAAGTTTAAATCGTTTGCAATTTGAGGGAGTACATTTGATATGCTGTATCTTCCTGAGAGTATCAAAAACCAGGCGAGTGATATGCAGCATAGTGCAATTGTTTCTTTTTTTGGTCGTTTCATAGTGTATTTTCGAGGGGCTGAAAGAAACTTCTCATATATTACTCTTAAGGTTCATATTTTTTTATTTAAATACAAATGATAGTACTAAGCCAATTATTGTGACTGCTATTCCAATAACTAAAACATCAATTGATAGATATGATATCATAAAAATTGATGTGATGATGCCAAATACTGGGAAAACAGGTATTTTTGCGATCGATAATGGTACTTTAAAACCTGTGTAATCTTTGGTTAATGGTTTTTTGTATCTAAGATATATAAGTGATGCGTTTACAGCTATAAATACACTAAATACTGTAAAATTTGTAAGATTTGCAATAGATTTTAGATCACCAATGAATAGTACAAGCATTGCGCCAAGAGTTACTGCAATTATTGCAATATATGGTGATAGTGTTTTTGCAGATACTTTACAAAAGATGTTGGGTAGGCCTTTTTCTTTTGATATCCCATATATGATGCGTGAGCCACTTAGAAGCATCATAAGTGCTGTATTAAATGTTGAGAAAAGTGCGATTGTTGAGAGTATTATAAAACTTTGATTTCCAAAGACAGTCTCGGCTATTGCTGCTAGTGGAGCGTTTTCAGCTGCGAGTTGATCCCATGGTATAACACTTATTGCAGTGAGTCCCACTAGTATGTATATTACTGTTGTGACAAGTATTGAGATGAGTATTGCTTTTGGAATGTTTTTTTCAGGGTTTTCTGTTTCCTCGGCAAGGCGTGTTATCCCTTGAAACCCAAGGTAACTGAAAAAAATCAAGACTCCACCCTCGATTATCCCTTTGAATCCTTGTGCCATTTTAAGATAGTCTACCTTTCCTATATATGATACTCCAATCGCGATAATTATTGCAAGTCCCGCTGCCTCTATTAATGTAAAAAGTATGGTAACATTAGCTGTCTCCTGTACCCCTGCTGTCAGTATCAGCCCGCATAGAATCAGGAGTACTATTGCTGTTAGAAATATGGGTGTTTGAAATAGTGCATTAAAATAATTTGCAAACCCTAATGCTACAGTTGCACCACCTATAACATTTCCAGCGATAATCAGCCATCCAACAATCCATGCAAGTTTACGTCCAAATGATTTTTCAATGAATACGTATTCTGCACCTGCACTTGGAAAACGAGATGAAAGCTCAGCATAGCTTAGTCCAGAAAACGTGGCCACAAGAGCACCGATTATAAATGAAAGCCATATTGTGTTTCCACTAAGGCCTGCGGCCTCCCCTATTACAACATAGATGCCCGCTCCCAGAATAATTCCTATACTCATCAGGGTGATTTCCCAAAGACTCAAAGAACGCTCAAGATTAACCATAGATATTCTAAGCCTCCACCAAAGATTTAATATTTAAAATTTATCGCAATTTTTTTAGTGTATATACAACCCGCCGTTTACATTTATTGTTTCACCAGTTACATAAGATGACATATCTGATGCAAGAAACAAACAAGCATTTGCGATATCCTCAGCTTTACCTAGTCTTTTCAATGGAACTTGATCTATCCTTTTTTCCCTCATCTCTTGAGTGTATCCACTAATAATATCAGTATCAATCGTTCCAGGGGCAACAGCATTGACATTAATTTTTTTATCTGCAAGTTCAAGTGCTAAACTACGCATAAGACCAAGTTGTCCAGCTTTAGATGTGGAATAATCTGATCCATGTGATGAACCACGAAATGCAAGCTGAGAAGAGATAAAAATAATCCTGCTACCCTGTTTCAAATAAGGTAGAGTTTTTTTACAAATATTAAAACTACCATCAAGATTCACAGATAGGACCTTATCCCAATCCTTTTTAGGTATGTCCTTAAAATTATTACGAATATAGATACCTGCATTGTTAACCAATATATCAATATTTTTTCTTTTATCAACCAATTTTTTAACTATCTCACCGGCTGTATCAAAATCTGAAACATCACCTTTTAAAAGCATTCCCTTGCCACCGTTTTCCTTAACTAGTTTCAAGGTCTTTTCTGCAGCACTATCATTTGAAACATAATTAATTCCTACAAAACAACCATTCTTAGCAAATTTAATAGCTATACCACGTCCTATACCCCTAGATGAGCCAGTAACCAAAGCAGTCTTATTTTTTAACATAAAAAACACATAAAAAAACAATGACATAAAAAGTTTGTTTCTGATTTCATAAATACAAATATTTAATTAAAATAAAAGAAGTTATTTTTATTGTATTAAAAATGAAGGAAATTACAAGAAACCTATTGGCTAATTATTATAGAATAATTGAAGAAAATCAACCAGCAAAATATATACAAAGTAAATATAATCCTGTAGAGTTTTCAGCAGATGAAACAGTAGAAGAGCTGTGGAAAAAACATGTTAAATATGCCAACAAAAAAGGTATAAAAGATGTAAAACCCAAACAATCACTGCTAGATCTTAAAGTAGAAATTGCAAATCGTATTTTTAAAAAATGTGTTTTTTGTGAAAACAAATGCCAGGTCGATAGAACTAAAGAAACAGGAACATGTAATGTTAAAAAATCTTCCATAGCATCAGAATTTCCTCATCTCGGTGAAGAACAAGTTTTAGTTCCATCCCATACAATTTTTTTCTCAGGTTGTACATTCAAATGTGTTTATTGCCAAAACTGGGATATAAGCCAGAAAATTACAGGTCTACAACTCACGCCTAAACAAATAAGCAAGATAATAAAAAAAAGATACAAACAAGGTGCAAAGAATGTTAACTGGGTTGGAGGAGACCCAACACCGAATATTCCTTTTATAATTAAAACATTACAAGAATTGGACATAAACACACCGCAAATATTCAACTCAAATATATACTGTTCAGAAGAAACAATGAAACTACTACAAGATGTTATTGATTTGTATCTAACTGATTTTAAATATGGAAATAATAAATGTGCAAAGGAATTATCAAAAGTTGAAAAATACATAGAGATTGTTACAAGAAACCATAAAATTGCATACAAAAATGCTGAGGTCATCATCCGTCATTTAGTCTTACCTAACCATATTGATTGTTGTTCAAAACCAATAATTGATTGGATAGCTGAAAATACACCTAATACCTGTGTAAATATAATGGGTCAATATAAACCAGATTATCAAGCATCAGAGTACAAAAACATTGCGAGACCGGTACTTGCATCTGAAGTTAAAGAAGTAAAAAAATATGCAGAAAAATTAGGGCTATATCAAATTTAAACAAAATAATCTTATTATCTGTCCAAAGGAAAATCCCAAGAAGACTTCTTTAAACGACCATATGCTTCAACTTTAGATGTGCAACCATTTTCACCATTATTTTTTAAAGTTAGATAATAAACAGAACCTGTCTCACATCTGCGTCCACTAAAAACAAGTTCTTTATAGGATATAGGTACACGTTTTCTAACTATAACTGTTTTATTTCGGCTATGTTTGCAGGTTTCAACTATCTTATAACACATAGGTTTTTTAAAAACATTAAAAACACTAGGCTTACGAATGTTCAAAATAATTTTATTAAGTTTAAATTTCAAAATTTTTAATTTAGCAAATGTCCATTTAGCAAAAATCTTTGAAAATTTTATAACTTTTTTTAATACAAATCTTGAAAATCGTATAATAACATGTTCTGTTCTTTTATAATACACAAAACTTGAATTATTAGTATTGCAACTAGGTTCAACTTTTTTTTGAACTGGTGGTTGTATCTCTATTTGTTTTCCAAATTTCTGAAGATCCTTTAATTCTTTTTCATTCAAAAATAGAAACACCTTTTCTTTAAAATAAAAACAATTTTTTTTATTCTTCTTTGCCGTATTGTTTAAGGGTTCCGTCATCTTTTTCTTCGAATAAAGGTATCTGTCTTGGTTTAGTGAATATAAATTTATTGCCCATCTTCGCCCTCACAAAAAATGAATGCAAGTTGTGTTTAAAAAACAATCGAAAAAATCAAACAAAGCCCTTTTTATATCACAAGTTTTTTATTAAAGCCCTTTATAATCATGGGGGAAAAGGTTGACTATATTATGGATGATGATCTAAGTTTATTGGGCGTGATTCCTTCAGATCGTAAAAAACTTGAAAATATGGGTATTACGAAACTTGAGCAAATCGCGATGATGTCAGTAAAAACTCTTGGAATGGGTAACAGTAAAGGAAACACTTTAATACAGCGTGCGAGAAACATTTTAGCTAATAGAAATATTTTAGATATAAATATTGTAAATGAAGATTTGGTAGAAATAGAAGTTAAAGATACAAATAGAGCTGTTAAAAAATCAGTTTTAAATACGCTTGGAGTTTATGCTGCAGGGTGGGGTAATGCAGCATTTAAATCAGATGGTAATATCTATAAGTTAAAAAGAAAATCAAATGATTTTGATAAAGTTCTAAGCAAAGCTGAAACTTTTAAAGAAATAATCGAATCAAAAAAAGTAGAAGAAAAAGAAAAAAGAGGAATATTTCTACCAGATGAAGACCTCAAAGAATTTGCACGTGAGAGGGGATTTGACGGATTTTGGAAAAATGTATTTCAAGAGATACATGGCAATGATATAATGAAAAAAGTGATCTCGACGAGTATGTTTTCTACATACGAGGAACCAGTTCACTCACTAATTATAGGTGAGCCAGGTAGTAGTAAAACTATGGCATTAGAGATAATAAGTGAAGAATTTGGAAACATAACAAATATTGGTGCTAACACAACACGTTCGGGTCTAGTATGCAACCTTGGCACAGGTGATTTAGGGGCGCTTCCTCATGCGCATGGAAAAGTAGTACTAGTAGATGAATTTGATAAAATTCCAGATGATGATATAGAGTATTGTTATGAGCTTTTATCAAATGGAAAATGTAGTGTTCACTCTGCAAAACTTCACCAAGATATAGAAAGCCGATTTATTATGATAGCATTTGCCAACCCCAAAACCAAAGTTTTTGGAAAAGACGCGATGTCAGGTATAGGTCTTTCGCCTCTTCTGATGAGCCGTTGTGCTCTAGTTGTAAAAGTAGGGAATATAGATAAAGACGAAAGATTAAATCTATTTCGTAAAAAATTTTATGGGTCCGGCGAGCTTAAAGAAAAACATGATTACTATGATCAATGGGTAAAACTTGCAAGAACATACGAACCAGAAATAACCGCTTCAGAAAAAAGGGTAGACAAATATATACAAAACATAAATGACATTGTAGAAGAACATTATAATACAAAACTACGCCGAGATCTGCGTATGTCTGAGTATATTAGACGTATACCTATGGCTGTAGCTCGCGCATCATTTTCTAAAGTCAATGATGAAATATTGGATAAATCCTGGAATATATTACGAGACTCCATAAACACTTGGAGCCAATAAATTTTTTTTATTTATTTTATATTTGAAAACATATGTTTCTTTATTTCATCATAGCTTTCTTCAACACGTTTTAAAGCTTCTTTTTTGTTTATCGGCTCAAAGAGTTCTTCTTCACCATTTTTAGCTATACCTGATACAATGAAATCTCCATTTTTTTTATAAACAGATGCTTGTTCGTTTAAAGCTTTATCATAATGAATGACCGGTCCAACAAAGATCCAACCTTTCTCTTTAAGCTTTTTATCCAACAAATTTAAATCAATTTTTTCTACCATAAATCTTAGATGTCCTCAAGTTTTTCTTCAGTCCAAAATTTAATTTCTGAGCCGTCCGGTAGAATAGCTATCTTAATTTTATTCCCTGTTTTAGGGTCAATGTCCTCCCTAAACCTGGTTCCCTTAGGAAAATTCATAATGCTATCCCTCAAAAACTATCTAAATCTGTAATATTTTCATCATTAAAAAAGAATTTGATTAGTTTAATTCTAATCATGTAATTATTTACTTAATAATGCAGGTAATAGTTCAATTAATATGATATGTAATTTATCAAAAAAAATAAACAAGTTTATAAACCAACTTTTCTATTATATATTTGGAAGGGATGCATTTAAAGAATCATAGTAATTCAGATATAGAATTATCCACTACAAGGCCTTTAGTTGTAAGAGCATTAAGAAGAAGTTCTGTTCGTAAACGTATCGCTGAATACCTTTTTGAGATTAGCCCCAGCTGTAGTTATACATCTGAAATTGCTCATAATATACGGACTACTCCAACAAATGTTATCGGAGCAATTAGAGGTATGGATTCACGTTATAAAAAAGAAGAATCTTTAGTCGATCTAAAAATTGTAGAAGAAAAAACAGCTGGTAAAAATATTAGACTATATGGTTTAACAGCTTTTGGAGAAAAAATAATTGAAGATCTTAAAGATAAATAACTTTTCTTTATTTTTCTGAAAACTTTTTTTGTAACTCTTCTTGGCTATAATATTTACTTTTACAATTAGGGCATACAATCGGAGATTCTTTTGAACTTCTTATCCACCTGTGACCACAAAATGGACAGTTTTCCCTTTTCATTAAAAACTAACCTCTAAATCTAAACCCATTTTTTTCGAATATGGTTTTTGTACTTAAATTCTACCATTTTCGTTTTTTTTCTATCCAGGCGTTATCAACTTCTCGTCTTAAATCTATAGGAAGGTTTTTTGTCCCGTCATGATATATACCGTTTTCATCTTTCCACCATATGAGTTTATTCATTTTGTTATTTGTCTCAGTATTTGTAATCTCGGCCCAGATCTCGGTTTTTATATCACCACTCTCGACTTGTTTTGTTAATTTATTGATTTCAACTTTATAAGCAGGCATTATAGGTCCCCCTAGGCTACATAATGTTTTCTGATATATAAAACCATAGTAGAAATTTAAAAATATGATCCTTTTTGTCTAAAAATAGTTTAAGGTTGTAATTACTTTGTTTTTTTATTTATTTAAATATTTTTTAGTTGTTGACTGGATGCTTCCAATCAAATTCTTTTTTTCTATAATGAGGGGGTATTTTTTTCCCATCATTTGTAGTATAACCTTCCACTTTTTCCCATTTAATTCCATACTCTCCTATCTTGCTATTTTTATGTTTCATTTTTCATTCTCACCTCACATTAACATATATAATGTTATATGTTAGCAAGGTAAATTCTTTGATTAAAAGTATATAAAACTAATGTGTAAAAATGTCAAATTGAAAAACATTTATAGCTTCAAAAAAATTTATTTTTTTTAAATCTCTTTATCAAGTTCTTTTAATAATTTTTTTGCTTTTTTTGAAATTTTAGTAGGCGTTTCTATCTTTATTTGTACATAAAGGTCTCCATACCCTCTGCCTTGTAGATTAGGCATGCCTTTACCACGGATCTTCAACGTGTCATTGTTTTGTGTCTCATTTGGAATTTTTAATTTTTCTTTCTCGCCATCTATTGTCTCTATATCTATTTTTGTTCCTAAAGTTGCTTGAGGAAAAGATATTGTTTTTTCCATATATAGATCCGCTCCACGTCTTATAAATTTTGGATGTTTTTTAACATGGACAATTATGTATAAATCTCCAGTTCCACCTTCTCCTGCTTCTCCTTCCTCGGCTAATCTAAGTTGAGAAGCTTCAGTAATCCCCTTAGGGATTTTTATTTCAATATCTCTTCTTTTTTTTACAAAACCTTCTCCGTTGCACTCCTTGCAGGGTTCTTCAATTATTTTTCCTTCGCCATTACATTTATTACATACTGTGACCTGCGTAAACATACCAAATGGAGTTCTTCTTGTGTTTCTTATTTGTCCAGTTCCATTACATTTTGGGCAATCTTTCTTGTCTGTACCAGGTTTTGCTCCGCTACCATCACAAACATCACATTTCTCTTTTCTTGGAATATGAATAACTGTCTCAACACCATTATATGCATTTTCTAGTGATATTTCTATATCATATCGAAGATCTGCTCCGCGGTTTCTATAACGTCTGCCTCTTCGACCGAATCCGCCCATTCCACCTCCAAAAAATCTTTCAAAAATATCTTCAATACCAAAATCAAAACCCATTCCTCTAAAAATATCTCCGAAATCTGCGTTTCTAAATATATCTTCTGAACTGTACTGTTGATCTATACCTGCATGACCATACTTATCATACATTTGTCTTTTTTCATCATCAGAGAGCACTGCATATGCTTCACTGATTTCTTTGAATTTTTCTTCTGCTTCTTTACTAGGATTTTTATCTGGATGATACTTTAATGCAAGTTTACGATATGCTTTTTTAATCTGAGATTTATCTGAATCTTTATCTAAACCAAGTATCTCATAGTAGTCTTTTTTTGTCATGATAGCAGCCGACGGATTAACACTCCTCTTATTTATTTTTTTTGTTTTAAAATTTATTAAGTTTTTTTTATCTTCTTACTTTAACCTTAAGATGGCATTTTTTGTTAAGATATGCTTCTAAAATATCTCCCTCTACAATTTCATCTACTCCTTCAGGGGTACCTGTCAATATTAAATCTCCTTCTTCTAGAGTCATTATTCTTGATATAAATTCAATGATTTCACTCACCGAATAAATCATATTTTTTGTATTTGATTTCTGTCTAATTTGTCCATTTACCTTTAAGGCTAAATCAAGATTATTTATCTGAGGTAAATCATTTTTTAATATAACATCACTTATCGGTGCAAAAGTATCAAAACCTTTGGCAATACTCCAGGGCCAGCCATTTTTTTTTGCAATAGTTTGTATATCTCTAGCAGTTATGTCCAGTCCAATTAAATAACCATAAATATATTTTAGCGCTTCAGATTTGTTTATTTTACTACATTTTTTTCCAATTACAACACCTAATTCTACTTCATGATGTAAACATTTTGACATCTCAGGAATTACAATAAATTCACCATTGAATATTACTGAGCTGGAGGGTTTTAAAAAAAGGAGGGGGTCCTTTGTTGTCTTTACATTCATTTCTTTTGCATGTTTCTTATAGGTTCTTGCAAGACATACAATTTTTCCGATTGGAAATTTCTGGTTATCTAAATTATTTTTTAATTTATAGTATTTCATATATACAAAGCTGCATTAAATCTATACATTTAAAATATTTCACAGAGATTCGTTTTATAATAAATTTATTTAATGACTTCTTGTTACCATGTTTCTGGGAGGTTTTAATGAAATTTATTCCTAATCATCTAATAAAAAATCAGATGCTTAAAGAGATTGGTTTAGAAAATATTGATGATTTATTTTCAGATATACCTGATGAAATACAAATAAAGGATTTAAAATTGGATAATGGTTTAACCCAGATTCAAACAGAGAATAAACTCAGAAAAATAGCATCTAAAAATAAATCCTGTAAAGATATTCTAACTTTTACTGGTGGCAATATTAAACCGCATTACATACCAGCAGTTGTTAAATCCATCATATCACGTTCAGAGTTTTATTCTGCTTATACTCCTTATCAATCAGAGGCGAGTCAAGGTTTTCTGCATGCTATGTTTGAATATCAAAGTCTTATTGCAGAAATAACAGGTATGGATGTTGCAAATGCTTCTTTGTATGATGAGGCGACTGCACTTGGTGAAGCTGCTTTAATGTGTTCCCGAGTAAAGAGAAGGAAAAATAAATTTGTTATACCTGCAAATATCTCTTGGGAAAAAAAATCTATATTAAAGAATTATACTACTGGTGCAAATATTGAGATTATTGAAATCCCTTATGATTCAAAATCTGGTAAAGTAGATAAAAAAAGATTGAATGAAATTATTGATGATGATACCGCTGGAGTATATATAGAAAATCCTAACTTCTTTGGTGTTTTTGAAGATGATATTAGAGACATCGAAAGGACTGTTCATGATAAAGATTCTCTTTTTGTTGTTGGTATACATCCTTTAAGTCTGGGAATTGTTGAAAGTCCAGGTGACCTTGGTGCAGATGTAGTTATTGGTGAAGGTCGTTGTTTAGGAAACTCTATGGATTATGGTGGTTCAGGTCTTGGAATTTTTGCTTGTAAAAAAGAATATATTCGTAAAATGCCAGGTCGTGTAATTGGTCTTACTTATGACTCCAATAATCACCGTGCTTTCTGTATGACCCTTCAGACACGTGAGCAACACATTCGCCGTGGTAAAGCGACTAGTAATATTTGTACAAATGAAGGATTAAATGCACTTGCAGCAACAGTTTATTTAAGTTGGCTTGGGGGAAAAGGTCTTGCAAGATTAGGACATGCTAATTTTGAAAGAGGTCAAAAGCTTAAAGAAATGGTTACATCGATTAAAGGTTTTGACATGCGTTTTTCCAGTACAAATTTTAATGAATTTGTAGTTAAAACAAAATTGGATCCCAATGTAGTTAATAGCTATCTTTTGAAACATGACGTAATGGGTGGTTTGATCCTGGAAAAAAGCCATTATCCTGATCTTGAAAATTGTATGCTTTTTGGTATATCAGAGGTATATACTGAAGAGGATATTGAAAAACTTGTAAAACTTCTAGAGGAGGTGAGCTAGCATTATGTTTCGTTTTGCATTATATGATGAGCCTTTACTTAGAGACTTAGAATCAGCACAGGATTCTGATTTTACACCAATTGATAAAATCCCAAAAGTTATTCGTAAAAATGAACAGGTTTCTATTCCTAATCTGGATGAGACTCAAGTTGTTCGTCATTTTCATCGTTTAAGTCAAATGAATTATGGAATTGAATCAGGTATATATCCATTGGGTTCTTGCACCATGAAATACAACCCAAAGTTATGTGAGGATATAGCTGGCTGGGATAGTTTTTCATGTACTCATCCTTATCAAGATATATCAACTGTGCAAGGTAACCTTGAAGTTATGTTTGAGTTGGAGCGTATGCTATGTGAAATAACAGGTATGGATTATTTCTGTCTTCAACCTGCAGCGGGAGCACAGGGGGAGTTTTTAGGGTTACTTTTAGCTAGAGCCTATCATAAACATAATAATGATGATAATAGAACTGAAGTAATTATTCCAGATACAGCTCATGGTACAAATCCGGCTAGTGCCACAATGGCTGGTTTTAATCTAACTGAAATCCCGTCAAATGGGGAAGGAATGGTTGACTTAAAAGCACTTGAAAAAGTACTCTCAAATAAAACAGCTTGTTTTATGCTCACAAATCCAAACACCCTTGGAATTTTTGAGTCAGATATCCTAAAAATATCCAAAATGGTTCACAAGGCAGGAGCACTTCTTTATTATGACGGTGCAAATATGAACGCTATTATGGGTAAAGCAAGACCAGGGGATATGGGTTTTGATATAGTACATCTAAACCTTCATAAAACCTTTAGTACACCACATGGTGGCGGAGGCCCTGGTAGCGGTCCGGTTGGTGTAAAAATTAAACTTGAGCGTTTTCTACCAACACCACGTGTAGCAAAAACAAAAAAGGACACATTTATTTTAGACTATGATGCACCAGATTCAATTGGAAAAATTAAACAATTTTATGGAAATTTCTCAGTTTTACTAAAAGCATACACATATATTACAATGATGGGAAAAGAGGGTCTGAAAGAAGCATCAGAAATTGCCGTATTGAATAGCAACTATACAAAAGAAAAAATCGCAAAAAATGCTATGTATCAACTTCCTTATAAAAAATTACGTAAACATGAATTTGTATTAAGCTGTGAAAAACTATTGAAGGATAAAAACATTCGCGCTATGGATGTAGCAAAACGTTTACTAGATTATGGTGTGCATCCACCAACTGTATATTTTCCATTAATAGTTAAAGAAGCACTCATGGTTGAACCAACAGAAACTGAGTCTAAAAAAGATTTAGATCTTTTTGTAGATGCAATGAAAAAGATATCTGAGGAAGAGACAGATGTTCTAAAGGATTCTCCAGTAAATACTCCTGTAGGACGAATAGACGAGGTTGGTGCAACAAAAAATCCGATATTAAACTGGAAAATGATAGAATAAAAAAAGTGTTTTTATGGATTTTAAAGAAGTTATTAAAAAACGTAAAAGTGTTAGAAATTACTTGCACAAAGAAGTGGAAGACGAGAAATTAAAATATATCCTTGAATGTGCTAGAGCTGCTCCCTCTTGGAAAAATAGTCAATGTTGGCATTTTATTATTGTAAAAGATAAAGAAAAATTGCAACAAATAAAAAAGTCAAGTAGGCCAAATATTTGGTTGAAAACAGCACCAATTATAATAGTTGCTTGTGGAACACCAAAAACTAGTGGAATACTAAACAATACAAAATATTACAAAGTAGATGTTGCAATAGCACTTGAGCATCTTGTTTTAGCAGCAACGGATGTTGGCCTGGGGACCTGCTGGATTGGTGTTTTCGATGAAGACAAAATCAAAAAACATTTAGAGATTCCAAATGATGTTAAAGTTATTGCAATAACACCTCTAGGATCTCCTGCAGAAAAAGACAAAATCTCAGGTAAAATTCTAAAAACCATAGCTGGAAGTAAAAAAAGGAAAAAAATAGATGATATTACCCATTATAATAAATGGTAATTTCTTTTATTTTTTCTCCATAGCAAGAGATAATATTAAACCTAAAATACCTGGTGCTACCAGAAAAATTGTTAGTGAATATATCCCTATATCATACCAAACGTTATATCTTGTACCCCAGTATATATAGTGTGATAATCCTGCGATGATAAATAATAGTGATAAAATTGTGTAAAAGTTGAAGTTTTCAAGTTTTATTTTTGGTATGTATTCATTTATATTCATCTTTTTTCACCAAAATTTTTTAGGTTTTTTTGATTGTGAATTTATTAATCATTATTTAATGTTTTTATATGTTGAGTATGGATGGGGGCACTGGAACGCACACCCTCCAACAGGAGAGAAATCAGTTAAGATACTCCCTTAACAACGCATCTTGGGTAATTAGTTCT
>CAZOBL010000050.1:0-14333 GCA_964578185.1 uncultured Thermoplasmatales archaeon
TTCTTCTTCTACCCAGTAGTTGTCATCACTATAGGTTGTATCTGGTACTAATGGTCTAAGACTTGGGTCACCCCAATAGCATACATTTTGTTTAATGTCTGCCCACCATTGACCAGTTAAATAGAGAATTCCAACGTGGCTTATTCCATCTATAAATGCTTCTCCTACTGTTGAGCCAAGTGCTAGGTTTCGTGGTATATCTTGTATCCATGATGTAAACCAAGAAGTTGGCCAAGGATCAATTACTTGAAAAGCGGAACCATGTCTTATAAGTGCTAATTGGAAATATTTAGTTGCAAGTAGACAGCATCCGTTTATAAATCCGGCTGAATGTATGTTTTCAAGTTTTTCATCAAGTAATAGCCCATTTATGTGTCCTTGATGCATTGTACCAAACATGGTACTTGCCACAACACC
Organism: uncultured Thermoplasmatales archaeon; assembly: GCA_964578185.1. Classification (GTDB taxonomy): domain Archaea; phylum Thermoplasmatota; class E2; order DHVEG-1; family DHVEG-1; genus JAZKSG01. The sequence continues at coordinate 418 of CAZOBL010000050.1, forward strand.
ATCGTAGTAATCCTGAGTGTTTTTAAGCCAGTCTGGTGTCATTTCATTTACAATTGGTATTGCAGATGTTATTTTACCGAAGGCATCTAACAAAGGTTTTTTTGCAAGACCATAATCTAAACTGGTTTTAACTATTCCATGGCCTGTAAGGCCTTTACCTGTTGGATTTCCAAAAAGCATTGGTATTATTCCGTAGGTTTCAATTGTCATTGTATCTGGTTCTGCGGTGGATCCTAGATACCATTCGTAACCACGCCACGGGTTTTCTTCATGCACTAAGAAGTTATTTGGATCCCAGGTTTTTATAATTCCTCCACCGCCACCTATGCCGCCATGGGCGCTACCAATCCACATTATTACTCCTTTGTTAACGTTGTTAAATATTGCTGTAGGTTCAGTTGAAAAAACATTTTGATAACCTGCTCTTTTTGAATAAAGTGGAACTATTTCAGTTATTGTAAAATCGGGGAAATATGCACCACTTTTGCCGCAATACTTTTCACATACACCTTTGTCTATTGCTTCAAAAGAAGTTGATACACCTGGTACTTTTCCATCTGCGCATAAATATCTCCAACCCCAGTAGTCGCTAGCTCTTTCATTGAAACGATGATTATATGTTAGATATGTATGCATAACAGGGAAGTTATACACGTTTTCTTGTGATTCTCTTGTAACTCTTAAACCTAGGCCTCCCCAGTATGGGAATTTACGTTCACTGATACTACCATTTATCAACTTGATTCCATTTGGATTTGTAGCAGGGTTTTCAAAGATTAACGCTGGATAAAATACACTGCGTGAAATCCAATATGAGGTATCTACAGGTGAACCTAAAAATCGTCCTGCTGCAGCTTTACCTATAAACATGCGATCCCAGGATACACCGATATCATATTGTCCTGCAACTGTTACAATTTTTTCAAGTCCTTTTTTGTCAAAACCATATTCGTCAAGAAAATCATAAACCCGAGTACCTGTAATGTAAAGCTCTGCGACAGATGGCAGCCCTTCAGGAGAGCCAGGTCTACTAGCCATTCTCGACCAGAATTCCCTATGATAGATTATAGATGAGGATAACTCTGGATGATTCTCCGTAATTAGAACAGGTGTACCATGATGTGCAGCAAGAAAAGCAGCTGGTCCAATATGTAGTGAAGCTGGGTATTCTCCTGCAGGTTTCTTTTCATCTATAAACCAATAACTCCAAGGATCAAGTGTTGAAAATACGACATCGCTGTTACCAGTTCTCTTTTGAATATCTTCATATATATCTTTAAGCTCAGTGTAATGTTTTTTAACTTTTACTATCTCTAATATATCCTCTTTTACCTTGTCTTTTATACGGTTACCTATATCAACAATATAAACATTTTTTATACCAAGCTTATATAATACATCTTCAACGCAAGTTACTAGTCTGTCTGATTTTGTGTATAACATTGGTGAGTTAATTGTACTACTAAGAACTGCTCCCTCAGTTGCTGATGTGATTGAATTTCCTTCACTTTCAGTTATTCCCTGTGTCCAACTATATTCAACCTCAAAATCAACTGATCTAGATAAATCATCCATTGAAAATACACAAATCTTGTATCCTTCACCATCTATACATTCTCCAAGACCCTCTATGTTCATTTCTTTTTTATCCGTATCAGTTTTATCCGTGACTGAATAAACTTCTTCCCCAGCGGGTCCAATAAGTGAAAAACCCAGATTTACATTAGGATCATTCCAAGTAAGTGTAAAATTGGCAGCGGTACAACCATACATAGGTGAATCTTGAATTTCAATTTCTGTACCTGGAAACATTTCAATATCGACATAATAAGTTACGTCTCTTAAATTCTTTAAAACCTCAGTTATACTTCCATATCTGCCAAATTTAAACATGCCAAGGCTTCTGTGGACCCTTGGTTCTGTATTCTCTGCACTATGCGTTGGTACATCGGTCATAGCTACTCGCCATGGACCAGGTTCATACACATAGGAGCCTGTATAATCAACATCCATCCCAGATTTTGGGTTCCAACCTAGTGTTGCAGCTACTTGCATCCATTCATCATTATGTTTACAGAAAAGCTCTAAATTTGGATCACCTGTTGGAACACTCACATTTACATTCAAAAAGAAAGTAGGAAGAGAAAAACCAAAATATACACAAGGCCACCAAACACGACCTTTAACATATTTGTAACCATTAGGAACTGTAAAATCTTCAAACTGTGGAGAAATTATGTTAACCTGTGGGATTTTAAAGTTTTCTCGTTTAACTTCTTTTACATCAAGTGAACCTCGAAGATTTCCAGTTATCATTTGTTTATTTTTATTTTCTTTGTCAGCATCTACAATCGATATTACAGCGTTATCAGAATAACTCCATTCTTCAAGTGCTAAATCACTTGAAAGCTCATATATATCATCTGAATCAAACTGGGTGTGGTCAAGTGCTCTCCAAGTGTTATCTAACATATTGGAAGGAACATTTATAGTTGTGAGTTTATCCATTTGGCCATTACAGTAACTCATCCAGTCCTCCATAAAATAGTCAACACCTTTACGAGCATTTAAGGTCTTTTCTATTTCATTATCAGATACATATTCATCTTCTAAAAACAGTAAAGGATTGCTGTAAATATTTTCACCGTCATTAAAAACAGAAGTCGGTAACGCCGCTAAGTAAGCATAATCATCAAATTTACTATCTTTGTCATATTTTACAAACGTTGCTTTTTTTATTGGTGTTACAGGATTATAAGACAGTCCTTTATCATAACCACATCTGTTTCTATCTTTTGTAAGATTAGATGCTATAACTGTGTCTTGAGTTAGCAATGGTAGAAAGGCTCCAAGTGTCATTATAGCAACTAAAAATAACGCAAATAACCTTTTTTTTGCATTAGTACCTTTTTTATACATTTTTTTCCTCCCAAAATACGTATTTTTATCCTTATCGTATTATATTAACCGTAAAAGTATATAAAATCTTCTATATATAAGATTTTTTAAAAATATCTTTATTTTTATATTTGTTTCATTAAGAAAATAAAAAAAATAGAAAAAAAATAGTTTTATTTTCTACGATTATAAACCAAAGCAACTATAGCCAGCACTATAATAATTGCCAAAAGAACAATAACCATTAGCTCTCCATCAAGTTTTGCATCTGGATCTCTTGCATGTGGATAATCTGTTGCTCCAAATGGCATATGACCTGCAATATTTAGTTCACTGTCATAACGTAGAGGCTTAGTATCATCCTGCTCCCAATAGTTTTCAGATCCATAATCCGTTCCCGGGACAAACTGCCTCATATCAGGATCGCCGTAGAAACATACATTTTCATGTAAATCCCACCACCATTGTGGTTTATCGCCGTTATCTCCACCGCCGCGTAGATATAAAATTCCTACATGTTTTATACCATTTGTATATGCTTGACCAATAGTTTTTCCTAAGGCTAAATCCCTTGGAATTGTTTCAAGGTAAAATGATGAATACCAGGAAGTACCCCATGGATCTAAAACTTGATAAGATGAACCATGTCGAATCATAGTTAATTGAAAATATTTACCTGCTAGTAAACAAGGTGAATAAACTAAACCTGTTGAATGAATATTTTCTAAGATTTCATCAAAATAAGTAGCTTTATACCAACTACAACCAAATTTACTTAGTATACTAGAAATTATAAGCCCGTCATTGTAATCATCTGTATCCTGGAGCCATTTAAGCCCATTTGGAACTAAATTACTGATAATTGGAAGATTTAAAACTGAGCTAATTTTATCTAAAATAGGTTTTTTTGCTGGAGCCCAATCTATAGCAGTCCTAAATATAAACGGAAATCTAGGATTTGGTTTACCAAGAAGAGCAGGTATAACACCATATACATCAGATGTGAGTGTATCTGGTTCATTAGTCGATCCAAGATACCAATCATAACCTCTCCAGGGATTTGGTTCCTTTGTTGCACCTACGAAAGGTAAACCAGGGAATCCAGGCATGGCTTGTTCGCTAGTGGCTTTGTTATTAGGATCCCAACAAAGCAGAGTCCCTCCTCCCTTGCCACTAACCCCATGGGAGTTAACAAACCACATTAAAACACCCTGATTTAAATTATTTGTAATTGCATCGAAACTAGTGGAAAAAGATGTATCAAAGCCACCTCTACCTAGATAAAAAGGCACAATTTCAGTAGTACTCATATCAGGCCAGAATTGGCCTGGTTCGCCTTTAGACATCATTAAAGTACCATCATCTATTGCTTCAAAAGATACTGTTTCACCAGGTATAATCCCATCAGCACATTGATATTTTGCACCATAATAATTTTCCATATACTCATTTAAACGATATTTATGACCTATTAAACTAGCTAAAACAGGATGATAAAACTTCTCTTCACCTGACGGACGATCAACAACTAAACCAAATTTACCCCATGGAAGCAAATTTCTACGATGACTGACACTACCATTAATCAAATCAACACCCTGAGCACTCATCGCAGGATTTTCAAATATTAAACCGGGATAAAAAATATTACGTGAAATCCAATAAGCACAATCTACAGGTGAACCAAAATATCTACCAGGTTTTGCTGCACCTACAAACACTCGATCCCAAGGTGCCCCAATGTTAAATTGACCTGCAACAGTTATAATCGTCTCCAAACCATCTTTATCAAAATTATAATCACCTAAGAAATCATAGATTCTTTTACCTGTTAGATACATCTCAGATACAGACGGAAGTTTATGACCACTAGAATGTTTTGACCAAAAATCAGTATGCCATACTACAGCCGATGACAGACGCGGATGATTATCAACTAAAACCACAGGGGTTCCATGATGCGCAGCGATATATGCTGCAGGGCCAACATGCAAAGCACCTGGCATTGAAATTTCATCAGTAGGACCTTTATCTGCAACATACCAAGGAATCCAAGCGTCTAAACTTGAAAAAACTATACTATTAGAATAAGATTTTTCCTGGATAACATCATATATCTTCTCAATTGATTTATAGTTAAATATTTTAATAGATGCATCCTCAATTTCCTCTTTTATATTTCTTGATTGATGATTTCCAATATCTACTAAATGAACTCTTTTTACCCCAAGTTTATATAAAGTATCAATAGTATCAGCTGAAATTTTAGAAGGATTAGTATAAAGTAATGGTGCATTTATCTTAGAGGCTAATACTGCTCCTTCAGTTGCTGATGTAATGTATTCAGCTTTTTTATCTGAGTGATATTCATCCCAACTATACTCAATGTCATATTCAAAGGAACCCTTAGAACCATCCTTTGAATATACCGCTAAATCATAGCTTTCACCATTTTGACACTGTCCTAAGGTTTTAACTTCAATAATGCCCTCTTCATCACATGCAATCTTTTCATTACCAGGACCTATTAAAGAAAAACCTAAGTCTGCTTCTTCACTATTTATCTCTATTGTTAAATTTTTACAATCATAGGGTACATCATCAAATAAACTTATTCTCTCACCAGGATAAAGATTAATATCAATCTGATAAATAACTTGAATAAAACTTTTTAAAATTTCTGATACACTGCCGTATAGTTTAAACTTCTCATCATCCCCACTTTTAGTTGGAATATCAGTAATGGTTACTCTCCATTTACCAGATTTATAGATGTACGTACCATCTTTTTCTAAATCCATACCACCTTTTTGGTTCCATCCATCTAAAGCAAAAACTTGCATCCACTGCTCTTCTTCCAGATATTCATCATCATATAAACAATAAAGCTGTAAATCTTTATCACCTGCTGGAAGCGTTACATGAGCAAGACTTTCAAGACCTGGCAAAGGCAAACCTAGTTTCCAAGATATACAAGGATACCAACAACGAACATCGATATATCTATAACCTTCAGGCACATAGAAATCGTTTGGAATAGGATTAAGTTTGTTAGTATGAGGGACCTCAAAATGTTCTGATTTAATATCTTTGTTTATATCAATAGTTTTAGAAACAGTTTTTGAAATTTCTTCTTTGGATACTTCTAAGTTGTCATCAATTACTGATATTACTGCTTCATCAGAGTAGGACCATTCTGACAATGCAAGTTTATTTGCAATGTCATATGGCGAAGTGCTTTCTATAACGTTATAATTTTTAGCCGGCCATTGATCAACCTTGCTTTTTGGAACATTTATGGTCGTCATCTGATCCATTTGACCATTACAGTAACCCATCCAATCCTCCATGAAATAATCCAGACCTTGCCTTGCATTTAAGGTTAGTTCCTTTTCTTCCTCAACGGGGTATTCATCCTGATAATATAACAAAGGATGTGAAAATAACTGTTCACCGTTATCAAATACACTTGTAGGCACTGCTGATAGATAAGCAAAATCATCTAGAAGCGAGTTTTCATCAAAATTTATTAAAGTAGTTTTCTCCAAAGTTGAGACAGGTTTATAGGATGGGCCTTTGTCGCAACTGTTAAAAGCTTTACTTTCAGTGTCTGCATTTGCGATAGGTAAAAAAATTGCGCTTAACATTATAAAAGTTGCTAATATCGTAATAAATTTAACTTGCTTAATATTCAATTTTTTTTGCACTTATAATATCCCCCTTATAAGAAACTGTTTGTATTATTATTTTATTTCAAAGTATATAAAATTATGTATATAAAATATTGGGTATTATAATGATGAAAGAAAAAAAGAAGGTTAATTTATTTATTTTTTTCTGTTGTATACTAAGATTCCTACAACCATTATGGCCACTAGAACTAGGATAATTACTACTACCAATTCACCATCTAGTTTTGTTTCTGGGTGTCGTTCATGTGGATAGTCTGTTGCTCCAAACGGCATATGACCGTTAACATTTAATTCACTGTCATAACGCAGAGGTTTAGTGTCTTCTTGTTCCCAGTAATTATTATCACTATATTTTGTACTTGGTGTAAAAATACGTTGATCGGGATCCCCGAAGTAACATACGTTTTCTGCTTTATCCCACCACCATTGAGGTGGATCTGTAATATACAAGATACCTACATGACCCATACCTTTAGAGTAGGCTTCCCCTAGTGTATCTCCTAGTGCTATGTCCCGTGGTATTGTTGCTTCCCAGAAACTACTATACCATGATGTACCCCATGGGTCAATAATCTGAAAGTTTGAACCATGTCTCACCATTGCTAAGTGTAGATATTTGTAAGCAGGTAGACATGCTGCTGTTATTAGCCCACATGAATGTATATTTCCAAGTGAATCATCGATTTCAATACCATTTTTCTCTATAGTTCCTAGCGTGCTTAAAAATGAAGATCCAACGATTCCATCATAGTAATCTTGAGTATCTTTTAACCATTCAGGTGCAATTGCCCTTAGGACAGGAAGATTTGCGATTTTACCAATGGCATCCATTATTGGTTTTTTAGCAGGTGCAAAATCCAATGCAGTCCTTAGGAAAAAATCCCAGTTTGGATTACCTAAAAGCATAGGTATTATACCATGTATTTCTGCACTCATTGTATCTGGCTCAGCGGTTGACCCTAAATACCATTCATATCCACGCCAAGGATTTGACTCCTTTCTATGGAATATTGAGTCAGGATCGTGAAACTTGAATTCTCCACCATTTGGACTGTTTCCATGTGTACCAACAATCCACATTAAACAACCAGAGTTTACATTCTCCATGGTTGGTTCAAAACTTGTTGAAAATGCATTGCTATACCCACACTTGGACAAATAATATGGTACACATTCTGTTTCACTTAAATCAGGCCAGAAACTACCGGATTCTCCATCCCATGTAAGACCAACTTTATCATCAATTGGTTCAAAAGTATTTTCAATTCCGGGTAAAACTCCGCTTGCGCCCTGATATGTAAAACCCCAATATTTACTAGCTCTTGAATTGAAACGATGTATATAAACAGGCATAAAAGAACTCAATATAGGATATTCAAATGTTTCTTCCTGAGATGGTCTGACTATTTTGAGTTGTCCAAAGGCACCTCTTTTACTTTTACTACCATTAATAAGGTTTACACCACTTGGATTCATTGCAGGGTTTTCAAATATTAAACCTGGATAAAACATACTTCTACTTATCCAATAGCTACAATCCATTGGTGAAAATGTGAATCTACCCGGATTTGCTTTTCCTACAAACATTCTATCCCATGATGCACCTATATCAAATTGTCCAGCAACTGTAACAATAGACTCTTCTCCTTTTTCATCAAAGCCATTGTCATCTAAAAATTTGTATACCTTTCTACCAGTTAGATACATCTCTGACACAGTTGGTGTTCTATATCCATTTGGATAATTTCTCCAAAATTCTGTATGCCATACAGCTGCAGAAGAAAGCTCAGGATGATTATCAATAATAATAACAGGTGTTGAATGAAAAGCAGCACAATATGCAGCGGGTCCAATGTGTAGTTCACCTTCTAGTTCATCACCAGGTTCCAACTCTGCCACTTTCCAACTTGTCCAAGGATCAATTGTTGAAAAAACTATATCATTTGAATTACCAGACTCTTTTATATCATCATAGATACTCATATAGTCAATATAGTTATTTTTAATATCTGTTATTTCTTCTATTTCATCCTTTACAGTCGAAGATAGATGATTACCAATATTTACAATATGGATTTTTTCTACACCTAGCTTGTATAACACATCTTTTGTATTTTCATTAATGTTTGTTGGTGAGACATAAAGTAATGGAGCATTGAGTTGACTCGCTAGAACTGCACCCTCGGTTGCTGATGTTAATGAATCGCTTTCAGCTCTAGTCATGTTGTTCTCCCAGCTATAGCTTATAGTATATTGATAAGTTCCTTGCACATCATTTGGTGTGTAAATTACGAATTCATAGTTTTCATCCGGTGGGCATTCACCTATTTTGCTTAGTTTAATTACTCCATCTTCATCTTCAAGGACTCTCTCTCCACTAGGACCGATCAACATGAATTTAAAATCAGCACTTGGATGATTACAATCTAGTGTAAATTCTGCATTTTTGCTGAAGAAATCTGGATTTACATCAAAAGGAATTTTCGCTCCAGGATACATTTCAATATCAATCTGGTATTTTACTTCGCCGAAAATGTTTGATAGAATTTCTCCCCAAGTTCCATATCTGCCAGTAGCTTTTTTAGTGGGAACATCTGTTATTCCAACTCTCCATTCACCAGGTTTGTAAACATAATTTCTTGCATAATCTTTATCCATTCCGCTTTTTGCATTCCATGCGTCTACAGCAGCTACTTGCATCCATTCATCGTTATCATTATAGTCACAATAGAGTTGTAAATCTTTGTCCCCTGATGGTATGGAAATATTAATTAAATTTCCCAGCCCTAAACTATTTAGAGAAAGTTGGAAATATACACAAGCATACCAGGCTCTAGCCTGAATATACATATAGCCCTCAGGGACTGTAAAAGTCTCAAATTGAGGATTTAATTTATTTGTTTGGGTAACTGAAAAATGTTCTTTTTTGGTATCTTTGTTAAGTGAAAATTCTCCACTGATTTCACCTTCTGTTTTGCTAGGTGCAGTTTCATATTCCTGTATTACCGCAAGTACAGCATCATCGCTATATGAAAAATCTTGTTTTGCGATTTTAGATGCAATATCATAGGCATTATCTCCATTTATCTCAATATAATTGTTCGCACGCCATTGTGAAACTTTATTTTTAGGTAGATTTATGGTTGTCATCTGATCTAGTTTACCATTACTATATCCTATGTAATCTTCCATGAAATAATCTAGGCCTTCTCTTGGATTGAAGGTCCTGTCTTCATCTTCTTCATATTTGTATTCGTCTTTGTAAAAAAGGAGTGGGTGTGCATAAAATTCTTCATTTTCTTTGAATACAGCTGTTGGTACTGCTGATAGGTATGCGTAGTCATCTAAAAGTGAATTTTCATCATATTGCACTAATGTAGCTTTTTTTAAAGCGTTTACAGGTAAGCAGGCAGGGCCTTTATCAAAACCTTGTGTTTTATTGCTGACTGTTTCAGCTGTAGAAATTGTGACTAATGTCCCTGCAGTCATCATCAAGGTTATGAATAGTGCCAATATTTTTACCTTTTTTATTTTCAAATTTTTATACATAGGTTTTTACTTCCCCCAAAATTATTATTGAATCATATCTTATAATAATATTTGCTTTACAGTATATAAATTTATGTATATAAAATATAGGTTTTTTTGTAATTTTTCTAAATTTCTTATTATGTATTAATTTTTGATAAAAGTATTTAATAATATCCTCTATATTAGCAAAAAAAGTTATGGATAAAGAGCTTGAAAAAATACTCAAAAAACAAAAATATGGTATTGTTGGAAATCATTCTGGTGTAAAACTTTGTCATTGGATGAGACAAAGTCTTTTGTTTGATAGAGAATGTTATAAACAATCTTTTTATGGTATAGATTCTCATCGTTGTCTTCAGATGAGTCCTGCCCTTAATAATTGTACTCATATGTGTCTTTTCTGTTGGCGTCATCAAGGTTTTAATGAAGATATGCCTCAGGACGTTGATGATCCTAGTTTTATTTTGGATAAATCTATAGAAACTCAAAGACGTCTTATTACAGGTTTTAAGGGTGATGAGCGTTGTGATCTTAAAAAATGGGAGGAGGCTAATAAACCTAATATGGTTGCTTGCTCTCTGTCTGGTGAGCCTACTTTATATCCAAAACTAGGAGAATTTTTTGAGGAATGTCATAAACGTGGTATGACAACTTTTTTAGTTACAAATGGTACTAATCCTAAGGCTTTGGAAAATCTTTCAACTCTTCCTACTCAGCTTTATGTTTCGGTTATTGCTCCAAATAAAAAAGTTTATAAAAAGTTGTGTTCGCCTTTGATCTCTGATGGTTGGGAGAGAATTATTGAGACCTTAAAATTATTGCCTTCTCTGGATACGCGGACTGTTATTCGTCATACATTAATTGATGGTTGGAATATGAAAAAGGATTATCTTAAAGAATTTGCTGAGTTGGATGGTCTTGCTGATCCTATGTTTGTTGAGCCTAAGGGTTATGTGTTTGTTGGTTATTCTCGTAAAAGAATGAAGATATCTAATATGCCTTCGCATGAAAAAATTGAAGATTTTGGTAATAGATTGTCTAATTTGTTAGGTTACGAGCTGACTTTGAAAAAGCCGAAATCTAGGGTTGTTTTACTGCAGCGGGATTCAAAATCGCCAAGGATTGGTGAATAAAGTTTTTAAATAATAAAGTAGTTATTATATTTTAATGAAGAATAATTATAGAGTTATCATTATTTATGCTGTAGTATTTTTATTATTTTTTTCATTTTTAGATATAGGTGCTATAGCTCAAAGTGAAACTATTAAGAATTCTTCTGCAGTTTTTTCTGATACTCGGGTTATTGTTTTACTTGATCAGGTTTCTGTTTCCGATTTTTCTGAAAAATTGGTTTTAAGTAAAGATTTATTTTCTGGTTTAAAGGAAAAAGTTTCTGATTATAGAGATTATCTTTTAAATATTCAGGATTTGGTTAAATCTAAAATATTGGGGATTATTAATGTTGATGATATTTTTGGTCTGAGTTTTACTGAGGTTTTAAATGGATTTGTCCTTAGGAATATCCCAGAATGGTCAGTTGATAAGATTAAAAAATTAGATTATGTGAAAGATGTTGTTATTGATAGGGAAATTAAGATAAATTTGGATGAGTCAGTTCCTATTGTTAATGCTGATAATGTATGGAATTTAAATGACTCTTATGGGGTTAATGTTACTGGTTCTAATATTAGCATTGCAATTATTGATACTGGTGTTGATTATAATCATCCAGATCTAGTTGATGCTTATGTTGGTGGTTATAATTTCATCAACGAAAACATTCCTCCTTTGGATGATAATGGACATGGTACACATTGCGCATCTATTGCCTTAGGAAGAGGTAATGCTTCTGGTAGTACATATGTTGGGGTTGCGCCTTCTGCAAAGCTTTATGCGTATAAAGTGGTAGATGATACTGGTTCTGGATTTTGGTCTGATAGTATTGCAGCAATGGAGCAAGCAGTTATTGATGATGTTGATATTATATCTATGAGTTTTGGTACAGATGGTGCTGGTGACCCTGACGATGCGTTGTCTGAGGCAGCTGATAACGCTGTTAAAGCAGGAGTAACTGTTGTTGCTGCAGCTGGAAATAGTGGCCCAAATGATGGCACTGTTAGTTCCCCTGGTGTGGCACATCGTGTTATTTGTGTGGGTTCATCTACAAAAAATGATGATGTTTATTTAACTAGTTCTAGAGGGCCAGTGTCAGATGGTACAGTTAAACCTGATCTAGTTGCACCTGGTGTTAGCATTGTTGCAGCGAGAGCTGATGGAACATCTATTGGCACGGTTGTTAATGAGTATTATACTAGGCTTTCTGGTACAAGTATGGCAACTCCTCATGTAGCTGGCGCTGTTGCTTTAATTAAACAGATGCATCCTAATTGGTCTGCAGTTGAAATTAAGATGGCTCTTAGAAATAATGCTGTTGATGTCGGTGAAGATATTTACACTCAAGGTTATGGGCGTTTAGATGTTTTAAACTCTGTTAATCTTTCAGATGTTCCAGGTGTAGCTGTTTTAAATACTTCGGGTGAACTTGAAACAGGTGTTATAGATATAATTGGCACTGCAAATGCTTCTTATGGTTTTGAAAATTATAGTGTCTATTATGAAAATCAGGATGATGAATGGGTTTTAATATACAAAAATTCAAGTATGGTATCAAACGGTGTTTTAGCCAGGTGGGATACTAGAGTTATTAACGGTGGAACATATAAATTAAAACTGGTTGTTAGGGCTAATAACCAGGTTAGCGTTGATTATGTAAATGTTCATTTTGAATTTAAGGTTCTTGAAGGAGAATCTTTTACGATTACAATTACAGATCAAGAGGGTAGACCTACTCGTGGATGGGTTTTGATGACTATGCCATTTCATATTCCACGTTTAAAATATGGTAGTTCTGTTACTCTAACTGCACCTATTATATTTAATCCAAATACTAAAGAGATGACTGCCAACATTAGATTTTTTAAAATACTGGGATTTTATAGATTAGTTAACATGAAGATTACGGTTGTAAATAAATAAATTTTTTTTTAATCTTTGAGTATGTCTTCTCCGCCTTTGAACTGTAGTTGTATAGTTGTGTAGAAATCTTCAAGTTCAAATATATCTCCAACTCCAGTAGAATAAAGCTTCATTCCTTTTGCAAAATCATCTATAGTTCTTAGAATGTTTTCATGCATTTCACGGTAAATAGATGCTTTTTCTTTGTATAGTGCGTTTTCCAACTCATATGTATCCTGTGCCCATCGTTTTATCTGTTCAAGTTCTTCTTCTTTTAACATATCAGCTTTACTAAGAATGTTTACCTGTGGTTTATTTAATCTATAGTTGCTACTAAGAGCAAGTAGTAGCTGTGATATAAAACCAGTTGGGTTTTTTGCAAGGGAGTAGTCTATTAGATATGATATCATTGATTTCTCAGGATTTAAAAATTCTACTATATATTTTCCTGCTTCTCTGAATACAAAAAGTTCAAGTTGCCCGGGTGTGTCTACTAGTATGTAATCTGTTTTAAACTGTTCAACACTTTTTTTGATATCATCGGATTTTAGGGCTATCATATCTGCACAGGCGATCTGTGCACCATTTGGACCTAACTCATAGCTGTCCATTACATCTTCAAGTGATACCCAATCTCTAACATCGATATCTGGTGTATATGGCAGATTTTCAGCACCTGGATCTAAGTTTAAGGTTATCACATCAATACTTCTATTTTCCATCCAACTCTTAAAATTTTTCGTAAGAGTAGATTTACCAGAACCTGCTGTACCTATAAAA
>CAZOBL010000051.1:0-14151 GCA_964578185.1 uncultured Thermoplasmatales archaeon
ATATTTGAGTAAAATAAAAAACCATTTTTTCCTTTTTTTTTAAATTAATTTTAACTAATTTTTACCATAAAAAGCCTTAACGTGAGGTCTAGTGATATAATAAAGAAAAACTAAACCTATTGGAATTGAGATTGCAAACATGAAACCAGCAAGTGCCCAACCCCAGCTCTTGCCAGCAAGCAGACCATAAGGCAGAATTATCGCTGATAACACAAGTACTGAAAAATAATAAATCCAAAGAAAAGTTGCGTTTTCAAAACCAATAATATCATAATAAATATAAATAGCAGCAAGTGCCTGTACAATCAAAAATAAAACCAGTATATTTATACCTAGTGGCCTTTTGTGAACTTTGTCTGATTTTGACTTCTGCGGTTCCCTGTCGGCTTTCTTAAGATCTGAGGGTTTTTCATCTAAACCTTTTAAAAAATTTTTATAATCTTTTTCTGAATCAAAAATAATGGGCATACCTTGATAGCCACAATTTCTACATACATTTCTAGTGTTATAACCAGTTATTACTCCATCGCCCATTCGACCTTGAAAAATTTTTCTACTCCCACATTTGGGACATGCAACTATTTCCATGATTAATCTATACAAATAATCTTCCAAATAACTTAAATTTTTTTATCAAAAATCAACTTACAAAATATCTTAATTATATAACAAAAACTCCCTAAAATATTACATTTTGTTACTTTTAATAGATAAAACCTATTTTGGGAAACATTTATAAAGATATATTTTATTATATACTCTCTAGGGGTCTGGGAATAGAACATAAATCTATTAACAGGCTTAATCGGAATCCGTGGGGGCGATTCCATGGTAAGGGAGGTAATTTAGATATGATAAACGCTTCCAGGCCCTTTTTTTTAAATAAATAAGCTGTTTGAAACTATTTTTACATTTTGTTGTATATAACAAAACTTTATTTTAATTTGTAATTAAATATAATAAAAAATTTAAATAAACTTTTATACAAAAATATTATTATTAAATTAAAATTTTAAATGGAGGATATAACGCTGAATATGCTCTCAAAGAAAAGAAAATTACTCAAAAACACAGACGCAATAGCCGAAGAATTCACATCCATACCAGCACTATCAGTAGTAATGATAGGATTTGCAATTTTTATCCTACTTTTAGCAAACACATATAATGCATATAACACAAGAATTGAGAGCCTCGATAAATACCAAACAGCAGATTTCCTCTTAATCAAACTAACAAATCCAGATTCTTATCTTATAAAAGACGCAGGATTAATAGATCTTCCAAAAATGAAACAAACACAACAAAGCGATCAAGCAATAAATGAAATACGAGAAAAATATCAAGCCTCAGGAGTAGACTTTATCATACAAATAAGCTACCAAAACCAAGAAGAAAAATATCCCAGCAACGCAAACACGTTACTCTCAAACGCTGGAGACCGAGTAGCAATATCAAAAAACATTGGAGTCTACCTAAATGAAGCACAAACAGTCCCCGGAAAACTGACCATCATATCATGGAATGTGAGCTGATTTAAAAAAATGAAAAAAAGAAACCTAAGACAGAACACCTGGGCAATATCGGTAATGTATGACGCTGTTTTTTTTATAGTAATGGTATCTCTCTCGGGAGCAATACTTCTACCAGCTTTACAAAGCGATGTTGCAGTAGACAGTTCAATAGACAGACAAAGAGAACACATAGCCGATGATGCATTAAATACCATGCTTGTATCCAGGATTGATCATTTTGAATATCGAGTAGCAGGAGATATAATAAACAATACCCTTCCAGCAAGCATTTCACAAAGTGAACTTTATAAAACAATTACCACATGGCTTATCGGACGAGATCAACTACATAAAACATATGCAAATTTAATCGCAGAAGACCTTGGTTGTCAATTTAAAATGCCTTTTTCAATACTTGGAAACAACCGTTTTAATTTTTTTACAGGTGAATACGACGAAAAACTAAAAACACAAATAGAAAACTTTTTAGATGAATACCTTGGTGAAAAATATGACTATCAATTCTCAGCTGTATGGCATCCAATTAAAGGAGTAGACTTGGGCGGCGATATAGAAGTTGGCAACACTCCGCCAAAGGATAACTGCTACGTATCAAAATCATTTATAATGATGCCTTTCAGACCAGCAATCAGCGTTAACAATGTAGATTTTGTCTTATCAAAATACTGGATTAAAAACAATGTAATAAGAGTAATAAATTGTCCATGTAAAATTGATAGCATAGTTAAAGATTATCAAAACAACATTGCACCATATGACAACCAAGAAAACGCAACACGAGGGGTACAAGAAAATCTATCAGAACTGCTTTTTGGTATACTTGTTGATGGGGTATATGATTCATCCAACAATCTAATATTTCCCGGCATTGTAGACTCAATTATAGGATACGGTCTGCAGAGGATAAAAGATGCTGTTACCGGTATTGTAGAAAACGCTGTGAACAATACTATAGGAGAAGCCCTTGGAACAGTAGACAGTATGGTCGGTGAACTTGTCGGTGAAAAAAATCCTTTATTTGAAGAGTTTGAAAAACAGGTGTTAAACCAGATAAATAATATGCTCGGCGGAGCATATAGCTCACTTGAAAATGCAATAGACATGTTAATTGATGCAGTCAGTGAAAATGTTACAAGAATAGTTAAAGATTTTATAGAACCATATATCCAAAACTTTATTGACACACTCTTTGAAGATGTCTCAATAGTAGACATTCATTTTGTTTACAATCTTTTAAACGAATGGATATTTGATAGAATATCCATAAACAAAGCAGAAGTAACACTTAGTGTATGGGGGGTGAGATAATCAAAAGAAGAAAATTTTTATCCAACAAAAACGCACGCATACCATTCTCAGTAATTGGAATATTTTTGATACTAGGTAGTACAATGACAACAGTTTATGTTGCAAAACTAGAAACAGATAAATCAATTGAGATAGCAGATACAATAGATTTCAACGAAATTGAAACACTACTTAGACGAGCAGAGGCAGATATGAGCACTGCTTTAAACATCGCAGGGTTAAAAGGTCTTAGAGAAATAGGTGAAAAACCTGTAATAGAACCACCTCAAGGAGGATGCAGTTTTGGAAATACTGCCGATGAAATAAACAAAAACCGGGTTAAACAAGTTATAATGAACGAACTCAACATATATCTAACAAGTAACTACTATTATGATAATTTCAACAATAAAGATTATGCAATAAATGTTAAAGTACCACTAAGAAGCAACGGACCCATTCAATCAAGAGATGAAATAACCTTTGAATATAAATCCATGGATTTTGAAAGATTCAGCTTAGAATTTATAGGACCAAAATCATCTGACTCACATTGTGTATATTGGATAGCAAACCTACCAATAACCGTTGAAATAAAAAAGATAAACGGAGAAAACTCTGGTACAATAATCACTAAAAAAACAGTAAACATAAACACAATTCTAACATCAAGATATAGCTTTTTAAAAAACCTAATGCAGGATTATAAAAATCAGATCGATGGAGCCTTCTCATCACTTTTTACCTATACTACCCTTCTAACTAATATATACAGCCTAGCAAGAGGATACAAACATTACAACAGCGGATTGCCAATGAATGTAGTAGCCAACAAACATTTAAGACCAATACTCAACAGTGGTCTCTTGCTACAACAAGGCTTTACCTTCGGAAGCGTAGATCCAATGGCATTAGTAGAACTTTCAGTTGAAACAATAAAGGCAATAAAAAACCAAAACCCTGTATCAAACACAGGTGATCTACAAAACTTTTTCTCAGATGTAGACGGCGACGGACTAGATGTAACACCAAAAGACTTCTCAAAAGGCTCAGCAAATATCGATGCTGGAGATGATGAAAACACACACATTGATCAACGCCCAAAAATAAATGTAACAGAAATAGCAGAAATACCACTACATGAATATGATAGCATAAAACTAACCTTTCAACATCCAAGCACAGGTAACATACGAACAAGAACACTAGTAGATTTCACAGAACAGGAACTAAAGGATGTAATCGAAGAAGCAATAAACGATGGTTACAACTATCTCGGCCGAGAAAAACAAAACCCATCTAAAAACCCTGATACAGTCGATAAAATACAAGAGATAACTGAAGAAATTTATTCAACAAAACTCAAAACAATAGTAACAAGAGGCACAAGTAGTACAACACTTGCCAATCACACAGGTTATCCAATTGATAACGGAACAGATGGCTGGGAAATACACACCTACACATGTACTGATACTATAACAAAACCTGCAAAAGGCCAGATTAACCCATCAAACATACTACACGCAAAAAAATATGAAGTAACATTCAAAAGAAATCATTACTGGAGCAACCATACAAATAATACATGGAGAGAAATAACTGTAAAAGACACTAAAATCGAAGAAAATGCAACCGTAAAAATAACCCTTGAATGGTACAGCAAATATGACAACACAGAAAATGATATAGTAGACATATTCTACTACAACAACACATATGATGATTTAAACCTAAAAGATACAATTGATGACTATAAAAACACAGTTTATACAAGCTCAAATCTAGAAAACTGGCTTGATGATAAACGCGGAGACGTACACAGCCAAACACTTATAGGATTGTACAAAAACTGGGTAGAAACACAAGCATGGAACGCTCTAGAAGAAATATTTAACATGGTAAAAGAAATCAAACAAAGCTCAGATATAAACTCTGACAACTATCCAAATCCATACAACCTAATGCAGGAAGCCAAAAACGATATACTACAAAAATTTTATGCAAATAAAACACTGTATCTAAACAAGCAAGACTACAAAAAACAAGGACTTTTTAAAAGCACAGGACAAAAATCAGTATTTTTCATACGTAAATGGTACGTAGAAAAAATAGAACAAGATATAATCGATGCGTTCAACGAAGCAAAAAACAAAATGGATCAACACCTAGAAGACTCATTAAACGATGCAGGAACATCAACAAGTGTATCAGATGTTAAAAACGCGTTAAGCAACAAAGATGCATCAGATTACATAAAAAACCAGTTTGTAATACCATTTGGTTACGATATTACTCTTAAAGACGAATGGACGGAAAAAATAAAAATTGGAGTTGAACAAAAACCCAATTATCTAAAAGACTCAGATTTAGAAATAAAAAATACATGTTTCTTAGGCCCCACAGGCCTGCCACTTCTACCACCAACACCTGCAACACCATGGGTAGTATCAACCAATGTATGGCCAATACAAGTAAACGGAGCATTTGAAGAAATCAAACTAATAGATGCAACAGATGAAACAATATTTAACCCACTATTTGGCCACGACCCACAAACCTACGTGCGACGAGACGAAGAAATCAAAATAGAAGGAGAAACCATAGGATACAACAAAAAACTAGAATTTGAATTCACAACAGCTTGTTTCTCAATTGTTCCATCATGGGGACTAATGGTCGGAGATACAAACGGAGTAATTATCGAAGGATAAAAAAACTTTTTTAGAAACCATTCAAATGGTAAACATCCTCAAATTTTCTTTTAGGAACATGCAAAACACCCTGCTCATCTCTCCAATACTCAACAGAATCCTTTAAATCCTCAGCAACACAGCTTTCAGCTTTATAACCCAGAGCAATCAAACAATCAACAACATAATCCTTTGATATATCAAGGATATCTACAATTTTTTGTTTATCAAAATTTAAAAGAATGCAACTACCAACACCATGGCTTTCAGCAGCAAGAACAATATTTTCAGCTGCAAAACTAGCATCCCTAACATACCAATCATTTTTAGGTTTTTTAGCAATAAGCAAAATATATGCCACTGGTTGAACATCCTCAGAGGGCTGCCAATCCTTTAGATAACCTGCCCAGCCAATAGTTGAAAAAATCTCATTGCATATCTTATCATCATTTACAACAATATACTCAATTGGTTGTAAATTAGCTGCTGAAGGTGCAATACGTCCTGCATCCACTAATGCATTTAAAACATCCAAAGGAATTTTCTCTTGTTTAAACTGTCTAATACTACGTCTTTTTTTAATAGCTTTAAAAACATCCATTTTTAAAATCACACAGAAATTACAATTATTAAAGTATACATAAAAATTTTGTCATATAATACTATCTACTAATTATATCAAAACTCTAAAAAAGGGAAAACATATAAAAAAAAGAAATTCCTAATAAATATGGGGGTCAAAATGGTAAAAAAAATTAGAAGAATGAGAACTTTTGCAAAAACTGCGTCTAAATCAATGGAAAAACACCTAATACAAAAAGCAACTGAGATTCAAAAAAATCCATATATAATACTTCCCGACTATGAAGACTCAACATCGAAAAAATATTTTAAAAAAATTGAAAAGAAAATAGAAAAAGTAGAAAAATACAAAGATGATCCAGATAAACTAGAAAAACTATCAAATAAAAGAGATATCCGGGGTGCACTTGCAGGTACAATGCTTCTTGCACACTCAAAAAAAGCACCTTATCTAGCTGTTGCACAATTTCCAACTGGTAAAGTTTCTTATGCTAAAAGAGGAAAAGCACCAAAAGAGCACCTTATATCAGTTCAACATTTTGATGATCCTATTTTAAGAGTTATATCACTTAAAAATTTAGCACTTAAAAAAGGTCTGCATCTGTATTCATGGGACAATGGTTTTGTATCAACAGGTGATAAACCTAAACCTCCTAAGGATTTTATAAGATTTATAGAAAAAAAACTTGACTATATAGAGAAGAGCAGTTGCAAACATCTAGACAAAAAACAAGTGGATGAGAAGAAACCCGCTGATGTAAATTATTTGCGTATCCATTGGAAATCTGCAGATAAAAAAATAGCGATATGTGAAAAATGTGCTCGCAGTAATGATAAAAATACTTTTTTTAACATAACTAAATATATGGTACAACCTGATATTACAAAAGATTTTGAAATAAGTGTAATACCCCGTGAAATAAAAGGGGAGAGTAGCATAACTGATTTTTCCCTGCAGAAAAAAGATGAATATACACGCGGTGGGATAAAAGATCATGATCTGATAGACGAAAACATTAAACATGCCATGGAAAAAATTAAGGAATCTGATGAAAAAATCTACATCCTTGATGGTGTATCGTATGGGGCTAATACAGAGAAGTTTATTGACGCTCTAGGTCCTAATGTTTATGAAAAAAAAGCACTTCAAATACTTTTAGATAGGGTTAATGAACCAATTGTATTAAATGATGTCACACCTAATTCTGTACTTGAGAAATATTGGAAGAAACATGGTTTAAAAACACTTGAAACAATAACTGAAAGTCCAGAGATGTCAAACAAACTATTTCAGTTAAATGATCCTCCATCTGAACTTGTTGAAGCTGCTATAAATTTTAAGGAAAATCAGAAGATACTTTCAGATTTACCTCAATATGATTCTCTTCCGCCTCTTACAAGTTTTGCAGATAAAATCGCAAGAACTTACAAAACAATGGGCATTCAGAAAACAATTGGTGAGATTAGAGATAGGCCAGATGATACTAAAGGAAAATCTCTTGCGTATGCTTTTCTTTTAGCTATGGAGAAGGGTAAAGATAAAAAATGGAAATATTCAGAGGTAGAAGTTGAATATGGTGAATTTCTAAAGGATTATGCTAAAAAACTTCTAGAATCTACACCAAAAGATTATGATAAAAATTTAAGAGAACTAATTAATGCTACTGGTGCATCAGAAAAATTCTAAAAAAGGTTAGTTGGTTATATCATTTACATTTAGTTTGTGTATTGATATATCCCATATTTTTATTGACATAGAATTCAAAATATTATTATCAACCGAGTTTATTATTTTCCCAATAATTTGTTTTTCATTTACAGGGGTGTTTTGAGCGTTGTTTTCAACTGTATAATATGTTTTCATTGAACCAATTGAAGTACAACTTTTTACAAGACTACATTGTATTTCACCGTCTCCTTTGAAATAAATTATTTCGTCGTTATTTTTGATTTTAAAATTTGGGTGAGTTGATTTTTGAATTATTACATAGTTATTATCGCTTGATACTGTGTTTAAAAAATTGTTTTGATTTTGAATACAGATATATTCTTCAGGGTTTTCAAAAGAGTCCACAAAAGGTTCTAACCCCATAATATTTACTACTGATAAAAATGGAATATTGGCTACAACTATAAATATGGAAAGTTTTAGAAGCAGCATTATATGTTTCTTACTTTTCATTTCCTTTCCACCTCTTACAGTTTTTACAGTCTCTTGTTAACACTTGTCATGATTGTTTATATAAAGATTTCCTGGAAAAAAAACACAAATGGCAAAATAACAAAATGGAAAATTAACTAAGAAAAACCAAAAGTTTATACATTTATAAAATATTCAAATAAACCTGAAAATAAGAGATGGGAATAAATTTAAAAGGGTGAGAAATACGAAAAAGATACTTGTGGTAGATGACGAGCCAGATATAAGAGACAGTGTCAAAATGATACTCAAATCAAACGGTTATAAAGTATCTACAGCAAAAAACGCTGACGAATGTCTTGAAAAAGTCAAAGAAGAAAAGCCTGATTTAATACTTCTAGATATCATGATGCCTGGTACACCTGTGGAACAAATGGTGGATAAAATAACAGATATAAAAATAGCTTTTATGAGTGTTGTACGAATATCTGAAGCAAGAAAAAAAGGACTAACATCTCATGAAAATATAGTGGATTTCTTTCAAAAACCATTCAATGTCGCAGATTTAGTATCAAGAGTTAAACTTCATCTTGGAGAATAACAATATGAAAGAAGTAATGATTGTAGATGATGATCAAGATATTAGAGAAAGTATAGGGATGGTTTTGAAAATAAATGGATACAATGTACTAACAGCAAAAAATGCAGAAGATTGCCTGCAGAAACTAAACTCCTTTAAACCCGATTTAATACTTCTAGATATCATGATGCCTGGGATGGGCGTAAGTGAACTTGTAAAAAAAATAAAAGATACAAAAATCGCGTTTATGAGTATAGTACGAGAATCCGATGCGAAAAATAGAGGTCTTTGTGATGGTGAAAATATAGTGGGATATTTTCAAAAACCATTCAATGTAGACGAATTGATTTCAAAAATTGAAATTTTTCTAAAAGATTAATAATTTGGTCTTAAATTCTCACTTAACAAAAAATAAATTGCTAGAGGTGCTTTAAAAGATTGAAGGAAAATAAATCCTTTTTAGAAAGGATTCTACTCTCAAAAATAAACCGTAAACTTACATTGATATTTTTAATAGTAGGAATAATAGCCCCAATAGCAAGTATTTTTTATCTGTATGTTCTAAGTGTAAACAACCTTCCTTCAGAAGCTCTTCAGGAAAATTCAGATACTATAGCATCTGCGGCAATGGTGCTCATATCGCTTATAGCAATAGATGCAGCAATCATAGGTTATTTAGTTTCAAAATCAATATCTAAACCAATAAAAGAACTTCATAATGCTACAAAAAAACTTAAAAAAGGTGAATATGACGTCAACTTAAAAGTTAGAACTAAAGATGAACTCGGTGAACTTGCAAAAGCATTCAACAATACAACTTCTGCATTATCAAAAATAGATCAGGAAAAAAAATTGTTAGATAGAGCTAAAACACAGTTTTTAAGCATAACTTCTCATGAACTAAGAAGCCCCATGACACCGATGAAGGCTCAACTTCAAATGCTGGAGGAAGGATATTTTGGAGAGCTTTCAGAAGAACAAAAAGATAGTTTAAAAGTTATAATAAGAAATGCCGATAGATTAGACAAGATAATCGCTGATTTCTTAGAGGTATCCAGAATTGAAGCGGCACGTTTAAAATTTGATTTTAAAAAATTAAATCCAAAAAAAATTGTTGAAGAAACCATAAAATTAATGAGTGCATTTGCAAAAGAAAAAAACATAAAACTGGTTAACAATATTGACACGTTACCTGAAATTGAAATAGATCCGGATCGTGTCAGTCAAGTACTCAGAAATCTGATAAATAATGCAATAAAGTTTTCTGAAGAAAATAGTAAAATTGTAATATCTGCTGAATTAAAAGATGATTATATCCTTTTTAGTGTTCGCGACTATGGTTTTGGAATGTCAAAAGAAGATCAAATTAGAGTGTTTGAACCTTTCTTCCAAATAGATAACCCCTTGATTAGACGACATGGGGGAACTGGTTTAGGGCTTGCTATTTGTAGAGGTATTGTTGAATCACAAAAAGGAAAAATATGGGTTGAAAGTAAACAAGGTAAAGGTAGTACCTTTTACTTCACGCTGCCAAAAGAGCCGGTTAGAAAAATTGAGCCTATAAAAATATTGTTTTCCCAAAAAAGTATAATTGATAAAAAAGTACGTGATGAATTTAAAAGTATTCTAGGTCCGCTGGGAAAATCTGAGTATCTTGAATTAAAAAATAAAAATGCAATAAACATGAAAGATTTATTTGAATATGTAGACTCTTTAATTGATAACTATATTATAGATGAAAATCAAGCATTTGAATTTAAAAATAGAATAAACGAAATATTTGGGACTGACCAAGAAATAATAAAAGATAAATAAGAAACAGAATATAAGGTAACAATAATTGATGGTGGATTAGGGATATAAAAAAATGAAACTTAAAACTTTGATAATAATCACTTGTTTAACTGTTTCATTAGTACCAATTGGTATAATCGCGGGTCTTCAAGGTATTAATGCAACAATTCCTATAATTATGTTAATAGCAGTAATTACAATTTCCATCTCAGTTTTAATGGCTTATATAGTCTCAAAACCCATAGAGAATCTAACAGAGAAAATAAATACAATCTCGAAAGGTGAGCTTAATACCAAGATAAAAGAAAGTGAAATACATGAGATAAATGATTTAGTTCATTCTTTAAACAGAGTCATGGCTAGTTTAAAATTAGCAGTGCATAAAGTTGGTGTAAAAAAAGGTGAAATATTTGAAGATGCAGTGAGGGAAAAAGAGATTTTGGAGAGAAAACATAATGATTTCTTAAAAAGTTTCAGAGGTTGGGCTTGGGAGATAACCAAAAATGGGGAAATAACATTTTGTTCTAACAACATTATCAAATCAATGAAATATGATCCTGAGGAGTTGAGAAATCAAAATTTCTTTAAATTAATTCATTCATATAAACCAGATAATGTAAAATCTTTTTTCATACGTAAAGGAAACAAAAAAGAATGTATATCAAATCTAGAAACTTGGTGTGAAACAGATGCTGGAGAAAAAAAATGGTATATAACAAATGCTATACCCTTTTATGATGATAAAGGAAATCTTGCAGGTTTTCGTGGTGTAAACACTGATGTTTCAGATGAGAAATTTGCTGAAGAACGTATAAAAAATCTTAAAAAAGATTTAAATTCCATGAGAAAAGAAATAACTTGCGTGCAAAGCTTTCAAGCGGTATAAATTATTCAATATTATAACGTAGATAAAGAATATATCGAAAGAAGATATGAGATACCTATTATAAGTGAAAGAGAAAAACGAGGTAGGAAGAAAACTATTAAACCTTCAATAAATTTGGAAGAAAAATGGTCTGAACATGAATTTGACTCGGTATTTATTTTAGATTCTGATGCAAATGTAATTGATTGTAATGAAAATATGTATAAGCGGCTTGGTTACACAAAAAGTGAGATGCTCTCTTTAAATATGGCAGATTTTGACGCGTTAGAATCAAAGCAGGATTTGATTAAAAAAATAAATGATGCAAAAAAGAAGGGTACAACAAGTTTTAAAACAATTCATAAAAGAAAGGATGGTTCAGCAATTCTTGTATATGAAAACCTTCAATATTTAAAAGATAAAAATGAGTTTAAATGTATTGTTCGTGAGGATCATTCTCTTGAAAAGAAATAATTTTCAGTATTTTTTGTATTTTTTTGAAAAAAATTTATAATTTATTTGACTTTTTACCATCAAATATATAATATATGTTAAGATATCCACCGCTGGTTGTGAAATATTATGCTTAAAGCAGCTAAAAGGACTCATGGTATAAGTTATGCGATTAGAGACGTTGTGTTACCTGCTCGTATTTTAGAAAAAGAAGGAAAAAAAATTCTGCATCTAAATATTGGTGATCCTAACAAATATGATTTTGATACTCCTAAACATATGAAAGACGGGGTTACCAGGGCTATGAAGGAGGGGTATAATGGTTATGCACCCTCCGAAGGTATTAAAGAATTACGTGAAGAAATTGTAAAAAGAGAGAAAAAAAGAAACAAAGTAGACTATAGCCCTGATGATGTTTGTGTAACCACTGGCGTAACCGAGTCTTTGCAAATGCTTTTGGATGCATCACTTGACCCAAATGACGAACTTCTAATTCCTGGTCCTACCTATCCTCAATATCCATTGATTGCTCAAATAAATGATGCACTACCTATTCCATATCGTTGTTTGGAAGATGAAGGCTGGCAACCAGATGTAGACTACATTCGTAAAAGAATTTCAAATAGAACAAAGGGGATAGTTGTAATCAATCCAAATAATCCCACAGGTGCACTGTATTCCGATAAAGTTTTAAAAGGATTAATTGACATCGCTGGTGAATATAATATTCCGATAATCTCAGATGAAATATATGATGATATGGTATTTGAAGGACATCAAAGTGCAACAGCTACTCTTGCAAAAGATGTACCTGTTATAACTTTTAATGGTTTTTCAAAAGTTTATCTTGTTCCAGGTTGGCGTATGGGTTATGTTATGTTTCATCATAATGGTGAACTTGATGAAATCCAAGATGCGTTCATGAGGATAGCTCGTTCTCGCTTGTGTGCAAATTCTATCTGTCAGTATGGGTGTATTCAAGCGCTTAAAGGTCCTCAAGATCATATCGCAAAAGTTAATGCAAAACTTAAAAAAAGACGTGATTTCGCCTACAAAAGATTAAATGAAATTGAGGGTATCTCAACTGCCAAACCTAAAGGTGCTTTCTATATATTTCCTAAAATTGAAGCTATGGGTGAGAGTGTTTGGGGAAGTGACAAAGAATTTGTTTTAGATCTTCTGCATCAAAAACAGGTTTTGGTAGTACATGGTTCTGGTTTTTGTCCTGAATTTGGTAAAAATCATTTTAGAGCTGTTATATTGCCTGAGATGGAGACTTTGGAGAAAGCTTTTGATAATCTTGAAGCTTTTATGAAAATGAGATTAAAATAGTCTTATATTTTTTACTCAAATATACGTTATATGACGATATTATAATCGTCAATTATATATAGTGTGAACGACTAACATAGTATTATGTGTAATGCCATAAATGATTACCAAGAATATGAACTCTCAAAAATTTGGAAACAAATTGAAAGAGGAAATATTTAAATATTAAAAATCTTCAGTACTTGATACTGAATTTGTTGAAGAATTTAAATGTGTTTCTCTTTCTCCACGAAGAGTTTCCAATTTATTTTCTAATGTTTCTAATAAAGTATTAATTTTTGAAACATAATGTGTATCGTTTCTATAAGTTTCAGTTAAATTACGAATGCCATTTTTAGCTTCATCAATAGATGCTAAAACCATTAAACCAGTTCTAATGTGAAAATTATCTGAACTACTAATATATTTTGATGCTTGATATATTGCTTCATTTATAGAAGTATTTATAAAATTGTATGTAATATCTCTACTTTCTCTTATTCCAGGTAAATTAATCATGGTTCTATATAAAGATGTTTGCCAATTGCTATCTGATAAAGATAAAGTATTAACATCCATAATTTGATTGGGTTTAAGATTACCAATAAATCTCATTTTACTAATAATTTCCTGTACTTTACTATCATCTTCTTTTAAAAAAGATCTAATAACGTCTGGGTCATTATTACTCTTTTGCATTTTTAAGAGTGGGTACTTACTTACTCTTTGTTAATATTTTATATTAAAACTGAAAAACTATTTCATTTATTTAAATTTTCATTATGCCTCACGAAGTTATTTGTCCTCCACAAACAATTTCGCATAACATTGTTCCTCCACAATACATTACAAAAGAAAATGAAGATCGATCTATTAACATTGTAGCTGAAGAATTAGGCACTATTAATTCT
>CAZOBL010000052.1:0-945 GCA_964578185.1 uncultured Thermoplasmatales archaeon
TTTTTATTATTTTATGAAGTTCTTCAGGTACTGCAAGAGTCATATTTGTCATAATATTCACTATAAGTAATATATGTTTAATTAGGTATATAAGGTTTTTTACTTATCAATAACAAATGCCAATTGTTTCTACTTCCGTCTTTAAAAAATTGAAAATATAAGGAGAAAAAACTGGTCTAAAGGGGCTTACGGCCTACACCCAACATTATTCATTTTTAAAAGTTTTATTAATAGAACAACGGTTCAATATATAAAACGTTTAATTTTCTATTAACCATTTCAGTGTGGTTTAAATATGGGAAAAAAAATAGAGATTTAATCTTAATTCTTGTAATTGTAATAATTGGAATGTTCACCCCTATTTCTCAGATCAATTATCATTACTTTTAATCTTGATATAAACTTAATTAATACATGGTTAATACATGGACAAAAATCGCTTCTACTTTTGGATATTTTCTTCTTATTTTTGGGGTTGAACTATTGGTAGTAATGTTGTATTTTACAATTTCAAATAAAATATTTGATAAAAAAATTAGACGAATTTAAAAAGTGATATGATTTTTAATTTTTTTATTTTTGTGGTTGTTTGAACAATAAGCTTTTTATATATATTTAGAAGAGAATTATTTTATAATGAAAATAAAATTATTAATGATTGGATTAATTGCTATTTTAATATTGAGTAATATCTCTGTTTCTAAAAAACTTGAAGATACTGATGAAGAATATGATATTAACGGATATATTTTATATACACCCTGGCTAGATACTTCAACTTACCTTATAGATACGAATGGCAAAGTGGTAAATAAATGGAGAAGCAATCATATACGTGGTTTTCCTGTATATCTTCTAGAAAATGGAAATCTTCTCCGTGGTGATTCAGCGGGGTTTGGAATACCCTTCAAAAAGATTGTCATAAATCGTGATGCCAAAAGGTCC
>CAZOBL010000052.1:955-1402 GCA_964578185.1 uncultured Thermoplasmatales archaeon
TACCCTTCAAATTCTTCTTTACTGGTGGATGCAGCGGCAGGGTTGAAATGTTTGACTTTGAAGGGGAAAAAATATGGAATTTTAGATATGTTAGTTTAAAACACTGTTTGCATAATGATATTGAACCTCTACCTAACGGAAACGTCCTTATGCTTGTTTGGGACCTAAAAACATATAAAGAAGCGATAAACGCTGGTATGAAAGAAGAAGCCTTAGGAAAAGGCGGAGTTATGGTGGATAGAATTATTGAGGTTGAACCTACTTTGCCTAATGGAGGAAATATTGTTTGGGAGTGGAGCCTCTGGGATCATATAATTCAGGATTATGATTCAGATAAAGAAAATTATGGAGTTGTATCAGAACATCCAGAATTAATAGATATAAATTCAAAAGGAAAAAAAATTGTTGTGGAGAAAACGACTCTTTTTAATCGTAAAAAGGCCGATT
>CAZOBL010000052.1:1412-12396 GCA_964578185.1 uncultured Thermoplasmatales archaeon
ATAATGAAAATTTAGATCAAATAATGTTAAGCTCAAGATATCTTAATGAGATATATATCATAGATCATAGCACATCAACAAAGGAAGCTAAAGCCCATTCTGGTGGTAAAAGCGGAAAAGGAGGAGATATACTTTATCGATGGGGAAACCCTATAAATTATCATGCAGGAAACAAAAGTGATCAAAAAATATTCGCACAACATGATGCTCAATGGATTAAACCAGGTTTACCTGGTGAAGGAAATATATTAATTTTTGATAATGGTTGGGGAAGACTTAACAAAGAATATTCTTCAGTTATCGAAATTAGGCCACCAAATCAAAATACAAACGGCTGTTACCAATTAGAAAAAGATAGTGCATTTGAGCCAGAAGAACCGATATGGACTTATAAAGATGATAATCCAACTAATTTTTATTCATCAATGATGTCTGGGGCACAAAGACTACCTGATGGAAATACCCTTATCTGTAGTGCTGTTCAGTCAAAATTTTTTATAGTTACTCCCGATAAAGATATGATATGGGAATATAAAAATAACTATCCTTTTCCAATTCCCTTTCTAAATTATGTTTATAAAACCCAGTATTACCCTATAGATTACAATGGTTTCAATTTATTAGATAATTAAAGTTTTCATTCAATCAAGCCGTTTTTTTGGCAATTTCCCGTTTAATCTTCTTCCCAATCTTAATAGCATCTTTCTCGGTGAGTTCACTTTTTGATAAGATTTTATCCATGAGTTCAAGTTTTCTTGCTTTTGCAATCTCAGTCCATTTAATCTCTTTATGCTTTTTTATTATTTTATGAAGTTCGTCAGGTGCTGCAAGGGTCATATTTGTCATAACTATCACTATTAATAATATATGTTTAACCAATTCTATAAGGTTCTTTAATTATATTAATTAATTTTTCAATAAAAAATTAGAGTTTAAATCTCTTTTTTACTTCTTCTTCAGTGTAATATTTACCTTCTCTTAATCTCTTCTCTTGCTCTTTTAATTTCTATTAATGTTTCTTCATTGAGTTCTAGGTCATCTTCATGTATTATGTTTTGTTAATAATGTATTTTATATATGTTCTTATGTCATAAAAAAAACTTATTCTCCACTATTTAAAAGCAAATTATGATCCGTTCTTATTAATATTAAATAAATATTTTTTTATTATCAACAAAACAACTCTATTGCTCTTTCAGCAACATATAAATGAACTAATAAATGAGTCTTGCACATTGGTAAAAGTGGTTCGTTCATCCAGGAAAAAGCAAATCCGTCAGCATTTGTGGGAGGTAGTTCTATGCTATAAGAAATTATTCCGTGCTCAGCATACATCCAATCATTTGGAACACCTAAAATAGCATACCATTTCCCCATTTGTTGAATTTCTAGACCATTTATATCAGACATACCTTCTGCTATTGACACATAAAGAGATTCATCAGCAGTTGACTCTTTTGTCCACCCCCAGGGATAAATAATTTTTTTACCATAAGAATGATGATCAACCCATATTGAGATATTATAATTTTCTGCAACATATTTGAGGGCTTTGCTTTCGTTTTCACTTAAAGGATAAGGACCTCGATAACATCCCTCTCCAAGAAGTGACCTCCAATCTAGAAATGGATATTTTACATTGATTTTTTCCCATATTTTTGGAATAGCGCTCCTAGAATATCGAAAAGGATGTTCATCTAGTAATTCCCATTTATAACCACTATTTCTTGCTATGTCAACACCACTGAAAAGTGTTTTTCCAAATGGACAATTGTTCGGTCGTCGATTTTTTCTGGTGCCTGCCTCACAACCATCAGGATTTAGCATTGGAATAAAATACATTTCAGAATTATTAACAATATATCTTATATTATTAGTAAAAGAAAGATTCACATTAGTTGAGGTATAGTTTTCCACAATTGCCTTCATAGAGTATATGACAACCTGGTATCCCTGTTTTTCATCACCATGCATGCCACCAGAAAAAAGTACTTCAGGTTCATTCTCATCATTAGATACATTATCAGAGATTTTTACCAGCCATATGTCTCTACCCTCATATGTTTTACCTAATGAGTAGTATGTAAAAAGATGTGGATAGTTATGTTGAAGTTGAATGATCATATTTGTGAGTTCTGAATAAGAACAATATTTTTCTTTTTCACACAGTGATTTATTATAAGAATCTGCTTTTATTATTAAAGAGGATCCGCTACAGATCATAATCAAAATAAATACAATCGCCAAGATTTTTATTTTCATATTTTTATCTTTCTCAATTATTTATACAAAATATCATATTTAATGTTATAAAAACTTTCTAGAACAAACAACCACGAGAAGTAACATATTTTCAGACAAAATTCATTTCTAAGTCCCTTTAATCAAGTCTATTTTCTATAGAATATAGTAAATTTTCGAAGACATAAAAAATATAATAATTATTTTTTGTCTTTTAACATAGGTGAACCCATCGGAAGAATTACCTTACCAGCCATTGTGTTTAAAAGTATTGCAGCAACTGCATAAAACGATAAAACCGATGTGATTATCAAGAAAAATCCTGCGGGTTCTGAAGCGAAATCATTTAAGTAATGAGGAATCAAAAATATTACTGCAAGATCCACTGCTATAAGTATTGAATACAACACTTTATTTGTTCTAAGAGATGCAACTGTTGCAATCAGTGAAAATGCAAGTATTGCAATTAAACCAAAACCATAATGGCTGATATCAAATGCTACATCCGTAAAAATTGTTATAAACAATGTTAAAGAAATTGAATACATAGTCATAGCATATGTGGTAAATACTGTTGCACCAAATATATTATTTCTTTTAAAATCAGTTACACCCGCGATAAGTTGAGCGGTTGCCCCAAAAAATAAAACCCATGGTATCATCAAAGATTTATCTGTACCTGATGTCAGTCCCAAATATCCTGAACCAATAATTAATGCTGCTACTGCTAGGCCCGTAAGCCCAAGGGCTGCAGGTTCTGCGATTGTATTTGTGTCTTTTGCCATGATTTGTCCTGGAAGAGAAAGCTAAATATATATTTTTCTATTAATTTAAATAAACAAAAAAAACAAATAAATCTAGAAAAATACCATTATTCAAGCAGGGTTTTTATCAAAATTAACCCATGGCATATACATCATACCAACTTTTCTTAAACCAAAAATTGCCTTTGGTAGAACTCTAGATCTACCCCAATAGTTATTATTGAAATGATTTTCATTACATCCTAAAAACATAACATCAATTAGAGTGTTCTCAAATTTATTAGACTCTATTAGATTATCCTCTGAGTTATCCTGTAAAAATATTCCAATAATATTTCTACTTATTTTGTTATTTTTAATTGTGTTGTTTATTGAGTTTTGCATTAGATGAACTCCAATTTTATTGTTGTAAACTTTATTATTCTCAATTATATTTCTTCTTCTTTCTCCACCATGAAAAGACACAAGCTCAATACCTGCAAAACCATTATTATATACAGTGTTATTTCTAAATATATTGTCACAACCTGTTGTAAAAATTGAAAGCCCTACATAATTCCCTGAAACATCATTGTTTTCAACGATATTATTTTTTGAGCCTATCTCTATGCATATCGCTTTTAATGTATTAGAAATTACATTATTTCTAATCGTTACATTTTCACAGAACTCAAGTAAAATCTCACCATCAGTATCAGATATTTTGTTGTTTTCAATGAGTGTATCTGAGCAATACGCAAGAAACATAGAAAAATCATTGTTACTCATAATGTAATCTTTAATTGTCACATTTGTACAATTTACAAGAACTATTTGACCAGCATCAGAGGGTGTTGAAAAATCAGATTTATCTGTTATGTAATAGAGAGGTTTTCCATTTACAGTATTATTTTTTATAATGTGTCTATAATCTTTGATTGTTGTTTGAGGGAAATCATTTGACATGAAATAATTGGCAAGAATTATGCCGTCTTCTATAAACATGTTATCAGATATTGTCAAATTGTAAGCAAATGTAAATGTATGAAGGCCGATTTGGTTTTTAATAAAAATATTATCTATAAAAGAGCAGTTAGCAGAGTATACTTTAATTGCTGATTGATCCCAAATAAATTTATTGTTAGAATTAAAATTTGTTATAGTAAGTCCTTGAATCGTTACGTTCTCAGCATTAATACTGATTCCGTCTTCAAGCCCATAATTTCCATCAAGTATTGTATTATATTTATTTTCACCACATAAGATGATTTCTTCTTTATCTATTTCTAGGTTTTCAAAATAAACACCTGAATTTATAAAGATTTTATCTTTAGGGTTTGCATTGTTTATTGCTTCTTGGATACTTGAATAATTATTAGCTCCTGAGCCTCCGACATATAACGTATTTTGAGCCATTAGGTTTAATTCATTGTTTTCGCTGTTTTCAGCTAGGCTAAGATTTGATATTAAAATTAAGATGCTTATTAAAAATATAAATAATATTTTTTTCATTACATCTATATAAATCTATAAATATAAAAAATTGTTGTTACAAATTTTGACAAAATCAACAATTATTGTTTTAATTATCACAAAGAATAGTCTGATTTTATCAAAAAAAACGATTTCAGACTGAAATAAAATTTTTCAAGTTAAATTTTCATTTTGTAATTTTTGCTGACAAAAACTAAATACTATTAATGACAAATATTAACATGGTAGTGTATTTTATAAAAAATTTTACTCTATCGAATCATTTAAAAAACCCAATTTAGTTAGTGGAAAAAAAGTAAGTGGGGGTAGAAAAAAATTCCATTTGACTTAAAAACAATTAGTTTAACAAAAAAACTGGGGCAAAAAAAATTAAAATTAAGATTTAAATAAATTGGAGGAAGGAAGCAAACCAGAAAGAAACAACAAAAGTAACCTCTTGCTTAAACCACAATATTTCACTGGCTGGGAGGTTACAAAATAAAATGAATAAAGAGCAACTAAAATATATTAGACTTACTGCAATTATATTTAGCTGCCTTGTTGCAAGTCTAACGTTATGTAACCTTTTCACAGTTGCAACTCATGGAGTAAACTTTGAAACTCCACAGACAGAAAATGTAAAAATTGCTTATGATCCGCTAAACCAGGATTTACTTTTTTTAACAAACTTTAAAGTTAAAAACCATGGAGCATACGGTATTGATGATATCGATATCAACGCGAAATTGTTCAATGATAATAACATTGAGTTAGTTGATTTTTCAAAAAATGATTTAGTGGTTCCAAGAGGAAGTAATAAACTAGTAGATTTAGCAGTTGCACTTGATTTAGATAAAATATCAATACTAGAATGGATAAGTCTAATCTATAAAGATACCAACTTTAAACTTTTAGTAGATATAGATGCAGCATACATGTTTAACCTCATTGATATCACAGTTGATGAAGAAATATTAATCCCTTGGACATCACCTCTAAAAAATATTTTAGAAAATCAAACCATTATTAATTCTTTGTTTACAATTATTGAAAATGCAATTAATGAAAGTTTTATAGAAAAGCCCTCTGAGGTTTCAGTTATAGAAGACATAATAGATAATAAACATTATAAAAACACATACTTTGATAGATATAGTATAGAAATTAATTTTGATCATATCTCAAATTTTACAAAAAAAATGTCTACAAGCCTTGAAGTTTTTCTCCCTAAGATTGATTCAACTTTAAAACTCGATTTTAACATAGAAATAAACTTGTTTAACAATTCATTGCTACCAAAAATAAAGGAGGTAAACATTAGCATATGTTGCTGAATCATAAAATTTCAGCAAAAGCTATGTTTGCTTTATTATTTTATTTAATCATCCCCATTGTGGCTATATCGGTTATCCTTTTTTCATATGAGGAATTATCAAAAGAACGATTTGTTAACATGATATATTGGGTAATACCAACATCAATTGTAATTGTAATAATATCTCAGATGAGCATTAAATATGAAAAAGGAGAGGACAAAAGATTTGTTTTAAACCTGATATATGTTTTTTTAACACTTATTTGGGTTTATGGTTTTATTGGTGGTTCACCGGTTTTAACTCAGACATGGCTTGAATATGAGTTTTCCATTCATTTATGGAAATATATATCTCTAATTATAGCTGCAGCAATGATAAATATTTTTTATTATACTCTTGAATGGAGGATATATAAAAAAGAACTAGCAGAAAGTAGAAATGAATTGATTAAAAAAAATCTAATCCAAAAAGTAGGACAATAGTTAAAATTAAACCCATAACTATCAACAGTAAAGTAATCTTCCAGTTAGCCCCAAAAACAATTGGGATTGGGCCTATAAGAACTAAACCACCACCTTTAAAAGATGTTTTCTTCGCTGCATCTAGTTTTGAATCTTTAGAAAAATCTGCTTTTTTAAATGTAAAATTTCTAAATGCAGATGCATACATAAAAGAAATTATGGCTACAAACAAAAAAATCATCCCTATAAAAGAGAATATATCTGAACCCATTATAAAAGGAAAAATTAAAACTACTCCAACATTTAGATTACCCTCAAACATTGAAATTAAAAAAAAGAAAACCGAAATAATCAAAGCAAGTATTGATAAAAAATAATATTTGTTCATAAAACAACTTTTATCCTTTTACACATTTTTTATAGGTTTTTACAATATTTTGAAGGCAACAAGCAATAGTAACAGGACCCACACCACCAGGCACAGGTGTAATCCTGCTGGCTTTTTTTTGTACAGCTTCAAAATCTACATCACCACATACACCCTCATCAGTGCTTATAATTCCAACATCAACAACTATTGCATTTTCTTTAACAAAATCCTCTTTTACAAACTTTGCAAGACCTGTAGCAGATACAAGTATATCTGCCTGTGAAGCAATTTTTTGTGTATTCTTTGAGTATACATGACATACCATAACAGTTGCATTTCTGTTTAGAAAAAGAACAGACAATGGTTTTCCCACTACCATGCTATGATTAATTATTGTAACATTTTTACCCTTTAAATTTATTTTTTCATGTTTTAAAATCTCAAGTACGGCGTTAGGAGTACAAGGTATAATGTATTCATCACCAATCAAGGTTTTACCCATGTTATATGGGTGAAAACCCTCCACATCTTTTTTGATATCCAGTGTATTTATTAGATTTCTCTGAGAGATATGTTTAGGTGTCGGAAGCTGAATTAAAATTCCATGAACCTGCCTTTCTTCGTTTAACTCTTTTATTTTATCAATAACCTTTTCTTCTTGAACATCTGCATTAAATTCAACATGATCTGAGATAATCCCCGCTTTTTCACATGCCCTATCTCTTAGCTTCATGTAAAGCTTAGAAGAGGGGTCATCACCAATTTTAACAGTTGTAACCTTAGGAATAATCGAGTGTTTATTTTTCAGTTCATCGATTTCTTTTTTTACATCCCTTTTAATTTTATCAGCAATCTCTCGACCATCAATTATTTTCGCTGTCATTTTTTATTCAAAAAAAGTGTAGTAAAATAATTGGTTATATACTCTATGGTTTAGTTCCAACTGCATAAAACTGTGGGAAAAAATTAAGTTGCACTCCTTCTTCAAGGGATTTTAGATATTCATATTCCCATTGATCTATTTTTTTCTGTGACAAACCAGCATTTTTTAATGCTTTTACATAAAAATCTCGAGCATGAAAATAATATGCTTTATCTTCTTCACAACTCCAAATACGATTGTTTCCAATACCCACTTTTGTTTTAAGACCTGCTCTTACAAATAGCAATCTAAGTTTTCTACCAATATGAGGATCTCCTCCCTTGTCTCGTATTGCTTTTCCAGCAAAAATCGGGTCTACTTTAGGGTCTTCAGGGTAATGCAATTTACCACCGTAATCTGGTTCAAGAGTGGCAAGCACAATCCCTCCTTTTTTTGTAACTCTAGCCATTTCATTTACCACCTCTTGAGGTTTTCTTGACCACATAAGTACCAGGTTACATGTTGTAATATCAAAGGTGCAATCATTAAAAGGTAATTTATTTGCATTACCTACTTTTAAGGTAACATTATCATATTGTCTCAATACTTGTTTTGCTACATTTATCATATCTTTTGATTCATCTATTGCTATTACTTTTCCTTTGGTTAAATGTGCTATATCTCTTGTTACAATTCCTGATCCGCATCCGACATCGAGTATTTTTTCTGCATCTTTTATTCCATAGCGTAAATATAACGGGATTCTTTCCTCCGCTGTTTCAATTGCTTGAAATTCTAGTTTTTTTATGAATTCATCAAAATCTTCATTTGTTTTTTTATGAAACTTTGTTGGTTTTTTCATTTTATTTTCTATTTTATGATATAAAATCTTTGTATAATTGTTTTTTTGCCATTACTTTTTTAAACAAGTGTATATTTAAAGGAAAAATTGTATGAAAATTATTTTACAAGTTGCCCTTGATCTTTTAAACAAAGAACGAGCAGTAAAAATAGCCAAAGAATCCGTAGCTGGTGGAGCTGATTGGATTGAAGCAGGGACTCCGTTGATAAAAAGTGAGGGCATGGATATTATCCGTAAGTTGAAGGAAGTTTTTCCAGATAAAAATGTTATCGCAGATCTGAAAACAATGGATACTGGCTCGCTTGAAACTGAAATGGCATCAAAAGCCGGTGCAGACGTAATATGTATACTTGGAGTATCTGATGACAGTACGATTAAAGATGCATTAAAGGCTGCACGTAAATATGGTTCCATGATAATGGTAGATTTGATAGGGGTAAAAGATAAGGTTAAACGCGCAAAACAACTAGATGAAATTGGTGTGGATTACCTTTGTATTCACGTTGGAATAGACGAACAAATGACTGGTGAAAAACCATTAAAAATTCTCTCTAAAGTGTTCAAAGAAACAAATATACCTATAGCAGTTGCTGGTGGTCTAAACAGCGAAAGTGTAGCAGATGTTGTAAACAATGGTGCTTGTATTGTTATTGTTGGAGGTGCTATCACCAAAGCTAAAGATGTAAAAAAAGCGACTCAACAAATAAAAAAAGCTATCAAACTTAAAAAATCCGTGGAAAGTCAATATTTTAAAAAATATGATACAACTGAACTTCGCAAAGCATTTTCTTTGGTTTCTACCTCTAACATATCGGATGCAATGCACCGGTTGGGCGCAATGCAGGATATAAAACCTGTGAAAAGGGGTTTTCATATGGCTGGAAAAGCATTAACTGTGAGAACTATTGATGGAGATTGGGCTAAACCTGTAGAAGCAATAGACAAAGCTCAAGAAGGTGATGTGTTAGTGATTGATGTCCAGGGTAGTAAAAAAGCGGTTTGGGGTGAGCTTGCTACTTGGAGCGCTAAAAAAAGGAATCTAGCAGGTGTAGTAATAGATGGTAGCGTGCGTGATATTGATGATATTAAGAATATGGATTTTCCTATTTTTTCTAGACATATTGTTCCTAATGCTGGTGAACCTAAGGGCCTCGGTGAAATAGGCAATCAAATAGAATGCGGAAATTTAGATGTTAAATGTGGCGATTGGATAATTGGAGATGATTCTGGAGTAGTTGTGGTACCTAAGGATATAGCTCAGGAAATTGCTAATAGAGCAGTTGATGTAATGGAGCATGAGAATCGTATTCGCGAAGAAATCAAGAAAGGTGAATCATTAGGTAAAGTTTTAAAACTTAAAAAATGGGAGAAAAAAATTGGATGAGTACAAAAAAAGTTGTTTTTTTTAAGGATTTAAAGAAACTCTCAGAGGCACTTAAGTCAATGAACGTTTCAATGTTTGAAGGAGAGGAAGTTTTAGTAAAACTTCATATGGGTGAGAAAAAAAACAAGTTTTTTCCAAGACCAAGTTATGTTAAAAAACATGTTGATTTTTTGCACTCTATTAATGCTAGCCCTTTTTTGTATGATACAACTGTTTTATATAGAGGACCACGTCATAGTATGAGAGGTTACGAAAAGCTTGCTAGCAAACATGGTTTCACCAAAGAAAATGTAGGTTGCGATGTTGTAATTGATGAAAATGGTGTCTCAGTAAAAGTCAAAGATAATAACTATGAGGTTGGTGAAACACTCTATAACAGTAAATTTATTTTGTCCCTTGCCCATGTTAAAGGTCATAACGCGACTGCTATGGGCGGTGCTATTAAAAATTTTGGAATGGGTGGAGTGACAAGTAATACAAAAAAATGGATTCACCATGGAAGTAAACCAGTGTATAAAAAAGATAGTTGTACTTACTGTGGTGTATGTGCTGAAGTATGTCCGTTTAATGCTATCAAGGTTGATGAGGATTCTTGGGATATTGATGAACGTTCCTGTTTTGGCTGTGGAGTCTGTGTAAATAATTGTGAATTTGGGGGTTTAGATTACAAGCGTTATGATTTACAATATACAATTGCATGTGCTGCCAAAGCTTGTGTAGATGATAAAAATGTTATATATGTTAATGAGTTGATGAGAATTTCAAAGAACTGTGACTGTGATCCTTATTCAGGACCTATAATCTGTCCAGATATTGGCTACCTTATCTCAGATGACCCTGTTGCAGTGGATAAAGCATCTTTGGATTTAATAAATGAGATTAAACCTGATCTTTTCAAAAAGACCCATAGAGTTGACCCCATAAAACAGATTGAATATGGTGAAAAAATAGGTCTTGGCAGTAGTAAATATGACTTAGTTAAAATATAAAAAAAAGAAAAAAGATTTGTTTTTTTATTTTTTTATTGTTGGTCCACCTATTGGTAGTATTGTTTTACCATAGGTTTCATTCATTACTTCAGCCATAGCCAAGTATACTGCACTTAGCCCACAAATGATTCCTTCGTATCCGGCAAATTTTAAAACATTTGCGCCGAGTTCTGTATCTGAACCGATGAAATGCCCGGTTGCGAGGAGCCAGAATAAAACGGTTAAACTGAGAAACACAAACTGTAGTGCTTTGTTGTGTTTAAGTGTAGATATAAACATTAGG
>CAZOBL010000052.1:12406-14044 GCA_964578185.1 uncultured Thermoplasmatales archaeon
CCTGTGAATAACCCCCACATAAACAGATACGAAGCAAAAGCTGATTCCTCATAAACAGCTGTTCCACCTACAAGATTTGGTATAAATATCATGACAACAAGACTTAACCAAAACAAGCCATATGATGTAAATGCTGTTACAGCAAATGTGTTTCCTTTTTTGTACTCAAGTATTCCTGCTATAATTTGTGCAAATCCGCCATAGCATATACCCATAGCAAGTATCATAGAGCC
Source organism: uncultured Thermoplasmatales archaeon (assembly GCA_964578185.1). GTDB lineage: Archaea > Thermoplasmatota > E2 > DHVEG-1 > DHVEG-1 > JAZKSG01. Next base: position 12,640 of record CAZOBL010000052.1, read on the forward strand.
TAATGCAAAATAACCAGCGTTATGTAAATTTAAAAGCACCGTGGTCATTCCAAAACCCATTAGACCCAATGGTGCAGGGTTTGCAAATACATTTTTTTCAGCCATAGTATATATTCACCTTTATATCCTGCGGCGTTGAATAAAATTCAACTATAAAAAATTGTCGAGAAAATTAAAATTTAGAGATTACTCATAACAACTACAAAACCAGCAAGTACCATTGCAAAAACTATAAGGATTGCAAGTATTTTTACAGCCCATTTCCTTAAAGTCTTCTTTTTTATCTTCATTTTTTCACAAACCCATATTTTTTTTATATTTCTATGTAGAAACCATCCATTTTAAGGATTTTGCTATCTTTGCCTTTTAACTTTACTTCTTTTTCAAAGTTTATATAACCTTGCCCTCTAAGTCCTTTATCATCTTTTGTATCAATACCAGGGATATTTGATAATGCTATATCTTCGTTTTCATTTAGTTTTTGAATTATTTTATCCTGATTTTGATTTATCCATTTAATAACTTTTTTACTATCGTTTTTTAATTCAGGTCCGATTTTTGCATATACTGGTTTTATACTTGTAATTTTTTCCTCTACATCAGGTTTACCAGCTATAAAATTGTGCTCCTCTGGATATTTCAAAGTGGTTTTAATTATATTTTTACTGTCTTTAAGCTGTTTTATCATCTGTTTATCAGCATAAGTTGATTTAACCTTGAGTGGCGCGTTAAGTGCAATTCCTTGTTCGCTTTTCCATGAGCGAATCTGAGATATATAGTTTTTAACGCTCTCTCCTGCTTTTTCTTTATCTTCATCGATTAATATTGGCTCAGGCCAAGCAGATAAGTGAATACTATCCCCTTTTTCCTTTTCCTTATAGTATTTATTGTAGATTTCCTCGGTCATATGAGGGAAAAATACTGCAAAAAGCTTAAGGGAGCCCAAGCCAAGTTGGTAGCAGGTATATTTGATATTTTCAATATCTTCATCTTTGTTATACACTGTTGATTTAATCATTTCAAGGTAGTGATCGGCGAGTTCATGCCACATGAAATATTCAACGTCTTTCATGGTCTGTGAGTAGTCAAACTCATCCATCTGCTTTGTACATTTTTTAACAAGACGGCTATATTTTGATAGTATCCATTTATCTACATCGCTAAGTTTTGTGTTTTTTGGTTTGTAGTCTTTTATTATGTTGTTTATAAATTTTTGTGCATTCCATATTTTACGGAGAAGTTTTTTCCCGCGGATTACATCTTTTTGCCTAAAAGGGTTATCTTCACCCAGGCTACAGCTAGCGGCATAACATCTGAAGGCATCTGTACCATATTTGTTTATTATTTTTAAGGGATCTATTACATTTCCAAGACTTGCATGCATAGGTGTTCCATCTTCTGATAG
>CAZOBL010000053.1:0-13217 GCA_964578185.1 uncultured Thermoplasmatales archaeon
CTGAAATGTTAAAGTAACATTTTTTGTCTCATTTTTATCAATATTAATTTTGCTATTAGAAATTGATGCAAACCAACCAGGCGATATATCTGATATTTGCAAAATTATTTTATCTTTAAAATCACCAATGTTTTGTATATTAATTTTTACTTCTTTGGATTGCTTCTTCATGGTTTTATATGTGTCTTTAATAGTTGAAATCTTGAGATCATAAATTCCTTTTTTTACTGATATATTACGTTTACAATCGGTTAAAATATTTGACTTGTTGTAAAATTTCAATGTATAATTATTGTCAACTGGAACAGCGATTTTATAATAACCAGAGACATCAGGAAAGCCTTCATCAACAGCATTTTCTTCTGTTTTATAAAAACTTACAATATCATTTGTTTTATTTACAACAAAAACTGTTTGATTAATACTACTTATTCTCCCGACAACAACTCCGCCAGCAATCCCGCCACTTGATTTTTTTTGTAGGTCCAGTAAAAATACCTGTGTTTCATCTGAATATGTTTTTCCTAGCTCATCTTTTAATCTGATGTAAATAAAGGCAGTTTTATTATTTTTTATGTTATCTATATATTCCTTATATCGATTGTTAAGTCTCAGATAAATAAAACCTGACCAATTTCCATTTTCATCTGTTTTAATATTATTTGTGTATCTGTAGGAGTAATCCCATTTTTCTCCATCCCAGGTTTGACTTGCAGGCCAAACAGATATTTCATTTCCAACGACATAACTCTTAAGATCGTAGCTCTGATTTTTAGTATAATTTGAAACTCTTAATTTTATTGCAAAAGGTAAACTATATGTTTCATTTTTGTAGGTTTTTGCTATAAATGTGGGTTTTTCAATAATTGAAATTTCAGGATTTGCACTTTCAATATTTTTATCTCCAGGAGTTGGTTTTTTGCATTTGAAGAAATCCAATGAAGAGTTGTCATTGTCATTTTCCGAAAATCTTGCAATTGAATATCCTTCTTCAAAATCTAGAATAGGTGATCCATTCACGTTGTGGTAATCATAACCCCACTCAACTGAATCGACTATATCTGCAGTTTTATTTCTTAAAAGAATCATATCCTGAGTGTTACCAAGACCATTGCCTATACTAGAGTCATCTACATAAAGATAGATTGCGTTTTTTGTTTTGTTAAAATTATCATATATTTTTGTTCCATGATCTGTAATAATTGCATAACCTTTCGACGGAATCAATGCAGAATTGTTGCCAAAATCATTATTACCCTCAATTGTGTCTATTGCATAGTTATCTTCAATAAACCAACCAGATACGTTAACAGCTTTACCTGATGGATTATAAAGTTCAATCCATTCATAGTAAAAATCGTTTTCAGCGGGGTCAAACATTACTTCATTAACAAGAATTTTTGATTCAACATTTAAACAAAATATAAAAATTAGAGTTAAAAATAAAATAAGTAGAATAAAAATATTTTTGAATTGATGATGGTCTTTTTTATTGCGTTTCAAAGAAAAGCTAAACCTCCCTTTCATTTTATATTGAAAAGAGGGCGGGGAGGGATTTGAACCCCCGTATGAGGATCTGCAGTCCCCCACATAGCCGCTTTGTTACCCGCCCAAATGTGGGATACCAGATATAAAAAAGGATATAATAAATGTTTTTGATTTCAAAAATATAAAAAAATGGGAGGATTTAATAAAAAAAATTATTTTTTTCAATTTTCTCTTTATTTTTTGGATATAAATAGTTTACTTGCAAAAACTTTATTAAGGGTAATAATGACTAAGATAAAAAATTATCATAATTTGATAAAAATAAAAGGTAAAACAAAATGACAGTTAAAAAATCCGTTAAACTACCAAAAAATAAAACAAAGATTGTATGTACAATTGGCCCTGCAAGCCAGGATGAAAAAACTTTAGAGAAAATGATAAAAGCTGGTATGTCAGTTGCTAGACTCAATTTTTCTCATGGTACACTTAAAGAACATGAACAGATTATAAACAAAATTAAAAAAATATCAAAAAAAACTGATAAACATATTTCTATTCTTGCAGATTTACCAGGTTCAAAAATTCGAATAGGTCTAATAGAAGGTGAACCCGTGGAGCTTAATTCTGGTGAGAAAGTTGTTTTAACTAATGACGATATACTCGGGAATAAAAATATTATACCTGTTGCATATGATCGATTAACCCAGGATTTAGAGGTTGGCAAAACAGTTTTTATAAATGATGGTTTAATCGAGTTAAAAGTTTTAAACATAACAGAGGAGCTTGTTGAATGTAGGATTGTAACAGGTGGTATTTTATTTTCACATAAAGGTATTAATTTTCCAGGTGTAAATGTAAATATTAAACCTGTTTCTAAACGAGATCTTGAAATTATTGATTTTTGTTTAGATTTAGATGTTAGTATATTTTCTATTTCATTTGTAGAATCTAAAGAAGATATAGAAAAAGTTAGGAAATTTGCAGAAAAAAAAGGAAAAAATGTTCACTTAATCGCTAAAATTGAGCGGGATGAAGCTGTTTGTTGTTTTGATGAAATTCTACGTGTATCCGATGGTATTATGATTGCTCGTGGCGACCTAGGTATGGAAATTCCCATAGAGAATGTTCCAACTGTTCAAAAGCGTTTGATTCGTCGTGCTAATATTTTCAGCAGACCGGTAATTACTGCAACTCAGATGTTAAAGTCGATGACTGAATACAACCGCCCAACTCGGGCAGAAGTTACCGATGTTGCCAATGCTATTTTGGATGGTACCGATGCTATTATGCTATCTGAAGAAACCGCTGTTGGTAAATATCCTGTTATAAGCGTTAAAACCATGGCTAAGATTGCTGCTTCTACAGAGAAGAAACGAAACGGAGAAGGATTACCCAGCAACATGCGTGATTATCTGAAAAAAACTGTTGACTATAAGGAATTGTCAATTGCTGATGTTATATCATTGAATGTATTGGAGGCATCAAATATTTTGAAACCTAGATATATTTTGAGTACTACAGCAACTGGTAGAACTGCCCAACGTATATCTCGTTTTAAACCAGATTGCTGGATTTTGTCCTTTAGCAGAAATATTAATACATGTAGATTTTTACAGTTCTCTTTTGGTGTCTACCCTTTTCATATGGAAAACAAAAAGAAAAGCTGGCATGATTTGATTCTTCGTTTTATAAAAAAATATAATCTTGTAAAAAAAGATGACAGGATTATCCTCACGCAGAGACGTTTTGAGGAAGAAAAAGGTAGTACCGACTCTTTTGGCATAATTAAAATATAAAAAAAATTAAAAAGAAAAGGAGAAAATCTTTGTATTATTTTTTTGTTATAACAGCTGGATTGCTATATTCAACCAGCGGCATTTCTGTTTTCATATATGTCTCATTACGTACGTATATTGTGTTTACTCCTAGTTTGCTGAAGTTACAATCTGTTATTATATATTCTGCTTGGTTGTATGGTAGTTCTCTGGTGTTTTTGCCTAGCATACCTTGGCATAAGATGTTACCTGATTCGTTGAATATTGTTACGGTGTAATCTTCTTTTGTTACTGTAACGTTTTCAATATCTGTTACATTGTTTTCCCAGTTGTAATATGTTATTTTCCATTCTCCATTTACATTTGGTAATTCTTCAGGTTCAATTTCATCAAATGATATGTTTACGTTATCTATATAATATGTTCTTGGTGTCTCCCAGTTTCCCCATACACCTATTGTAACGTAGAGTACTCCATCTTCATCAGTCATTTGGATTAAATCATATGATTTATTAAGCCAAATGTAACCTATATCTTCCTCTTGACCATGTCCGGTATCACCCTGAAATGTTAAATCTCCTGCTTCTTGTGGCATTTCAGGATCTGCACCTGTTATTATATTAAATAGATTGAAAATCCCATAGTCTCTTGTTGCAAATTTGTAGCTTACTGTTACCTCATATTGTGTGTTTTCGGTTAGATTAAACTGTTTTATCATCCATATTTTCCCAGCATCGTTCATGTTGTCTAAGTATAGTTTTATAGATTTTGTGCTATTATATGAAAGTTCATCTGTATGTTCTATAGTCCAGTTAATTGGAGGATGATCAAGATCTGTTCCGTCTTTATCCCAGCCTTGCATACTATCTTCAAAGGAGTAATAAAATTCTTTTTCTTTAACACCTGTCTCATCATTTGTTGGAGTTGTTTTTTCTTCTGTTTCTTCTAAGTTTGCTATGTATAAACCTGCTGCCGATATTATAACAATAGCTGATAGTACTAATGCTATTGTAACCATTTTATTTTTCATTTTTTAAACCACCGACTAGTTGGTATTAAAGAATACTATTTAATATTCTTGAAAACGTTTGGAAAAAACCAAATAACCAAGTCTTTTGTATAGTAGAATTTAAATAAATTAAAGTCTTTATATATCTAAAAGCAGGGGTAATTATGAAAAAAAGTTATAAAATATTTATCTTAATGGTGGTTATTCCATGTTTGCTTATTTCAAATGGGATTTCTGCAACGATTTTAAAAAAAGAAAGTCGGTTATCTAAAAGTGAAGATGTTTATATTAATAGTTTTGAGGAAAAAACAATTGAATTAAATTTTTCTTTTTCATATCCTGAAATTGTAGAGCAGTATAATTATTCAGTAATAAGAGTGAATGAAACAAATCATAACAGGATTATTATGTTTGATTATGAGACTAATTATCCTGTGTTGCCGGTAAATCTCTCGGTTTTCGAATTTAAATTTGGGACGAAAATACAGGATATATCATTTCAGAATTCTACTCAAGAGATAATAAATTTAAATCAGACCATTGCATGTGGAAGAGGGCAATTTGATAGTATTGAGCCAATAAAAATTAAATCTAGTAATTGTAAAAATATGTATGAAAACCTTGGTGAATATCCAGATAGTTGGGTAAAGTATCATACTGGTGGAGGTCTCTCATATGGTAAACGTGTTACATTTTTAGTTTTAAGAGTGTATCCTGTTAGATATTATCCAGATGAGCATGAGATTGGATTTATTTCAGATATAAATTTGACCATAAAATATAATGTTCCTTCTCAAGACATTATAAATGAGGAGGAAAAACAAGATCTTTTGGTTATTGCACCACAGAAATTTGTTAAAATTCTACAGCCTCTTGTTGATAATAAAAATTCAAAGGGTGTTAAAACCAAGATTTTCTCGACTGAGGATATTTACAGTGAAGAACTTTTAAGAGGAAGAGATGAGGCGGAAAAAATTAAATATTTTATTAAAGGAGCAATTGAAAGATGGAATATAACCCATGTCTTACTTGTTGGCGGTAGAGATGGGCAGAGAAATAGATGGACAGTTCCAATTAGATATAGTTATGTTGTTCCCACTGAAGAGCAAGAGTATCCTGAGAAACGTTTTGTAAGTGATCTTTATTTTGCAGATATTTATGATTCCAAGGGAGATTTTTCTAGTTGGGATTCAAATGATGATAACAAATTTTCTGTTTGGAATGAATCTTTTAAAGATGAGATAGATTTGTATCCAGATGTATATCTCGGACGTCTTGCCTGTAGAAACAAATTGGAGGTGAGAACAATGGTTAAAAAAATAATTAATTATGAACAAACAAATGTGGCCTGCGAGGATTGGTTTAATAATTTACTTTTAGTTGCAGGCGATTCTTATGTAAATACCGGACAATGGCCCGAAGGAGAAATAGTAATAGAAGGAGAAATCGCATGTAACGAGGCTATTGATAAACTCCCTGGTAGTAATCCATTGAAAGTTTATGCATCAGATGAGGATATAAATCGCAAAACAGTAAATGAGGAATTTAATAAAGGTGCAGGTTTTGCTTATTTTTGTGGTCATGGGAGTCGTGTTTCATGGAGTACACATTTCCCAGATCCTGTAAATGATTCCAGTAATTGGACTAAAGGTTATCATGTAAAAGATATGGTACCTCTTAGAAATAAAGATAAATTACCTATAACGATTGTTGGAGGTTGCCATAACGGGGAATTTGATAAAACAATACCTCAAATTATAAAAAATGGTGTAAAAAATCAGGGTCTTAAATATTTTATTTTTAGATTTCTGTTTGATGGCTGGACACCAAACTGCTGGGCATGGTGGCTGACAAGCAAACCAAATGGTGGTGCAATTGCCACAATTGCAAATACAGGTCTTGGCACTCATGGAGATGGAGACCAAGATCTAAATGGAGTAATTGATTATCTTGAAATTCTTGATGGTTGGCTTGAATTAAGATTCCTTGAGTTATATGGCAAAGAAAACGAAGACGACCTTGGCTTAAATCACGGACAAACAATGACTGAATATATTCATAAATTCCTTGGTGATGACGCAAAGATGGATGTTAAAATGGTTCAACAATGGGAACTATTCGGCGATCCAAGCCTAAAGATAGGTGGACATCCTAATTAAAACATCTAAAATAAAAAAAAAGAGAAAAAAAGATTTAGATTTTTATAGATACATCATTAGCATCTGTCTTAATATTGGAAATCGATCCAATATATTACGTAAGAACAACCATTGAATGTTCTTTTCTTTTGATTTTCCAGCAGGTATCTCAATATCAGTACTTGACCATGGACCTATTAGATCATTTGTATCTTTTGCCTTTGCTCTAACTTGATATGTTTTTTGTTCTGGCCATGAATGAGTTAAAACGAATTCTTCACCTGATTGATACGGTCCAACTATTTGACCACTACCGTCACCCCATTCAATCATAACTTCTACGTCTTCACCATCACTATCATATGCAGAAAATGTAAACTCCACATCTTCTCCTTCTTTACCTTCTTCAGGTGCAGTTATCTCTGGAGCAGCCGGTGGATTATTATCAATAGCAACACCCCTCCAGATGTTCATATCAATATCTATTTGTTCCCACATAGCATAAAGAGCTTCCTGGGTTAAATCAGCAGTACCGTATTCTTCTTCTACACTACCTGTTCCGTCACTAAGTATATATGGTTCACCCCATGTTTCACCAGCATTCTCAGTAACAACTGCATATAGCTCATTGTTTTTTACAAAAGTACAAATATAAATATCATCTTTGTAGTGTTGAACATCTGGGAACCGTTCATCATCTTCTGATCCAACAACTGTATTATCTTCAAGAGTCTCTAATTGATCACCGTAAAAACATACAATATCCTTATTTCCATTTTCATCAGATTCACTTATAAGTACTAAATTTCCATTATCAGCACAAACCGCAGGATATTCTAAATTTCCACCCTCATCAGAGTAATACTGATAGCCAACAGATTCTTCCGCCCAGTCACCATAATTATCTTTACGTAAAAACAGTGTCCAAGCATTCAACTCCGTATCATAGAAATCATAAACAGAGTAACCATATAAAGTGGTATGATCAATGAAATTATCTGTATGAGCACATCCTTCAAGTAGATACCAACTTATTGTAGCATAACCATCAAAACTAGTTTGATATGTTACAAATGGAGCATTTACAATTGGCTCATCATATTCGGTACTACCTACAAAGGAGATAAAACCCCATTCCCATAATTCTTTTGAGTCATCACAGGCAATTTCCATATCAATTATATCATGCCATAATATCTGGTCAGGAAAATCAGGTAGTTCAGACCAATCCCAACCTGATAAAGTATAAGAATCGAAGTTTTGATTGTCTGTGGTTTCAAAAAGATAGACAATTCCACCATAACTATCATTTGAGTCAGGAACAAAAGTACCAAAAAATCTTTGACCATCCCAACGTTTAATAGATGGATAATCTCCACCTGTTCCAAATGAAACACCATCATCATTTGTATAAGTCAATATCAAGCCGTAATTCTCATCAGCAAAAGCAGCCATATATCCATCCCAACCAGCAACATCAATAGCAGGATGGGTTTGATTTCCATCAAAAGTAAATTCTGGTGCACCAAATGTTCTAATAATTCTTTCTGGTTCCAAATCAAGCTCGCTTTTCGGTCTTTGCATAGTTTTTATTTCAACATTTACAGGTTTTATTGAAAAACCAAGGTTTTCATTATCATTTTTTCCGGATACACTGCCGATATTTGTACTTAATAACAGCAGCCCCACAGTAACTAACGTTACTGCTAATAAAAAATTTCTTTTTTTGCCTCTCATGTTTCTACCTCCACCCAAAAAAACTTTGAGCAAATTATTAACATGAGTTAACTATTTAAATAAATTTCGTTCAAAAAAATAAGTTCCAAAAAAAAAGAAAAAAAGAAAAAAATGTGATAAAAATTTTCAAATAGAATTTATTTCTTTTTAAGATATGGAAGACCAGTTCTTTTGTTCACACCAACTGTGTAACCATTTGGTTTATCACAAGGTGTTCCACTCTTTGGGTTTCTTTTACTAAAGAAATAAATTGTTTGGTTTCTACCACCTTTTAACTGAACATCCCTTGTGTATAGGGTCCAACCATTATGTGTATATGCCATAATTTTTTTACCTCCAGATAAGGAATACATGTATCATGATTTAAAATTTTCCGTATTTTCCTCCTAAAAAACAGTAATATATACAAAAGGTTAATAAACCATTATTTTTTGAGATAATTTTTTACAATTTCTATTGCACATAGATTACCACACATTGAACAAGTGTCTAGATCTTCAACAGGGAGCCTTTTATCACGAATTTTTTTTGCTTTATGTGGGTCTATACATAGTTTCATCATTGAATCCCAGTCAAGGTTTTCACGTGCTTTGCTAAAAGTTGTATCAACATCTCTGTCAATGCCTCTTGCAAGATCTGCTGCATGTGCTGCAATTCTTGTTGCTATGACACCATCACGTACATCATTTTTGTCAGGCAGTGAGAGATGTTCTGCAGGTGTTAGGTAGCATAGAAAATCTGCTCCAAAGTATCCTGCGAGTGCACCACCTATTCCCCCCACAAAATGATCATATCCTGGAGCGATATCTGTAACAAGTGGACCTAATACAAAGTATGGTGCCTCGTTTGTTACTTTTTTCATGACTTTGATATTTGATTCGATGTCGTTTAGAGGCATATGCCCTGGTCCTTCAACCATTGTTTGCACACCATATTCTCTTGCTTTTTCAACGAGCTCTCCTACTATTAGTAGTTCTTGGAATTTTGCCCTATCATTTGAGTCATATAAAGCACCAGATCTCATACCATCTCCAAGGCTTAGTGTTATATCATATTTTTTTGCGATTTCTAGGAGTCTTTCAAAGTTTTCATAAAATGGATTTTCTTGTTGGTTATGTAGAATCCATGCCATATGAAAGGCACCGCCTCTTGAAACCATTGGTATAAGGCGTTTTTGTCTTTTTAGTCGCTCAACACTAACCTGATTCACACCTACATGAACAACTGCAAAATCTACACCTTGTTTTGCTTGATGTTCAAATGTTTTAAACATTTCATCCTCGGTCATGTCAACTATGGATCCATGTTTTTTAATTGAGTCAATACCCGCTTGATAAATAGGAACTGTCCCAAAAGGAACATCGACAACGTTCAAAATAGATTTTCTAATTTTATCCAAGTCTCCACCAGTACTCAAATCCATTACAGCATCTGCTTTGTATTTAATTGAAATTTTTGCTTTTTCAAGTTCTTCATCAAGCAAGCAATGTTCTCTTGATGTCCCAATATTTGCATTTACTTTAACTCTAAGATTTTTACCAATACCTACAGATTTTGGTGAATGTATAGGATTAAAAGGAATTACAATTTTACCTTCGGCAACATAGTTTCTAACTTTTTCTGGATTTAATTGTTCTTTTTCTGCGACTTTTTTTATTTGATCTGTAACCATTCCTTTTTGAGCTTGAGATATCTGAGTCATAAAATCTTGCCACGCCCCCCAATATGGGTTTATACCACAAAGATTAGCCCTATATAAACATATCAGTTTCTAGGAGTAAAAAATATATATGTAAAAGGGAAGAAGGAAGGCTGGTGTTCTTAGGAGGGATGGGATGCACTCTATAAAAAAACTACCAGCCCGATTCCTTCCAACTGCTTGTATTACACCATCTTTTAAGTACCTTTTTCGCAGTTGAATATGCATATAGGCATGTAGTTAAGACAAATGATTTACAAAATTAAGCTGTTTTTTGCAAAAATTTTTATGCTGTAAAACGATTTAAGACTAAAATTAGGGGATGCCATTATGCCAAGCAAAACAATAACAGTTCGTTTTAATGACGCGCTTTATGATAAGATAAAAAATCATCCAATGAATACCAGTGAATTAATTAGAACAAGTATTCGTCAATATTTTAGGAAAATGGAACAAGATTACAACAATGTTAAACATGATAGTACACCAAGTTTACAGCATGTCGAACAGGTATCACAACCTGTGTTACAGGAGAAAAACAATGATATTGAACCCCCTAAAGAAGATGTTTTCTTTTCTTCTTACAGGGAAGACAACATAAATTCTAGTAAAAAAGAGGAGATTAAAAGGGGAAATAGTACAGTTGATGAGTTAAGGACAAAGATAGATGAACTTGACGCTGAAATTGATGAGTTTATTAATATGTACAGGAAATATAAAGAATAGAAATAAGAATTTGTATTCTTTTTAGATTATATTTAGGTTGAATATGATAACTATTATTTGATCAGATGCTACTTCTTCACCATTTACAAATGCTGCAACTTTAATCGTTCTAATTCCAATGACACTTTCATCCCACGTCCAGTTGTATGCACTTATATTATCCTGATTTTTTAACTGCCCATTAACATAGAATTTAACTGAGTCAACATCTTGTTTTGGATCACTGACATTTACTTCAATATCTATATCACCAATTATAAACGGAAATAGGAAAGACCCAATCTGATTATTTCTAAAATACACCATACCTGGCAGAGGTTTAATGATCTCAACTGAAATATTATAATCTGTTGCATTTTCGGTTTTTGTAGTAAATTCCCATGTATCTGAGGTGTTTGTAAATTCACCATCATCAGATGTTGCATACCATAGATAAGTTGTGTTATATCCTAGATTATGCCATATTACAGATGCTGTATTTCCACTTGCTATGTCAATATCAACACCTATTATACTATCATCATAGGCATCATAAAATGTTACATCAAGCATGTCCCCATCCACATCAGTTACTTCTACGCTTAAAGAAGCGTTAAACTCGATGTTTTCTTCACCGTCGTTTGGTATAGGGTTAATGGGTTTATCAGGTGCATGATTAATTGGTGGTTGAGAGTCTTCAAATGTTCTAAAGTTCCAAATATCTGAAGTATTGGTAAATTCACCATCATTAGCTATTGCATACCACTCATATGTTGTGTTATAATCAAGAGTTGATTCAATGTTGTAACAAACCGTCTCACCACTCGCTACATCATAAATTTTACCTAGAAGTGCATCATTAAGATAAAACGATATATCTAAAGAGTCATCATCAGGATCGTATACATCTACACACAAAGACAGGCTTTCGACTTCAACATCTTGTTCACCATCACCCGGCAAAGGATTAGTTGGTTTATCAGGAACATGATTAGTTGGCGGTTCTTCAATTGTTGTAAAATGCCAGATATTTGATATATTTGATTCTTTTCCATCATCTGCTATTACATACCACCCGTAAGTAGTTTCAAAATCAAGTTCATATGGTACAGTAAATGAAGCTATTTCACCACTACCAACATTTTTGTCTGTCCCTAAAAGATTTCCATTTAGATAAAACGATACATTCATTGCATCATTGTCTTTATCTTCAACATAGCAGCTTAATGTAGTCTTCAAACTAACATCTATTTGACCGTCATAAGGATTTGGATCATCTGGTTTATTAGGAGGATTATTTTCATTTATTTGAGCAAATTTCACATATAAAATTGGTTTATATTCACCTTCACTTAAAAAACCACTGACCCAGGCAGGACCATATATCGAGTTATTATTCCAATCCATACTAGTCACTGCACAAAACTTAGTAATACCATTTTTGTCTATAGCATTTAATCCATCTTCATTTAAAGCGATATCATTATAATCATAAAAATGAACATTGTCCTCTGTAGGATGAAATCTTCCAACCTCTTGACTGTAATAGTCGATATTATAATCAGTTTCTTGTAAGGGATTATGTGGATGTAAAGGTTGTCCATCTAACAGTACAATATCAAAGACCCAATATGCGTTTCCACCTACAGGATAGGTGCTAACCCATGCTTCTGTTATTTCATACCCTTCAGGCAATGTAGAAAGTCGGGATGTATCAAAAAATACATATGTACGATATAAAGTCCATTCCCATTTGTGATCACCTACATATCCTACTTTTTGTCCGACCATACCAGTTGGGCTATCATCGTCCACTTCACCAACGGGTGAATTTCTAGCATCATAAAACCCACTCTCCCATGGATCTCCACACTGTTTAGTACAACTAATCGTACCATCACTAGGAGTTGAATAAAAAGCAGCGATAATATCGACCTCGAAATTAAAGTAATCTGTTCCACCATTTGAGTTAATTAATATCTCACAGCTGTGATGGCCAACAAAAGACATATCTTTATTTCTAGTATCAATTGTGACTGTAATTGTATCTTTTTCACCAGCCGATTTTCCATGATCTGGTTCTGCAACTACCCAATCATACGACTCAGATAGGGAATAAATAAGGGTACCCGTTCCATTATTCCATATCTGTAAGGTTGTTTCATTTCTAAGCCCCAAACCAATATCCCCATAATCGTAATGAGTCGGTGTAAAATCTAAAACACATCCAACCTTCACATAAACATAAAATACGTTGTCTTGAGTGTTTGTATTGATAAAAATTCTTCCTACATGAGAACCATTATTTATATTACTTGTATCAATTGAAACAGTTATAGTATCATGCTCACCAGTAGAAGTACCACCAGGAGGAGATACACTAAGCCAACTAACATCACTAGATAATGTATAATCTAGAGTCATCAGACCTCTATTCCATATCTCAAAAGTAGTAGAATCTGTCTGATCCTTTTTCATCTGTCCAAAATTATGGCTTTGTGGATTGAAACCCAATACAGGACCGGCTAATACATGTACACTAAAAACTGTATCAATTACGTTAGTATCAATTTTAACATCCGCGTTGTACTCTCCATTAGGCAATCCAGTAGTATCAATTGAAACAGTTATAGTATCATGCTCACCAGTAGAAGTACCACCAGGAG